>NZ_KB906100.1:0-292943 GCF_000381185.1 Thioalkalivibrio sp. ALMg13-2 | reverse complement strand
GCAAACCCTTGCTTGACTGGGGATTCCGATATGGGATAGTAAAGGACCGGGTGGCTTCTACATGCCGCCTGTAGCCAGTCAGTACGTGCCACCTGGCAGTACGCCTCGACATTCGAGCGGGGGACGCAAAAAAGAAGGGCGGTGCTACCCACACCGCCCTTCCGATGGTCCGAATAGGGCGGACCTGTCCCTGGCTCTGGTCTGTCATCGTCCCCTTGGTCCGACGATGACAGCAAGTTTGGTGCCGGCGAGAGGAGTCGAACCTCCGACCTATCGATTACGAATCGATTGCTCTACCAACTGAGCTACACCGGCGAAGCGCGACATGATAGCGAGGGCCGGTGCCGACCACAATCCGGCGAGCCCGGACAATCGACCGATCACCGGCTCAGGAGCGGCGGCGGCCCACGCGGAAGACGACGTCCACACCCTCGAGTTCCTTGCCTTCCGGCAGGGCGGGCAGATCGGAGATGTCGATCCGCGCCGGATCCACGTCTTCCAGTTGCCCGGTATCGGTATGGAATAGGTGGTGATGCGGATTCAGGTTGGAGTCGTAGAACAGCTTGGCCGGATCAATCACAACCTCGCGCACCAGCCCCTTCTCGGCGAACAGGTTCAGGGTGTTGTACACCGTGGCCTTGGACACCCGCGAGGCATGCCGCATTAGCTGCCCGAGGATTTGCTCGGCGCTGAGGTGCTGATGGCGGGCGAACATCACGCGGGCAATCTCGACGCGCTGCTCGGTCGGGGAGATCGCGTGCTCGCGCAGCATTTCGCGCGCGGCGTGGACCGAGAGCAGATCCGGGTTGTTGGAGTCGATGTTCATGATTCCGACGATATAACAGGGATCTGGAGCAAGTCCATATCCCGCTTTCCGGGGACCGGTGAGGCCGGGAAGCCTGATAGAATGGAGCGGGTGATGGGAATCGAACCCACATTAAGAGCTTGGGAAGCTCCCGTTCTACCATTGAACTACACCCGCTTGCGCCGCCGATTGTAGGCCTTGTCGGCCTCCGGCTCAACGGTAAACTGAGCAGTCGAAGAACCATGCAGATTCAGCTGAACGGCGAACCCTTTGAACTCCCCGATGATCGCGAGGCCACCCTGGCCGCGCTGATCGAGGCACGCGGCCTTGGCGGTCGCCGTCTGGCGGTGGAGGTGAACGAAGAGCTGGTCCCGCGCAGCGAGCACGCGGCCCATCCCCTGAAACCCGGGGATCGCGTGGAGATCGTGCAGGCAATCGGGGGCGGCTAGATTGCCCAGCCGCCCGGCCTGCGACCACTTTTCAACGAAGGAATGACCATGACCGAATCGGCCGCGTCCGCCGACGACCTGTTCCGCGTAGGCACGCGCGAGTTCACCTCCCGCCTGCTGGTGGGGACCGGCAAGTACCGCGATCTCGACCAGACCCGCGATGCCATCGAGGCGAGCGGCGCGGAGATCGTGACCGTCGCCATCCGCCGCACCAACATCGGCCAGAACCCGGACGAACCCAACCTGCTGGACGTGATCTCGCCGGAGCGCTACACGCTGCTGCCGAATACCGCCGGCTGCTTCAATGCCGAGGATGCGATCCGCACCTGCCGCCTGGCACGCGAGCTGCTCGACGGCCACAACCTGGTGAAGCTGGAGGTCCTGGGTGACGAGAAGACCCTGTACCCGGACGTCTTCGAGACCGTGAAGGCCGCCGAGACGCTGGTGGCCGAGGGCTTCGACGTGATGGTCTACACCACCGACGACCCGCTGCTGGCGAAGCGCCTGGAAGACATCGGCTGCCTGGCGATCATGCCGCTGGCCGCGCCGATCGGCTCGGGCCTGGGCATCCAGAATCGCTACAACATCCGCGAGATCGTGGAGAACGCCTCGGTTCCGGTGCTGGTGGATGCCGGGGTCGGCACCGCCTCGGACGCCGCGATCGCAATGGAGCTGGGCTGCGACGGCGTGCTGATGAACACCGCCATCGCCGCCGCCGACGACCCGGTGCTGATGGCCTCGGCGATGCGCCACGCGATCATCGGCGGGCGCCAGGCCTTTCGCGCCGGGCGCATGGCGCCGCGGCGCTACGCCTCGGCCTCCTCGCCGCAGACCGGCCTGTTCTTCAGCTGAGCATGAGCGACCACGCCAACGCCGAAGCGGACGACAAGCCGTTCTACCGCCGTATCCGCAGCTTCGTGCGCCGCGAGGGCCGGCTGACGCCGGGCCAGCAGCGGGCACTGGACGACCTGTTTCCGCGCTTTGGCCTGCAGCTACCGACACCCGCGGCACCGCTGGACCTGACTTCCGTTTTCGGGCGCACGGCACCCGTGACGCTGGAGATCGGCTTCGGGGACGGCGAGAGCCTGGCCGAGCAGGCCGCGAACCAGCCGGAACGCGACTTCATCGGTACCGAGGTGCACCGGCCGGGGGTCGGACATCTGCTGCGCGAGGTGGAGCAGCGCGGCCTGACCAATGTGCGCGTCAGCGACATCGATGCGGTGGAACTGCTGGAGCACTACCTGACGCCCGCCAGCCTGGACTGCGTGCAGGTGTTCTTCCCCGACCCTTGGCACAAGAAGCGCCACCACAAACGGCGCCTGATCCAGCCGGCCTTCGTGCGCCACCTGGCGACGCGCATCCGGCCGGGCGGGCGGCTGCATCTGGCGACCGACTGGGCCGAATACGCCGAACACATGATGGTGGTGCTGGAGGAATGCCGGCCATGGTTCGTGCCGGATGGCCCGATCCCGGCTCCCGGCCGGCCACCGGAACGCCCGGTGACCAAGTTCGAACGGCGCGGGGAGCAACGCGGCCACAAGGTCGCCGATCTGCTCTACCGGCGCACCGACGAACCCGCCTGATGATACCCGGCGCGATGCCGGGTCGGATCAGACGTTCTTGACCACCAGGACCGGGCAGTCAGCCCCGCCAATCACGCGCTCGGACACGCTGCCCATCAGGAGACGCTTGAGCCCGGTACGCCCGTGGCTGCCGACCACCACCAGATCGCGATGGTCGCGCGCAGCGACCTCCAGCAGGGTAACCTCGGGGCGCCCCTCCTCGAAGGTCGCATCGGCCTCCAGCCCCTTCTCGCGGGCCTCGCCCTGCAGACGCTGGATGGCCTGGACGCCCTCCTGACGCCGCTCCTCGTTCTGCCCCGGGACCGCCACGGACACGATCGTGATCGGAAGCTTGCAATAGCCGGCCAGCTCGATTGCGGCGCGCGCGGCCTGGTCCCCAAGGTCGGAGCCGTCGGTCCCCACCAGAAGCCCGCGATGCGGCGCCTGGGCGCCGCGCGGGACGATCATCACGTTGCAGGGTGCGAGCCCCACGACCTTGCGCGTGGCGTCCCCCACCATCAGGCGCGAGAGGTCACCGCGATCGCGTCGGCCGATGACGATCAGCCCGGCCTTGAACTCCTCGGCAATGGCGACGATCTCCTGGTGCCGGTCGACCCCGTGGCGCAGGATCATGGAGGCATCGATGCCCACCTCGCGGGCGCGCTTTTCCAGCGCGTCCAGATCGGTCTGGCCGGCAACGCTCGCCTCGTGGCTGCGCGGCGGAGACAACGCATCGTGCTGGGTATCGGTGCGGATAATCCGTGCGACGATCAGGCGCGCACCACAGCGCTGCGCCAGATCCAGCGCCACATTCTCGGCGGATTCGCTGAACTCGGAGCCATCCGTCGCCAGGACGATGGTCTCGAAACGGCACATCGGGGCATCGGATTCGGACATGCTGGGGTCTCCACCTGGACTTTTTCCCAAGCATAACCGACATGCCGGCAAACGCCAGCACTCGGGCCCGCGCCGACCGAACCGCCAACCCGACGCCGGCGCATTTTTTGCGTCCGTGCCCGCGGGATGAAATAATCCCGCGCTTTCAAGGGAAAGGCGGAATCTGTTTCCGCCGACCCGCCTCGGCGCCTGCGCCCGGCACGAGTCCCCTTTTTCGGCTTCTGGCCACGCGCCGTCCGGCGCGGGTCCTCAGGACACGACTGGAACATGGAAAACCTTACGCTGACCACCGAGATGATCGTGGTGCTTGCGCTGCTCGCGTTCACGATCTTCCTGTTTGTCTCCGAGATCATCCGGGTCGACCTGGCGGCGATCTCGGTAATGGTCCTGCTCGGCCTGCTGACGCTGGTGCCCGGACTCGGGATGCTGGTCGGCCAGGAAGAGCTGTTCAGCGGCTTCGCCTCCAATGCGGTGATCTCGATCATCGCGGTGATGATTATCGGCGCCGGCCTGGACAAGACCGGCGTGATGCACAAGGTGGCGGCGTTCATCATGCGCGTGGGTGGCACCACCGAAAAAAGCATCATCCCGACCGTCTCCGGAACCGTCGGCGTAATCTCCAGCTTCATGCAGAACATCGGCGCAGCCGCGCTGTTCATGCCGGTGATGAGCCGCATCTCCAATCGTCTGAACATCCCGCTGTCGCGCCTGCTGATGCCGATGGGCTTCGCCGCGATCGTCGGCGGCACCATCACCCTGGTCGGGTCCAGCCCGCTGATCCTGCTGAACGACCTGCTGCCGTCGGACATGGAACCGTTCCAGCTGTTCGACGTGACCCCGATCGGGCTGGCCCTGCTGGCGACCGCCATCGTCTACTTCGTGCTGCTGGGCCGTTTTGTGCTGCCGTCGGTAAAGACCAAGTCGGCCCAGCGCGAGAGCGCACAGGACTATTTCCAGCGCGTGTACGGCCTGTCCTACGAGATCCATGAGCTGTTCGTCCCGGAGAACGACCCGTTGGTTGGGCGCACGGTGGCCGAGATTGAGCGCGAGACCGGGATCGCGATCGTCGGCACCTACATGCGCGACGAGCTGCGCATGGCACCGTGGACCGGCTACGAGATTCAGGCCAACTCGCACTTGGCCGTGCTGGCCAGCCCGTCACGCATGGAAAAGCTGTGCGAGGGCACGCGCAAGCGTCCCAGCACCCATCTCGACGTGTTCGCCAACGCCCTGGACAGTGGGCGTTCCGGCGTCGCCGAGGTCGCCATCGCGCCGGGCTCGAACCTCGCCGGCAAGACGGTCACCGAACTGGCGATGCGCCAGACCTACGGCCTGTCGGTGATGCGCATCCAGCGCGGCAACGAGACCTACGGCGAGGGGCTGCGCGACATCCCCCTGGAGCCGGGCGATATCCTGGTGGTGCACTGCACCTGGGAATCGCTGGCCCGGCTGGAGCAGGACCGCGATTTCGTGGTGATCACGTCGGACTATCCGCGCGAGGAACTGGTACCGTCCAAGGTGCCGCATGCGCTGTTCTTCCTGGCGCTGACCGTGGGCCTGATCGTGTTCACCGACCTGATGCTCTCGGTCGCACTGCTGACCGGCGCACTGGGCATGATCCTGACCGGCGTCATCAGCCTCGACAACGCCTATCGCGCCGTCAGCTGGAAGACCGTCTTCCTGCTGGCGTCACTGATCCCGCTGGGCATGGCGGTGGAGAACACCGGAACCGCGGCCTGGATCGCGCAGAACACGCTCGACATGCTGGGCACCGTACCGCCCTGGGTCCTGCAGGCGACGATCTTCGCCCTGGCCACGTTCTTTACCCTGGTCATGTCCAACGTCGGCGCGACCGTGCTGCTGGTGCCGCTGGCGATCAATTTCGCGATCGCCGCGCAGGCCGCGGGCATGGATGCCGACCCGCGCGTGTTCGCGCTGACCGTGGCGATCGCCACCTCGAATTCCTTCCTGATCCCGACCCACCAGGTGAACGCCCTGATCATGGGCCCCGGCGGCTATCGGGTGAAGGACTTCATGAAGGCGGGCGGCATCATGACCATCCTGTTCGCCGTGGTCGCCATGTTCATGCTCAACCTGATTTTCTAGTCTGTTAAACGCAACCTTTAGCAACCCGTTTGCAAGGAGAAATCCCATGTCCCAGAAGCATCCCGTGATTGCGGTGACCGGTTCCTCGGGTGCCGGCACCTCCACCGTCAAGCGCTCCTTCGAGTCCATCTTCCGTCGCGAGCAGATCAGCCCGGTTGTGATCGAGGGCGACAGCTTCCATCGCTATGACCGCAAGGCAATGAAAGAGGCGATGCAGAAGGCCGCCGCCGACGGCAACGATCACTTCTCGCACTTCGGCCCCGAAGCCAACCTGTTCGATCGCATCGAGGGGCTGTTCAAGACTTACGGCGAGACCGGCCAGGGCGAGAAGCGCTACTACCTGCACTCCGACGAAGAGGCCGCCGAGCACAACGAGCGCCTTGGCACCAACCTTGGACCGGGCGAGTTCACCCCCTGGGAAGAGATCCAGCCGGGCACCGATCTGATGTTCTACGAAGGCCTGCACGGCCTGGTCGTGAATGGCGAAGTGGACGCCGCGCAGCACGTGGACCTGGGTATCGGCGTGGTGCCGATCGTGAACCTCGAGTGGATCCAGAAGATCTTCCGCGACAACGCCGAGCGCGGCTATTCCGCCGAGGCGATCGTCGACACGATCCTGCGCCGCATGCCGGACTACGTGAACTACATCACCCCGCAGTTCGGCTACACCGACATCAACTTCCAGCGCGTGCCGACGGTGGACACCTCCAACCCGTTCATCGCCCGCGCGGTGCCGACCCCGGACGAGTCGATGGTGGTGATCAGCTTCAAGGATCCGGCGAAGCTCGGCATTGACTTCCCGTACCTGCAGAACATGATCCCGGACTCCTTCATGTCCGATCCCAAGACCCTGGTGGTCCCGGGCGGCAAGATGAGCTTCGCGATGGAGGTCATCCTGGCCCCGATCATCCACGAGATGCTGTCGCGTCGCGGCTGATCCGCAAGCCCAAGAGAAGTTCCCAAGCCCCGCTCCGGCGGGGCTTTTTTCGTTCAAGGCCGGGCATTCCGCTAGGATTCGGGCTTTAACCAACAGGACGGAGTTGGCGTGATCGGACTCTTCGGGCCACGGCCGGCCCAACAGATGGAGCGCTTTCGCAGCCGTTACGACGGACGCTCGCTGATCGTGCACCAGGGTTTCAACGGAGACTGGCTGGAGGAGCTGATCAAGCAGCCGGGCGGCGGGGGCCACTTCCGCATGGACAGCCGACCGCTGCCGCGGCGGCGCCCCACCCCGGTGGAATGGCTGGTGCAGACTTACATCCTGCCGCTGGAGCTCCCTCAGCCACTGTTTCTGGACGTACGCGAGGACGCCATCCTCGTGCGCCACCTGACGCGCGGGCAGCATGCCGTGCACCCCTCCGAAATCGCCTGGTTTCTGGAGGAACTGGACACTCGCCACCACGCCCGCCTGGTCTTCGCCGAAGACGGCGGCCTGCACGTGCACACCGGCCTGCCGGTCGACGACAACGAGGCCCTCAGCATGCTGGAGCATCTCGGTTTATGACCACACCCTTTCGCAGCGCCACCGCCCGCGGCGACGAGCCCGGGGCCCTGGCCACCACCCTGGTCGCCGAGCTCGGCGAACAGCCGGTGCGTGGCGATGATCAGGTACGCGTCGGCTTCATCTATCTCTCCGACCCCCTGAGCCGCCACGCCCGCAGCCTGCTGAAACACCTGCGCGAAGGCCTCGGGATCGATCACTTCGTCGGCGGCATGGCCATGGCGATCATCGGCCCGCGCGACGAGCTCTACGAGCAGCCCGGTGTGACCCTGATGATCGGCGAGTTCCCGGCATCCAGTGTTCGGGTCATCTACCATCCGGTACGTCGCTTCGAGGATCTGGTACAGGAACTGGACGGCTTCCTCGACCCGCAGACCCCGGGGCGTCTGATCCTGAATGCCGACCCCCAAACGGAGGGCCTGGAAGACATACTGACGGAGATCGGCGAGCAGACCGCCTGGTTCGCCACCGGGGGTGTCAACTCCGGCGAGCCCGGCGTGGTACAGATCGCCGACGGGGTCTCCGCCTCGGGCATCACCGGCCTGGCGCTGCGCGACGATGTCGCCATCGCCGCGCGCCACAGCCAGGGCTGCACACCGCTGCCCGGCCAGCACGAGCTGACCGAGACCTGGCGCAACATCATTGTGCGTCTGGACGGGCAGCAGGCGCTGCCGGCATTCAAGGGCATCATCGGCGATGTCCTGTCGCGCGATCTGGAACGCGCGCTGGGCTACATCCTGGTCGGCTTTCCCATCGCCGGCTCGGATACCGGCGACTATCGCGTGCGCAACATCATCGGGGTGGACCTGGACCAGGAGGTCCTCGCGATCGGCGAGATGCTGGAACCGGGGTCGCAGATCCTGTTCGTGCGCCGCGACGGCCAGGCCGCCCGCGACGACCTGGAACGCATGCTGGAACAGGTGCGCGCCCAGGCACCCAACGGCATTCGCGGGGCGCTCTACGTCTCCTGTGTCGGGCGCGGACGCCACCAGTTCGGGCAGGAAGGCGCGGAGTTGGCTATCGTGCAAAAGGGACTGGGGGACGTACCCCTGGTCGGCTTCTTCGCCAATGGCGAGATCTTCGCCAACCGCCTGTACGGCTACACCGGGGTCCTGACCCTGTTCACCTGAAACGCACTCCACCACACCCCGGGAGAAGGCATGCAGTACCGCAAGCTGGGACGTACCGATATCGAAGTCAGCCTGATCGGCCTGGGCACCATGACCTGGGGCGAGCAGAACACCGAGGCCGAGGCGCACGAGCAGCTCGACTACGCGCTGGGGCAGGGCGTGAACTTCATCGACGCCGCCGAGATGTATCCGGTGCCGCCGCGCGAAGACACCCAGGGCCTGACCGAGACCTACATTGGCAACTGGCTGGCGCAGCGCCAGAATCGCGAACAGGTCGTGCTGGCCAGCAAGGTCGCCGGCCCCGGCATGATCGACTACCTGCGCGGCGGCCCCCAGCTGAACCGCGAGCACATCGAGCAGGCCCTGAGCGACAGTCTCAAGCGGCTGCAGACCGACTATCTGGACCTCTACCAGGTCCACTGGCCGGCGCGCGCGACCAACTTCTTCGGCCAGCTCGGTTACAGCCACAAGCCCGACGATAACGCCACGCCGATCGAGGAGACCGCCGCCGCCATGAAGGCCATGGTCGACAGCGGCCGGGTGCGGACCATCGGCATCTCCAACGAGACCCCGTGGGGCTTCATGGAATGGATCCGCGCACATGACCGCGGCCTGTCCGAGCGCATTGTCTCCATCCAGAACCCCTACAACCTGCTCAACCGCAGTTTCGAGGCGGGCCTGGCCGAGATGGCCATCCGCGAGGACGCCGGCCTCCTGGCCTACTCGCCGCTGGCCTTCGGCATGCTCTCCGGCAAGTACCTGGATGGCGCCAAGCCGGCAGGTGCCCGCCTGACCCTGTTCGAGCGCTTCCAGCGCTACAGCAACGAATCCGGCCTGGCCGCGACCGCCGAGTACACCAGGCTCGCCGCCGAACATGGGCTGACGCCAACCCAGCTGGCACTGGCCTTCGTCAACCAGCAACCGTTCGTGACCAGCAACCTGGTCGGCGCGACCACCATGGAACAGCTGCGCGAGAACATCGCCACCGTCGACATCACCCTGTCCGACGCCGTGCTGGAAGCCATCGAGGCGATCCACGCCCGCTATACCTACCCCTGTCCGTAGGTCGGATCCGTTGCACCTGATCGATACGCACGTCCACCTGGACCTCGACGCGTTCGATCCGGACCGCCCGGCGGTGCTGGACCGGGCCCGCGCCGCCGGCGTGCAGGAGCTGGTCCTGCCCGGCGTCACGCGTGCCCGCTGGCCGGATCTGGACGCCCTGCACCGACACTACGATGGTCTGCATATCGCCTACGGTCTGCACCCAATCTTCCTGCAGGACCATGCCGATGACGACCTCGACGCGCTGGAGCCCTGGCTGGACGCGCACCCGGAGACCGTCGCCGTCGGCGAGATCGGACTGGACGGCTACCACCAGGAGCTCGACTGGGACCGTCAGTGGCGGTTCTATACGCGGCAACTGGCCATCGCCCGGGAGCGCGATCTGCCGGTGATCATCCACAGCCGACGCGCGCTCGACGAGGTCCTGAAGGGCCTGCGCCAGTACCCCGGCATCAGCGGCATCCTGCATGCCTTCATCGGGAGTCCGCAGCAGGCTCGGCAGGCGGCGGATCTCGGCTTTGCACTCGGGATCGGCGGACCCGTGACCTACGAGCGCGCAAAGAAACTGCACCGCGTGGTGCGCGACGCACCGCTGCAGGCGCTGGTGGTGGAGACGGACGCCCCGGACCAACCGCTGGCCGGACACCAGGGCGAGCGCAACGAACCGGCCATGACCGCCGAGGTCAACCGCCAGCTCGCGGCCCTGCGAGACATGGATCCGGCCGAGATGGCTATAATCACGTCACAAAACGCACGCCGGGTCCTCCGGCTCCCGACCGGTTCCGCTGCATGAGCTCGCCCGCCGACGCCCCGCACAATCCCTTTACCGAACGCACGGATCTGCTGCTGGGGCATGACGTCACCGCGCGCCTGCGCGATCGGCATGTCTTCATCGCCGGACTGGGCGGTGTGGGCAGCTACGCGGCCGAGGCGATCGCGCGGGCCGGGGTCGGACGCATGACCCTCGCCGATCACGACGTGGTCGGGGCCTCCAACCTGAACCGCCAGCTCGTCGCGCTGCGCTCCACCGTGGACCGGCCCAAGACCGAGATCATGGCGAACCGCATCCGCGACATCGATCCCGACATCGAGGTCATCATTCGCCAGGACTTCCTCCAGCCCGACACCATCGGCGACCTGGTCCCCGAGGATGCCGACTTCGTGCTGGACGCGATCGACTCCATTGTCTGCAAGGCCGCGCTGGTCGCGACCGCCCAGGCCCGCGGGCAGGCCGTGATCTCGAGCATGGGCGCAGGTGGGCGCATCGACCCGACGGCCGTGCGCGTAGGGCCGCTGACCGAGACCCGCGTGTGCCCGCTCGCGCGGCAGATGCGCAAGCGGCTGCGGCGCCTGGGCGCGCATCTCGACTACCCCGTGGTGTTCTCCATCGAGCAGCCGCGCAAGGGCACGGAGCACCGGCCGGTCGGCGACGGCGGGCGCCCGCGCTCGGTCAACGGCACCATCTCCTATCTGCCCGCGATCTTCGGCCTGACCGCCGCCGGCCACGTGATCCAGACCCTGATCACCCGCGCCTGACGCGCACGAATCCGCGCCGGAGAAACGGGCCAACTGGTCATTGCGAGGCGCAACGCGCCGCGGCAATCGGCGAGGGACACCCCTCAGCCGCGCCAGGCCGCGGGCACCCAACCCTAGTCGTCGAACACGGCCTCGATGCGGGCCTGGATGTGCTGGTCAGCGTCCGGGCCGAACTGCGTAGTGGCGGGATCAAAGCGGTCGCAGAAGGCGTAGGCAAACTTCAGATCCTTCACTCCGAGGGCACCGAACAGGCGTGCCTCGAAGGAATGATCCTCAGGGTTCTGGATCAGCGTGGGCCAGCCGTCCGCGCCCGGGGCCAGGGCAGGGCCGAAGAAGACCACGCCGGGCAGATTCTTCAGGCGCAGTGCACAGGTGCCATCGGTTACGCCGGCCATCGGCAGGAAGTCGATGGTGCGCGACAGGCGCTGCTTGCGGTTGAAGGCGATATCGATCTCGCCGCCCGCTGCGCGGATCGCCGGGGCCTCGGCCTCGAACGTGAGGGTCTCCAGTCCCGCAGCGCGCCAGGCATCCAGATCCTGCGCCCCATGCCGGCTGGGCAGGAACAGGTACGCGGGCTTGCTGATGGCCCGGAGCGCCTCCAGGAGCGATTCCGAATAGATCGGCGCGTTCACCAGGATGCCGCCGAGCTCGAGGTCGTCGATCAGCCACACGGCCGGTTCCGAATCGCCGATCCGGTAGATGGTCCGGTCACGCAGTTCGACCAATGGGGCGCTGATCAGGGGTTCACTGGCCATCGGGCTTCTCCGTCGACAGGGTGGCGGGGCGAGGTTCGATCTCGGTCATGGTGGTCTCGATCCAGCTCTCGGCCTCGGACAGCACCTCGACCGGCTTGCGACCGGCGGTCTCGATCGGCGCCCCGATCACTACCTCGACGGTGCCGGGATAGCGCCGCAGGCCCTTTTTCGGCCAGAAGCTCCCGCTGTTCAGCGCCACCGGCAGGACCGGGTAGCCGGTGCGCACTGCGAGCATCGCGCCGCCCTGACGGTAGCGCCCGTGTTCGCCCGGGGCCACGCGCGTGCCCTCGGGAAACACGATCACCCAGCGGCCCTGGTCCAGGCGCTGCTTGCCTTCGGCCACCAGGTTCTCCAGGGCCTGGCGTCCGCCCTCGCGATCAATCGGTACCGGATCGAGCATGGACAACGTCCAGCCGAACAGGGGAATCCGCATCAGTTCACGCTTGAGCACCCAGGTCTGCATGGGAAAGATCGCGACGAAGGCCACCGTCTCCCAGGCCGACTGGTGCTTGGACAGCACCACATGCGGGCGCGAGGGGTCGATGTGCTCGCGCCCGTGCACCCGGTAATCGATGCCGCAACTGACACGCAGCCACCAGACGTTGAACCGGCCCCACAGGGTCAGGACACGGTAGCGGACGGGGCGGGAAAACGGCCAGATCAGCGGCGGTACCAGCAGCCCGAAGACCAGGATGGAGCCAACGAGCCCCAGCTGGAACAGCAGACCTCGGATCAGGGGCAGCATCGCCCGGCCCTACCCCGTCGCCAGGCGGCCGATGTCGGCCACGGTCTCGAACGCGCGACGCAGTTCACGCAGCAGGGCCAGGCGGTTGCGCCGCTCTGCGGCGTCCTCGGCCATCACCATCACCTGGTCGAAAAAGGTGTCCACCCGATCTCGCAGGCCTGCCAGTTCGCCGAGGGCATGCAGGTAGTCACCGTCGGCCACCGCCTGCTCGACCCCCGGACGCACGGCCTGCAGGCCCTGGTACAGCTGACGCTCCTCGTCCAGCGCCAGGGCCTCCGGATCGAGTTCCGCCTCGGCCTCCTCGCCGGCCTTGCGCAGCAGGTTGTGGATCCGCTTGTTCGCGGCGGCCAGGGCCTCGGCCTCCGGGCGCTCGCGGAACAGGCTGACCGCGCGCACGCGGCGCACGAAATCCAGCGGGGCATCCGGCGCGACCGCAGCCACTGCCTCGATAGTCTCGTGCGCCTGCCCCTGTTCCAGCAGGTACCCGCGCAGGCGCTCGAGGATGTACTCGCGTACCGGTTCCACGGCCTGATCGGCCTCCGGCACGCGTTCGCGGATGGGTTCGGCGGCGGCCTGCAGCAAGGGGGTCAAGGCCAGCGGCAGTTCGCGCTCGACCAGGATGCGCACCAGCCCCAGCGCGGCGCGGCGCAGGGCGAACGGGTCCTTGGTGCCACTGGGCTGCTTGCCGATGGCGAATATGCCGACCAGGGTGTCGAGACGATCGGCCAGCGCCAGCGCCTGGGCGAGCGGGGCGTCCGGCAGCTCGGAGCCGGACTGGCGCGGCCAGTAGTGCTGCTCGATCGCGGCGGCGACGGTCTCGTCCTCGCGGTCGTGCAGGGCGTAGTAACGCCCCATGGTGCCCTGCAACTCGGTGAACTCGAACACCATCTGGGTGACCAGGTCGCACTTGGCCAGACGTGCGGCGCGCGCAGCGAGGGGTGCGTCGAGGCCCATCAGCCCGGCCAGGCGCTGCATCAGGGCCTCCAGCCGCATGGACTTGTCGCGCAGCGTGCCCAGGCGCTTCTCGAACACGACCGAGTCCAGCGCCTCCAGGCGTTCCTCCAGGCGCTTCTTGCGGTCCTGCTGCCAGAAGAACTCGGCATCCGCGAAGCGCGGGCGCAACACGCGCTCGTTGCCGTCGCGCACCGCATGCGGATCACGCGATTCGATGTTGCTGATCACGATGAAGTGCGGCTGCATGCGGCCGGCCTCGTCGACCACCGGGAAGTATTTCTGGTTGTCCTGCATGGTGGAGATCAGCGCCTCCTGCGGGACATCCAGGAAGCGCGGGTCGAAGCCGCCGGTCAGCGCCACCGGCCACTCGACCAGCGCGGTCACCTCGTCCAGCAGGTCCGCATCCACCAGCGCGCGCCCGCCCAGGGCCTTCGCCTGCTCGTGGACCTGCTCGAGGATGCGCTCGCGGCGCGCCTCGAAAGACGGCTCGACAAACCCCGGGCGACGCAGCCGCTCGGCGTAGTCGTTCCCGCGCTTGAGCTCCAGGGCGCCGGGCTGATGGAAGCGGTGGCCGTGGGTCTTCCGACCCGCTGTTTGTTCCAGCACGGTCATCTCCAGCACCTCGGGCCCGTGCAGTACGACCAGCCAGTGTGCGGGCCGCACGAACTCGGTACGGCTGCTGCCCCAGCGCATGCGCTTGGGTGTGGGCAGGGCGTCCAGCGCGGCCTCCAGCATCTCCGGCAGCAGTTCGCCGAGGGCGCGCCCCGGCTGCAGCTGGCGAAACACCAGGTATTCGCCCTTGTCGGTGGTCTCGCGCTCCAGGCGCTCGACCTCGACGCCACAGGATCGGGCAAAGCCCAGCACGGCCTTGGTCGGCTCGCCGGCATCGTCGAAGGCCGCGGCCACCGCCGGGCCGCGGCGCTCCTGCAGCTGGTCCGGCTGGCGCGCGGGTACGCTCGGGAACAACACGGCCAGGCGCCGCGGGGTGGCGAAGGCCTCGGGCTCGCCCGGCTCCAGCCCGGCCTCGCGCAGGCGGGTGGTCAGGCCCTCGGCCAGGGCGTCGCGCAGGCGCGCTAGGGCGGTCGGGGGCAGCTCCTCGGTGCCAAGTTCGATCAGGAGTTCGCGGGCTTCGGCCATGTCGGGTCCAGGTTGGGTCCAGTACGCGCCGCGCGACCCAGGGGGCCGGCCGGCGCGGGATTGCGGGATTCAGGCGGCGTCGGGCTTGTTCGCGTCGTCTTCGGCACACAGCGGGAAGCCCAGGGCCTCGCGCGACTCGTAGTATTTCCGGGCGACGTTCCGCGACAGCTCGCGCACGCGCAGGATATAGCGCTGGCGCTCGGTGACCGAGATCGCGCCGCGCGCATCCAGCAGATTGAAGCTGTGCGAGGCGCGCAGCATCTGCTCGTAGGCCGGCAGGGGCAGGCCCAGCTCAATCATGCGATCGCTCTCGGTCGCGTGCTGGTCGAAGGCGGCGAACAGGGCGTCGCGGTCGGCATGCTCGAAGTTGTAGGTGGACTGCTCCACCTCGTTCTGGTGGTAGACGTCGCCGTAGGTGATCGCGCGGCCGTCCGGGCCGTTGGTCCAGACCAGGTCGTAGACGCTCTCCACACCCTGCAGGTACATCGCCAGGCGCTCGAGGCCGTAGGTGATCTCGCCGGAGACCGGGTGGCAGTCGAGCCCGCCCACCTGCTGGAAGTAGGTGAACTGGGTCACCTCCATGCCGTTGAGCCAGACCTCCCAGCCCAGCCCCCAGGCGCCCAGCGTCGGGGACTCCCAGTTGTCCTCGACGAAGCGCACATCGTGGGTCAGGGTGTCGAACCCGAGCGCCTCCAGCGAGCCCAGGTAGAGCGCCTGGATGTCCGGCGGCGAGGGTTTCAGCAGGACCTGGAACTGGTAGTAGTGCTGCAGACGGTTGGGGTTGTCGCCGTAGCGCCCGTCGGTCGGGCGGCGGCTCGGCTGCACGTAGGCCGCGCGCCACGGCTCCGGCCCGATGGAGCGCAGGAAGGTCGCCGGATGGAAGGTCCCCGCGCCCATCTCCATGTCGTAGGGCTGCAGGACCACGCAGCCATGATCGTTCCAGTAGTCCTGCAGGCGGCGGATCAGGTCCTGGAAGGTCGGGCTGCTGCTGGGCGGGGTGCGTTCTTGCGACATGCGGGATCCCGGGTCAGGGCAAAGCCGACAGTATATCGGCCCGGCTTCGGCCACGGCCACCGCTCGCGTTGGCGCGGGCGTTTTGCATGCAGCCAAAGCGCGCCCATACTGGGGCCCTGATTCTGTTCGGGAGAGTGGCCCTGAGCGACCCCCTCGCCAATTCCGGACCTTCGATCACGCCGGAGAGCGGCCAGCGCTATCGTGATACCCGCCGGGTCACGTTGGTGGGCGCGGCCGTGAACAGCTTCCTCGCCGTGGCGCAGCTCGTCAGTGGCTGGCTGCTGAACTCGCAGGCCCTGGTGGCGGACGGCGTGCATACCCTGTCGGACCTGATCACCGACGGGGTGGTGCTGTTCGCGGCGAGCAAGGCCGCCGCCTCCCCCGATCAGGAACACCCCTACGGTCACGCGCGGATCGAGACCCTGGCCACGGTGATCGTCGGGGTCTTTCTGGCGCTCGCAGGTCTGGCGATTGCCTGGGCTGCCGGCAACCGCCTGGTCGAGCCCGAGGCCATGACCGGCCCCGCAAACATGGCGATCGCCTTTGCCCTGCTGACCCTGGTGGCCAAGGAAGGCCTGTATCAGTACACCCACCGGGTGGCGAAGCGCCTGAAGTCGCGGATGCTGGATGCCAACGCCTGGCATCACCGCACGGATGCGATCTCGTCGCTGTTCGTGCTGGCCGGGGTGGCCGCTGCGGTGGCCGGGTTCCCGTGGGCGGATGCCCTGGCGGCGCTGATCGTGGCGCTGTTCATCCTGCATATCGCCGGGCGCCTGATCGTGCGCAGCGCGGCGGAGCTGATCGATACGGCCCTGGAGCCGGAGAAGGTCGAACGCATCCACCGCACGATCATGGATGTGCCCGGGGTCAAGGATGCGCACATGCTACGCACGCGCCGCCACGGCAGCGAAGTCGTCGTGGACGTGCATATCCAGGTCGCGCCGATGATCTCGGTCTCCGAGGGCCATCGGATTGCCGATGCGGTGTTCCACGCGGTGACCGATGCACATGACCGCGTGAACGACATCACCGTGCACGTGGACCCGGAAAACGACGCGGAACAGGCCCGGAGTTCCATGCTGCCGCTGCGCCCGACGCTGGTGGAGGCGCTGCGCGAGGCCTGGGCGGACGCCCCGGAGCTGGATGCGGTGGAGCACCTGTCGCTGCATTATCTCGGCGGTCGGGTACACGTGACGCTGACCCTGCGCCTTGACGGGGCAGCCGCGCCGGCAGACCTCGAGGCCCGCACCCAGGCCCTGGCCGACCGACTGCACCGCCATCCCGGGGTAGGCGACATGCTGGGCGAGGTCACGCTACTCTATCGGCCCTGCACTCATTAGGTGCGGACCACCACGATGCGCACAAAAGTTGTGCAGATGAGGCACCAGATTGGTGCATCCAGGATGCGGCGGGGCGCCCCGGGTGCCCGTTTTTCGCGCGCCCGGGCCAAACAGGACCGGATGGCATGATGCCTGCATAATGAACCGCGACGCCGCGCAAGCGCCCGACGGGCCGGCCGGCCACCTTTGAAGACTCAAGTAAAGACCAAGGAGATCCCCATGTCCGCAGCCGACGTGCTGAACCAGATCAAGGAAAAGGAAGTTCGCTTCATCGACTTCCGTTTTACCGACTCCAAGGGCAAGGAACAGCATGTGACCGTGCCGGCCCACGACATCGACGAAGAGACCTTCGAGGAAGGCAAGATGTTCGACGGCTCGTCGATCGCCGGCTGGAAGGGAATCAACGAGTCCGACATGATCCTGATGCCGGACGCCGAGTCCGCGGTCCTCGATCCGTTTTTCGAAGACATGACCATGAATATCCGCTGCGACGTGGTCGAACCGGCCACCATGCAGGGCTACGACCGCTGCCCGCGCTCCCTGGCGCGCCGCGCCGAGGCCTACCTGCAGAGCACCGGCATCGCCGACACCGCGCTGTTCGGCCCGGAGAACGAGTTCTTCATCTTTGACGACGTGAAGTGGGGCAGCACCCTGTCCGGCTCCTACTGCCGCGTGGATTCCCAGGAGGCCTCCTGGAACTCCGAGCGCGTCTACGAGGACGGCAACATCGGTCACCGCCCGGGCGTGAAGGGCGGCTACTTCCCGGTCCCGCCGGTCGACAGCCTGCACGACATCCGCTCCACCATGTGCGAAGTGATGACCGAGATGGGCCTCGAGACCGAGGTGCACCACCACGAGGTGGCGACCGCCGGCCAGTGCGAGATTGGCGTGGGTCCCGCGACCCTGACGCAGAAGGCCGACGAGGTGCAGATCCTGAAGTACGTGATCCAGAACGTGGCCCACGTCCACGGCAAGACCGCGACCTTCATGCCCAAGCCGATCGTTGGTGACAACGGTTCCGGCATGCACGTGCACCAGTCACTGTCCAAGGACGGCAAGAATCTGTTCTCCGGTGACCTGTACGGCGGCCTGTCCGAGACCGCGCTGTACTACATCGGCGGGATCATCAAGCACGCCCGCTCGCTGAATGCCTTCACCAACCCGTCCACCAACAGCTACAAGCGTCTGGTGCCGGGCTTCGAGGCACCGGTCATGCTGGCCTACTCCGCCCGCAACCGCTCCGCCTCGCTGCGTATCCCGTTCGTCATGAACCCGAAGGGCCGTCGCGTCGAGCTGCGCTTCCCGGACTCCACCGCCAACCCGTATCTCGCCTTCGCGGCGATGCTGATGGCCGGCCTGGACGGCATCCAGAACAAGATCCACCCGGGCGACGCGATGGACAAGAACCTCTACGACCTGCCGCCGGAAGAAGAGAAGGGCATTCCGCAGGTCTGCCATTCGCTGGACCAGGCGCTGGAAGCCCTGAACCAGGATCGCGAATACCTGACCCAGGGTGGCGTGTTCACCGACGACATGATCGATGCCTACATCGACCTGAAGATGGAAGACGTCACGCAGATGCGCATGACCACCCATCCGATCGAGTTCGACATGTACTACAGCCTGTAAGGCCGCCGCTTCCGGCCCCTCGGGGCCGCGAAGCCATCAGCCGCCCCCGGCCCCTGGCCGCGGGCGGCTTTTTTGTGGCGGTCGCGCACGATCCGTGCGCAACCAGCAACGGATGAGGGCGCTCACCCCCATCGAGACCCCGACCGGCCCTGTTGGCAAGAACGAAAAAGGCCCCGCGGACCAAGGTCCGCGGGGCCTTCTGGGTCACTCGAGGCTTGCACCCGTGATCAGGCGTGCCAGCCGAACTCCTCGGCCTTTTGCCGCGCCAGCGCCGGGATGTCGGTGGCGACGAACTTGTCGTGCAGCACCTGGACCCCGATCATGTGGTTGATCACCGCGTCCAGCTGAACCTGGGTGGCGGCCGGCGTGTCCTCGGACTCGTGCAGCTCGAACACCTGACGCACGCCCTCCGGGTCCAGCAACCCGGCCTCGGCGACCTTCTCCGGGGACAGATAGCGATCGGCCAGGGCCTTCATCGCCGCCCACTTGACCGGGTCGGTGTGCGCGGGCGGCGCCATGAAGGCGAACTTCTCGCGCTCGTAGAGCACCTTCGGAAGCAGTCCCTTCATCGATTCGCGCAGCACATACTTCTCGGTCTTGCCCTTGATGCGCATGGTCGGCGGCAGGTGGGCGGCGAACTCGGCCAGGTGGTGATCGAGGAACGGCGGGCGCGCCTCCATCGAATTGGCCATGTCCATGCGGTCGCCGCCCCAGGTCAGGATCTGGCCCTCCAGCATGGTCTTGATCCAGACGTACTGAGCCTTGTCCAGCGGATGCCGGCCTTCCAGCATGTCGTCATCCAGGGCGTTGGCGATCGCCTTGCCCGGCTTGTAGTCCTGCATGCGCTCGCGGCGCTTCGGGTGCAGCAGGCCCGGCACGTGGTCGGCCGCGGCCAGCCACGGCTGCAGGCAGGACGGGGTGAAGCCCATCATCTGCGTGAAGTCGGGGTCGTTGACCTCGTCCTCGGCCAGCATCGCACCGGAGACCAGCTCGTTGGACTCGTTCAGCATCTGCTGCCAGGCCTGGCGGTCGGCCTCCGGCAGGGTATCCAGGCCGTGCAGGAACATGTCGCGGCGGAAGGCCGGATAGCCGCCGAACAGCTCGTCCGAACCCTCGCCGGTGACGACGACCTTGTAGCCGGCCTTGTTCACGTGGCGGCTCATCAGCAACTTGGCGACACCCAGGGTGTTGTAGATGGTGCGCTCGGCGTGCCAGAGGGCCTCTTCGAAGTTGTCGTAGAGGTGGTTGGCGTCCAGGGTCATGATGTCCTGGTCGGCACCCACGCTCTCGGCCATCTCGCGGGCGATCGCGGTCTCGTCATAGTCGTCGTTGTCGAAGCCGATGGTGAAGGCCTTGACCGGCGCCTGCTGGCTGGCCGAGGCCAGCCCCAGGGTGATGCAGGAGTCGATCCCGCCGGAGAGGTAACAGGCGACCGGCACGTCGGCCTCCAGGCGCAACTGCACCGCCTCCATGAGCTGGTCGCGCACGCCCTCGATCCAGTACGCCTCGTCGGTCTCGCTCTCGGGCGGGCGCTCGGAGGCCAGCGGGAAGTCCATGTCCCAGTACTTCTCCTGGCGGATCTTCAGCTTCCCGTGGGCGCGCTCGACGATCACCATGTGGCCGGGCTTCACCTGCTGGATGTCCTCGAAGGCGGTGGTGCCGGGCACCATGGTCTGCATCAGCTGGTGGTAGAGGCCGTCATCGGAAAACTGGCGCGGCACATCGGGGTTGGCGAACAGCACCTTCAGCTCGGAGCCAAACACGAAGCTGCCGTTGGCCTCGGTGAAGTACAGCGGCTTGATGCCGAAGCGGTCGCGGATCAGGATCAGCCGGTCGTGCTTGCGGTCGTACAGCGAGATCGCGAACTCGCCACGGAAATGCTTGACCGCGTCCTCCAGCCCTTCGCGCTGGTACAGGTGCATGACCATCTCGGAGTCGCTCTTGGTGCGGAACTTCACCCCGCGCGAGGTGAGATCGGTGCGGATGCGCTTGTAGTCGTACAGCTCGCCGTTGACCGCGGTCATGATCTCGCCGTTGTCCATGCAGAACGGCTGACGGCCGCGGTTCTCGTCCAGGTCGATAATCGACAGACGCGCATGGGAAAAGCCCACACCGCGGTCATCCTGGGTACGGTAACCGAAGCCGTCGGGGCCGCGGTGATACTGGATCGCGGCCATGTTGACCAGCGTTTGCGGGTCGACCTTGCGGGTCGGGTCGGCGTGAAAGATTCCTGCGATGCCACACATGGCATGTCTCCTTGGTTATCCGTTCGGGGCGAGCGGGGCGCGGGCCGGGAAGGCCCGGCGCGCCACGCCGCTCGCGGTTCAACTAAAAGGCGGCGTCAGCCGTCCGGGGTATCCATCACCGCGCTGATGCGGCGTACCACCGTGGTCAGCAGCGCCATGCGCACGAATACGGCCCCGCGGGCCTGGGCGAAATACCAGTTGTGCGGGGTGGCATCGAGGTCGGTGGACAGCTCTTCACCTCGCGCCAGCGGATGCAGGACCACCGCGCCCTCCTTCAGCGGGGAGTGGCGATCCAGCTTCAGCCCCTCGCCCATCGCCTCGAAGGTGTCACCCACCCAGGCGATCGCGTTGATGTACACGACATCCAGATCCGGCAGAGCCGGGTCCAGGTCGTGCACCACGCGTAGCGAGATCCCGGCCTCTTCCAGTTCCTCGCGCTGACCCGGATCGAAATTCTCGTCCTCGCGCGAGACGAGCACGATCTCGTCGATCGCCTGCGGGAACAGGCTCAACAGGCGCAGCAGGGAGCGCACCGTGCGCATGCGCGAGGGCACCCCGATGATGCCGACCTTGATGCGCTGCTCCGGGGCCACCTCGCCGGTGAACAGCTCCGGGCGCCACTTGGCCAGGGCGTAGACGTCCGCCAGCGCCTGGGTCGGGTGTTCGTCGATCCCGTTGCCGGCGTTCACCAGCGGGATGCGCAGGTTCTCCAGCATGTTGTGCGCGGCCTCGCCGTCGGAGGAGCGCAGGACCAGCACATCACCGTAGTTGTTGAACATCTCGGCGATGTCCGCCAGCGATTCGCCCTTGGCAATACCGGTGCTCTTGGGATCGGTAATCGACATGACCGAGCCGCCCAGGCGGTGCCATGCACTCTCGAACGACAGCCGCGTGCGCGTGGACGGCTCGTAGAACGCGCTGATCAGGATCTTGCCCGCCAGCGGCAGGTGCATCAGCGCCGGCGTGGTCTCGTACTGCGCCGCCAGGCGGAACAGCTGCAGCAGCTCGTCGCGCGAGAACTGCTGGCTGGAGACCACATGCGAGGCCGCCAGCTTGAGAAGCGGGTCCGGGTCTTCCTCCACCGCCGCCAGCAACGCCTTCGGCCGGTCGGTACCGGCGGCGCCGTCTTTCGGGTGGAGCACGTGCAGGGGATCTTCGGTGTAGTTCACCAGAGGCATCCTTTTTTCCAGTCGCGGATAAACAGGGCAATCAGCAGGATCGGGGTCAGGCTCGCCACCAGTGTGGCGATGATCACGATCACGGACAGGGCTGTAATGGAGATCGTCATGCGACCACCTCGCCGTCCGGACGGGCCAGGCGGCCCCAGTCGAATGGCCGCGGCATCAACCAGGTGCTCAGCACCATCACGGCCAGCGAGACAGCGGCCCCGACCAGCGCGGCCACATAAAATCCAATCAGGAAGTAGCTGGCCAGGCCAATGCCCGACCCCAGTATCATCGACCAGGCCGCGCCCTGCGGGTTCGCCCGCTGCCAGTACAGCCCGGCAACGATCGGCCAGATCGCGGAGGCCACGAAGGCGCCGGTGAAGTACAGAAGCTCGGCCAGCGAGCCGACGATCGGCAGCTCGCCGCGGTAACTGGCCGCCAGCCAGGTCACAAGGCCCAGAAGCACCACGATCACCTTGGTCGCGTGGAACTGGTGCTGTTCGCTGGCCTGCGGGCGGATGTGGCCGCGGTAGATGTCGCGGGTCACCAGGTCCGAGGTGGCCGCCAGCAGCGAGTCGAGACTGGAGGCGAGCGCGGCGAACACCACGATGAACACCACGATCGCCCCGGTCAGGCCCAGCACCTCGGCGGCCACCAGCGGCCCGACCATGTCCGCGGCGGGCACGTTGAGGCCCAGCGCTGGCGTGGCCAGGGCGATGAAGCCGGCCACGATCGGGATTGGCAGCCACAGCAGGCCGCCAAAGAGGTAGGCCCGGAAACCCACGTTGCGGCCAAAGGCGAAGGCGCGCGACCACCAGACATTGGAGTGGAAGATCTCGCCGACGCCAAACAGCAGATTGTTGAACAGGAACATGATCGCGGCCGGGAACAGCAGGTTCAGCAGCTCCGGGCGCTCTTCCATCAGGTTGAAGTGGATCGCCTCGAAGCCGACCTTGTCGATGGTCAGCCAGGCGATGAACGCCGCACCGGCGATGATGATGACGGTCTGGATGAAGTCGGTCCCGATCACCGCGCGCAGGCCGCCCAGCAGGGTGTAGAGCACGCAGACGGTCAAAATCACGGTCATGCCCACGCGGTAGTCGATGCCGGCCAGGGCGTTGATCAGCACACCGCCGGCCATCGCCATCGAGACCAGCCAGCCGAAGGCGTAGATCAGTGACACCACCAGGAACACCCGCCAGGTGAATTTGCCGTAGCGCAGCCGGATGAAGTCGCCGGAGGTAAAGCCCTCGGGCATCAGTTCGCGGATGCGCCGCGCCAGCGGCGCGAACAGGATCAGGCCCAGGGCGCCCAGCGAGTAGCCAAGCATGCCCCAGACGCCCAATTGCAGCGCCAGCTGCGGGGCCGTCATCGTGGTGTTGGCGGTGACCCAGGTGGCCATCGCGGTGGCGGTGGCCAGCGCCAGGCCAACGTTGCGCCCCGCCAGCATGTGATCCTCGGCGGTCTTGTTGCGACGACCCAACCACCAGCCCAGCACCACCCAGAGGACGCTGAACGCCGCCAGCAGCCCCCAGGCGATGGAGGTCGGGAGGATCGGGTCGTCGAGACCGGTCACGAAGCCTCCTGCACCTTCTTGATCTCGCGGATGGCCTCGTCGGTGGTCATCACGCGGGCGTAGCGGTCCTTGATGGTCGTGAGCGTGGCCTTCTGCATCTCCGGCGTCACCGTGGCCGTGGCGTCGTCCATCAGGGTGACATAAAAGCCCAGGTCACAGGCATCCCGCACGGCGGTGGATACGCACTCGTTGGAATACACGCCCACGATGAACAGCGCGCTGATGTTCAGGTTGCGCAGGATGTAGTGGAGGTTGGTGGAGTTGAAGACCCCGCTGGCGGTCTTGTCCAGCACGATCTCGTCCCCGACCGGGGCCACCTGCTCGACGAACTCGGCATCCTTGGAGCCGGGGGCCGCATGCAGGTTCAGGCGCTTGTGGCCCGGGCTGCGGTCGCGGCCATCATGCGTCAGCGAGCGGATGCGGGTATGGATCACCTCCAGCCCCTCTTCGCGGAAGGCATCCTGCAGGCGGCGCACATTGGGCAGCACCGTCTGTTCCAGGCGATTGAAGTAATACTCCTGGGCCTCCAGCGGCACGCCAGAGTCGGCGGAGTTCGCGAACACGCCGTGGCCGCGCGCGGCATCCAGATACTGCAAGTCGATGCACAGCAGGGCGACATGGTGCTCCCGCAACTCCTGACGCAGCACCGGCGTGGTGATCAGACTTTCCTGGTACTGCTCGCGCAGCGGATCCAGGGAGTCGTAGTCGGTCAACTGGGTGACGTTGTCGTGTTCGGCCATTCCGGGCGCTTCCTCTCGTCGCGATTTATTGCCGAGCGGCCAACGCCAGGGCACTTTGCAGGGTCAGATTGGCGCCGGTCTCGATGTCTTCCCAGTTTGTCCATTCCGCGGCGGAATGGCTACGCCCCTGCAGGCTCGGCACGAAGATCATGCCGGTGCGGGTGATGCGGCTCATGCTCTGGGTATCGTGGGCTGCACCGCTGGGCATGGTGATGTACTCCAGCCCCATGCGTTCGGCCTGCGCCTCGATGGTCTGCACGACGCCGGGGTCACAGCGCACCGGATCGATCTCGGAGAGGACGTCGAACTCGAACATCAGGTCGCGTCGGCGCGCCAGACTGGACAGGGTGCGCCGGGCCGCATGGGCCAGCGCGGTCAGGACCTTCTCGTCGGTGTCGCGCACCTCGAAGGAGAAGGTCGCCATGCCCGGCACGGTATTCGCCGCCCCCGGTGCCAGCTCCACGCGGCCGATGGTGGCGCGCGAGTTCGGACTGCCGTGTTCCTCGATCAGGCGATTGATCTCGCCGCCGAACTCCGCCAGCCCCTGGAAGGGATCGATACGCATGTCCATCGGCGTGGTGCCGGCGTGGTTGGGCTGGCCCTTCAGGCGCACCTCCCACTTGAACAAGCCGGTGATCGCCTCGACCACCCCGACACTGAGGCCGCGCCGGTCCAGCACCGGGCCCTGCTCGATGTGGGTCTCGATGAAGGCATGCAGGCTGTGCGGATCGCGCCGCGCGGCCAGCGCGTCGTCGGCGTTCAGCCCCCAGTTGGCCATGGCCTCGACCAGGGTCACGCCTTCGAGATCCCGCGCATGGCTGATGCTCTCCGGGGTCAGCTTGCCGGCCATCGCCTGCGAGCCGAACATGCCGCCGAAGCGGCCCTCCTCGTCGGTGAAGTCGATCACCTCGAGCGGGTACGCGAGGTCGACCGCGTTCTCCTGGGCGGTGCGCAGCACCTCCAGCCCGATCAGCACGCCCAGCGCCCCGTCCAGCGGACCCCCACCGGGCACCGTATCCAGGTGCGAACCCATGGCCACTACCGGGCGCTTGCCGTCGTAGTCGAGGCGCCCGTGCAGGTTGGCGGCACCGTCCTGCCAGACATCCAGGCCGGCGGCCTCGAGGCGCCCACGAAACCACTCGCGCCCGGCGCGGTCGCCGTCGCTGAATGCGCGACGATGCAGGCCCCGGTCGGCATCGCGGCCGATCTGCGCGAGATCATTGATGTCCTGCTGCAGGCGCTGCATGTTGATCTTGAGATCCGTCATGGATACCTCCGAAAGCGGGCCCACCCCGGATCACGCGAGAACGTTAGCTCGACACGGATCGGCAGGGCTGGACCAAGTGAATCAGCTGCGCGGACGCCCGCGCAGGATGGCCCCGATCAGGACCAGAAAGACGACCGCGCCCACGGCAAAAAAACCGAAAGCTCGGGCCAGGCTGTGATGTTCCACCGACACCATGGCTTGATCGGTCCAGGTGTCCGGATCGGCATCCGCGGCTCGCAGGCGAAACCGGTAGTCACCATCGGGCAGGCCGCTGATGACCGTGCTGGTATCGCCGCCCTGATAGAGGATGCGCGCATCCGCGTGGTCGGGACCCGAGGCCTGCTCCAGTACCACGGGCCCATCTGCCGCCCACGCCAGGGTGAAGCCGCCATCCGTTGAGCGCTCGGGTGGCGCATCAAACGTGGGCTGCGCGCCCGCCGCCAGTGGAAGGCAAAGAAGAAACGGCAGCAGCACGCGAAACAATCGCATCAGGGCCTCCGCGTCGGACGTTTCAGGACTTGCCGTCGAACGGCTGCAGGCCGGCCTTGGGCTCGGTGGTGTTCATCGCCTCGACCAGCAGGTCCAGGCCCTGGTCCAGCTCCACGAGACGTCCCTTCGGCAACGACTGCAGAGCGCGGTTCAGTTCGCCCTGCGGGGCGGCCGGCGCCCTCTCCAGCAGTTCCAGCCCCGCATCGGTGACGTAGAGCCGGACGATGCGCTGGTCCTTTTCCGGGCGCCGGCGCTCGATCAGACCCCGGTGTTCCAGCTTGTCCAGAAGATTGGACGTGGTGGAGGCATGCACCGATAGCCGGCGCGACAGGTCGCTGACGTTCAGTCCCGGCGTGCGCTGCAACTCCCACAACGCCCACAGCTGCGAGGCGCTGATGCCGCAGGCGCGCTCCACCGACCGCGAATGCCCCTGCAGGGCGCGGATGATCACACGCAGCTGGCGGATCACCGACCGCGCGACATCCGGCTCGGCCGGCGCACCGGCAGGGGTACCGGATTCATCCTGGGGTGCCTGGTGCACGGCTTGGGTGGAGGTCATGAAAACTTCTCGCAATAAATCATTCGTCTATTTATTTTTGTACAAAAATAGTTTTATTGCAACTCGAGGTCGAACTGGCGAAATCGCGCCACGGGCTCTAAACAAGTGAGTTGGGGTACCTGCCCCGGCGAGAAACCCGCCTCCCCGCCGGGTGCGAGACGCGCGACCGAAGGCCCCCGAACCCTCGGCGCCACAAGGAGGAACACGGGGCGGGTGTGGTGGTCACACCACAATGCGCCGAGCTCGCGTATCTTGTTTACAACGCATTAGAAACTGCTTATAAACGTTGCCGGCTACGATCAAGACGCAAAGACGCACATTCCGTGTCCGCCCAGGATGGCCTCTGGCGACACCCGAACCGCCCGACCAGAGAGGATCGCAATGAAGAAGACGATGAGCTGGACCCTGGCACCCCTTTCCGGTGCCGTTGCCCTGGCCCTGTTCCTGGGCCCGCATGCCGCTTTCGCGCAGCAAGAAGGCGCAGGCGGCGTGGAGTTTGATTTCTACGGCTCTCTACGCCTGCAGTATGAAGCCGCCGACCCGGAAGGCGTCGACAGCTACGACGGCTTCCGTGACGCCTATTCGCGCCTAGGCTTTAACGCCAACTACGAGATCAACTCGGACCTCAACGCCTTTGCGCAGCTGGAGGTGCCGATCGATCTGGCTAACGGCAAGATCCAGGACCCCTTCAACGGCGAAAACGAAGATATCCGAATCGGCAAGGTCGGGCTCAGTGGGGCCTTCGGTACCGTTGCATACGGCCGCGACTGGCTCCCGTACTACAACGCCATCGCCTTCCCGGTGGATATGTTCTACTCCTACCAGAGTGGCTTCGCGACCTACACCACGTTCCGCGAGAGCAACAGCCTGATGTACTACTCGCCGGACTTTAACGGCTTCTCCTTCGCTGCCTCCTACAGTGCGAATGCAGGATATGCAGACGCATCAGGGTCTCAAGACGATCGCTACCAGCTGACCGGTTCGTACAGCTTTGGTGACACCACGCTGTCGATCGGGGTCGACGATGCCAACGGCGTAGCAAACACCAGGATCTGGGGTGTTTCAGCGATGCACAGCATGGGTCCGTGGTCCATGGGCGCGAAGGTGGAGTACATCGAAAGTGACCAGGATGCCGGCGCCTTTGGTGACGACGGCGATATCGCTGCCAACATCTACGCGTCCTACACCATGGGTCAGCATATTTTCCATGGTACCTACGCCAACGTGGATAACTACGGTGAAGACGTCTTCCACCTAGGCTACGCCTTCAACTGGATGGACGGGCTGTCCCTGTTCGCCGAGTACTACTACGAAGAAGAGTCCACCGGCGCCGTGCCTGCCTTGAAGGCCCGCGACACCGGTAGTGATCCAGCCGGCTTTGGCCCCGGTGACGGCAGCAACAACGTCTTCATGGTGGGTATGCACTACAGCTTCTGATTACTCCAACCCGGAAACACCCATCAGCCCGCACCTTTCGGTGCGGGCTTTCGTGTGCTCATGTGAACGCTGCGGACATACCAACGGGCCAGGAACCTGGCGAGTTCGAAACGGGTACGCTGCGTATGCCGAAAGGCGGTCCCCTGTTCCGCTCTTCTCGTTACATGCCACCTGCCGCACGCCTCAACAGACCGCAACAACCCTGAGTCTCCTTCTATGTTCGCAATGCTCGCCCATACCCGACAGGCTTGCTAGTCGCGCGCGGGGGCCTCCGGGATATCCGGCCGGCCGGGCTGGGGCATTTGGTCGGGGTTGGCCCAGCGCATCAGGGCGAAGGCGAGCAGGATGGTGGGGATGCCGATCAGGGCGGAGCTGGCGAAGAACCAGACCCAGCCGATGTGTTCGGCCAGCACGCCGGTGAAGCCGGCGAGGAATTGCCCCGGCAGGGTCATGATGGAGCTGAACAGGGCGTACTGGGTGGCGGTGTAGGCGCTGTTGGTCAGACTGGAGAGATAGGCGATGAACACCGAAATCGCCATGCCACCCGATAGATTGTCGGCCATGATCGCGAACACCAGCCCATAGGTCTCGGGCCCGAGCGTCGCCAGCCAGGAGAAGGTGAGGTTGGTCAGCGGCGCCAGGATCGCGGTCGCGATCAGCATGCGCATGATGCCGAAGCGCACCACCAGCAATCCGCCCAGGGCCGCACCGGTCAGGGTCATGGCCAGGCCGAAGGCGGCCGCAATATTGGCGATCTCTTCCTTGGTGAATCCGATGTCCAGATAGAACGGGTTGGCCATCACCCCCATGAAGATGTCGCTGATGCGAAAGACCGCGATAAACGCGATAACAACGAGGGCGATGCGGCCGAAACGCTGCCAGAACTCGACAAAGGGGCAGACCACCGCGCCGATGACCCAGGCCTTGAGGTCCCGCCACCAGCCGGTATCCGAGGTGTTGTTGAGGTAATGGACCACGCGATCCTCGAGCCGGGCCGTGGCGGCATCGCGTTTCGCGACCTCGGGCTCGCGCACGATCAACGTGCAGACGACACCTACCAGCATCAGCGCGGCCATGGCGGCATAGGACAGGCTCCAGCTACCGACGGCGGCGATGTGCAGCGCCCCGGCCCCCGCGGTCAGCAGTGCGACGCGATAACCGAACACGTAGGCCGCCGCCATGGCGCCCTGGCGCTCCTGGCTGACGGCCTCGATGCGATAGGCGTCGATGGCGATGTCCTGGGTGGCGGCGCCAAAGGCGGTGAGCACGGCCAGGACCGCAACCAGCCAGAGCTGTTCGACCGGGTCGGTCAAGGCGATGCCGACCAGCCCGAGGATGATCACGGCCTGGGCGAACAGCATCCACGCACGGCGGCGCCCGAATATCCGGGTCAGGAGCGGCAGGGCCAGGCGGTCGACCACCGGCGCCCAGAACACCTTGATGCTGTAGGCCATGCCGACCCAGGACAGGAAGCCGATGGAGGCCAGCTCCACCCCGAGATCGCGCAGCCAGGCGGTGAAGGTGCCGCCGGTCAGCAGCAACGGCAGCCCCGCGGCGAAGCCGAGGAACAGCATCCCGATGACCCGTGGGTGGCGGTAGACCGCCAGGGCCGCGCGCCAGTCGCGGCTCGGGGGACGCTGCGCTTCAGCGACTCCGGTCATGCGCCGACGTTACCGAATGCGAGGAACATGCCCCGATCAGGGCTGGTAGTCATAGTCGATCCAGAACGGCGCGTGGTCGGAGAAGCGATCGTCGGTATGGATGTACGGGTCATGCGCGGTGGCCGCGATGCCCGGCGTGGCGATCTGATAGTCGATGCGCCAGCCCACGTTCTTGGCCCAGGCCTGGCCGCGGTTGGACCACCAGGTGTACTGCTCCGGGCGTTCGTCCAGTCGGCGGAACACATCCACCATGCCGATCTCGTCGAACAGGTGGTCCAGCCAGGCCCGTTCTTCCGGCAGGAAACCCGAATTCTTGCGGTTCGACTTGTAATTGGTCAGGTCAATCTCGCGGTGGGCGATGTTCCAGTCGCCGCAGATGACCCATTCGCGCCCGTCCTGCATGCGCTCGGTCAGCCAGGGCCGGAAGAACTCCAGGAAACGCCACTTGGAATCCTGGCGATGGTCGCCGGACGAACCCGAGGGCAGGTACAGCGAGACCACCGACAGGTTGCCGAAGCGCATCTCGGCATAGCGGCCCTCGTTGTCGGCCTCCTCGAAGCCGATGCGGGTCACGACCTCGTCCGGCTGGCGGCGGCTGTACAGGGCCACACCGCTGTAGCCGGGCTTCACCGCATCGACATAGACACTGTGGTACCCGGGCGGATGGAAGGGCTCGCCCTGGATCTGGTGGATCTGGGCCTTGGTCTCCTGGATGCAGACCACGTCGGCCTCGGTCCCCGGGAGCCAGTCGAAGAAACCCTTGCGGGCGGCGGCACGGATGCCGTTGGCGTTCATCGAGAGTATGCGCATGGCGAGGAACGATACCGGCGCGCGCACGCGCAGGAAAGGGCCTGGCTGCGGAATCCGCGTGTCCCTGTGTCAGAATACGGCGTTTTACGACCGGAGCACCCCGATGACCGCCCACGCCTTCCTGGAATACGCCCTGCAACGCGACGTCCTGCGCTTTGGCGAGTTCACGCTGAAGTCCGGGCGAACCAGTCCGTACTTCTTCAACGCGGGCCTGTTCAACCGCGGCTCCGACCTGGCCCGCCTGGGCGAGTTCTACGCCCGTGCGATCGTGGACTCCGGCATCGAATTCGACCTGGTGTTCGGCCCCGCCTACAAGGGCATCCCGCTGGCGGCGGCGGTCACCGAAGCGCTGTTCCGCGACCACGGCATGGACCGCCCCTGGGCCTTCAACCGCAAGGAGGCGAAGGACCACGGCGAGGGCGGGAACATCGTCGGTGCGCCGCTGCAGGGCCGGGTGCTGATCGTGGACGACGTGATCACCGCCGGCACCGCCATCCGCGAATCGGTGGACCTGATCCGCGCAGCCGGGGCGACGCCAGTGGGCGTGGCGATCGCCCTGGACCGCGAGGAGCGCGGCCGCGGCGAGCGCTCGGCGATCCAGGAGGTCGAAGCCGACCTGGGCCTGCAGGTCATCCGCGTCGCGCGGCTGACCGATCTCGTGACCATGCTGGAGGATACGGGCCGCGCGCCCGAACACCTGGAGGCCCTGCGCGCGTACCGCGCCGAGTACGGCGTTTAGGAGACGCGGACCGGGGCAGGGGTTTACGCAGGGTGGCGGCATGTGCGCCGATCGGCGCTACAGCAGTTCGGTATCGTCGTGCGAGTAGGCCGGGGAGCAGCTGCAGAGGATGTGCAGCGGCTCGGTGCCAGTATTGAGGATGTTGTGCGGCGTGCCGGGATGGATACAGACGGTGTCACCCACAGCCACCGGGAAGGTCTCCTCACCCAGACGCATCTCGCCCTGCCCGCGGGTCACGTGATAGATCTCCTCGGTGCGGGCATGGCGATGCAGGCGCGTGACGGCACCCGGCTCGACCACCGCCTCGGCCAGGCTCTGGGCCGCATTGCCGTGCACGTCAGGGTGCATCAGCTCGCGAATCTCGGAGCCGTCCTTCGTGTCGTAGGCCGGTGTGTCGCTGTAGCGTGTGTGCATGGCGCGCTCCCTCAGGCCGAGGCCGGCACTTCCTCGAACAGGAGGCTGCGCCCGCCCATTGCAGAGGGCTTGGGCACGCCCATCAGCTCCAGCACGGTCGGGGCCACATCGGCCAGGCCGCCGCCGGTGCGCAGACGCCAGCGCTGCGAGTCGGTAATCATGCACATCACCGGATAGATGGTGTGCTGGGTGTGCGGGGCCCCGGTCACCGGATCCACGTATTCGTCGCAGTTGCCATGGTCCGCGGTGACGATCGCCGAATATTCGAGCTTCTTCGCCGCATCCAGCACCCGCCCGACCTCACGATCCAGGACCTGGACGGCCTCGATCAGGGCCTCGCGCTTGGCCGTATGACCCACCATGTCGCCATTGGCGAAGTTGACCAGGACGAACCCGTAGCGCCCGCTCTCCATCGCCTGGATGGTCTGGTCGGCGACCTCGACCGCGCTCATCTCCGGCTGCTCGTCGTAGGTATCCACCGACGGCGAGGGGACCATCACGCGCTGTTCGCCGGCGTAGGGCTCTTCCTTGCCGCCGTTGAAAAAGAAGGTCACGTGGGCGTACTTCTCGGTCTCCGCACAGTGGAACTGCGGGATGCCGGCGGAGGCGATGGTGCTGCCCAGAGTCGTCGACGGGCGTTCCGGCGGGAACGCGATCGGCGACAGGAAGCGCGGGTCGTACTCGGTCAGGCAGGTCTCGGAGACCGGGTGAAAGTCACCGCGGTCGAAGCCGTCGAAGTCGTCCATGCCCAGGGCCGCGGTCAGCTGACGCGGACGGTCATTACGGAAATTGAACAGCACGCAGACCGCATCCTGCCCCAGCGGCTCGCCACCGTTGATGATGCGCGGGTTGATGAACTCGTCGTCCTCGCCCGCCGCATAGGCCGCCTCGATCGCCTCGCGCGCGGAACCGGCGGCCTCCCCCTCGGCGTAGGCCATCGCGCGGAAGGCCTTTTCCGTGCGCTTCCAGCGCTTGTCACGGTCCATCGCGTAGTAACGCCCGCACACGGTGGCGATGGCGCCGCCAGCGTTCGCCAGCTCTTCCTCCAGCGGATCGAGGTAGTGGAGCGCGGAACGGGGTGCGGTATCGCGGCCGTCGGTGATCATGTGCACCATCGGGCGCGCGCCCTCGCGCTGGCAGATCTCCACCAGGGCGCGCAGGTGGCGGATATGCGAGTGCACACCACCATCGGACACCAGACCGATCAGATGCAACGGCTGGTCCTTCGCGGCCGCGGCGCGCGCAGCACTGACCAGGGCGTCGTTCTCGTAGAAGCTGCCATCGGTGATCGAGTCGTCGATACGCACCAGGTCCTGGTTGATCACGGTGCCCGCACCCAGGGTCAGATGCCCGACCTCGGAGTTGCCCATCTGCCCATCCGGCAGCCCGACGGCGCGACCACAGGCGTCCAGTGTCGTGTGGGTATGAGTGGAGAGGTACTCGTCGAGGCGCGGCGTATCGGCCTCGGCGTAGGCATTGTTCAGCTTGGACGGGTTCACGCCCACCCCGTCCATGATGATCAGCAGGACAGGGCGGCGGGGGGTGGGACGCGGGTGTGCCATCGCGGGATCATTACCTGGGTCAATGGGTTACCCGGGTATTTTAGCAACTTCCGATGCTTGGCGGGGGCGCAGGCCTGCACAAATACGGCCGCCGGCGCGGTGACTCAGCGATCGCGCCCCGTATTGCCATCCTCCTGCGATGCGGCCGCGTCGGGCTGGCCGTCGTCAGCCGGGCGCTCGCCACTCTGGCTTTCGTCCGCCTCGGGCGCCGGATCGGCGGGGGCGTCCGTGGCGAGTGTGCTCGCGGACCCGCGCTGGCGACGCAGTTCGGCCTGCTCTTCCTCGATGCGGTCGAGCTCGGCGTCCATCTCGTCGTCGGTCAACGGCGTGTACCCGGTGCGCGCGGCGGCGCTGGCGCCCCCAGCGGCGGATGCGGCCGCCGTGGACGAAGCGGCCCGCGTGGTGCCGGACGCCTTGCCCGAACCACCCGGGCCACCGCGCGGCGTACCACCGCCGCCACCCGGTCCATCGTCGTCCGGACCATCATCGGCGTCGGCCGCATCGTCACCGCCCGCAGTCGCGCGGCGTTGCGCCTTCTTGCGCTCCATGATGCGCGACAGGATCAGGCCAATCTCGAACAACAGCCACATCGGTAGCGCCAGCAGGGTCTGCGAGATGATGTCCGGCGGGGTCAGCACCATGCCGACCAGAAACACGCCGACGATCACATAGGGGCGCTTCTGCGACAGCTTGGCCGGGGTCGTGGCCCCCATGGAGACCAGCAGGATCGTTGCCACCGGCACCTCGAAGGCAATGCCGAAGGCGATGAACAGCATGATGACGAACGACAGATAGCGCGAGATATCGGTCATCACGGCCACGCCCTCGGGCGCCGTGGCCGTGAAGAACGCGAAAATCAGCGGGAAGACCACGAAGTAGGCGAACGCCATCCCCAGATAGAACAGCGCGGTGGACGACGCCACCAGCGGCAGCGCCATGCTCTTTTCGTGCGAGTAAAGCCCAGGCGCCACGAAGGACCAGACCTGATACAGCAGGTAGGGGATGCTGAGCACCACCGCCAGCAGCAGGGTCAGCTTGAACGGGATCAGGAACGGCGCGGCCACGTCGATCGCGATCATGCTGGTGCCTTCCGGCAGGTGCTGCATCAGCGGGCCGGCCAGCCAGGTGTAGATCGGGTTGGCGAACGGGAACAGGATCAGGAACATCACCAGGATGGCAATGAACATCCTGAGGATGCGGTCGCGCAGCTCGATCAGGTGCGTGAGCAGGGTCTCGGTCGCTTCCGGACTCGGCTCGACCCCCGGTTTGGTCTTGCTCATGAGTGCTTGTCAGGGGTCTGGTCGTTGTGGGTGGTATCCGCTTCGGGATCAGAGGCCTCGCCCCCCCGTGACTCGGCAGGGTCCGGGGTACGCCGTTCGCGCACCGCCGGTTTCGTCCGCTCCGGACGCGGGCCATCGGAGGCGCGCGCCTTTTGCTCGGCGGCCAGCGCCGGGTCGTCGGTCATCAAGTTGCCATCCAGATCGCCCTGGGTGGGCACACGCCGAACCTCGGGCGCATCCGCGTCGTCGGCTGCCTCCGGCGCACCCGTGTCCGAAGCACGCGCCGACGCATCCGGGCTGCGCATGGATGGCTTGTCCCGCACCGCGGGCTTGGCCTTGTTCTCGGCCAGGGCCTTTTGCTCCTTGCCGGAGAGATCCTTGCGGGTCTTCGGCTTGCCCTCGATATCTTCGCGCAGGTCCCGCTCGGTATCCTCGATATCCTCGCGCAGACTGGTCTCGGTCTCGTCCATCATGTTCTTGAGCTGGCGGATCTCGCGATCCTGGCTCTTCAGCATGTTGCGCAGTTCGTCGGTCTGCAGCTCCTGCTCGAAGTCCGATCGAACGCTATGGACGAAACGCCGGGTCTTGCCGACCCAGCGCCCGATTTCGCGCGCAAGCCCGGGCAGACGCTCCGGCCCCACGACCAGAAGCGCCACCAGCACGATGATGATGATTTCCCAGAAGCCGATGTCGAACATGGGCTATCGCTCGAGCCTGGCCGCCGCGCAGGGCGCGCGGCTCAGGACTTCTTGTCCGATTGCGAGGCGTCGGAATCCTTTTCGCTGCTCTTCTTCACCTCGGCGTCGACCACCCGGCCTTCGCTGTCGGTCTGGTTCTCGACCTCGCGCGGCTCTTCGCCTTCTTCGCCTTCCTTCTTCTCGGCGTCGGGATCCTTGACCGCCTGGCGGAAGTTTTTCATCGCCGAGCCGATATCCCCACCCATGTTGCGCAGCTTCTTCGTGCCGAACAGCAGCACGACGATGAGCAGGACGATGAGGAGCTGCCAAATGCTGATACCACCAATACCCATGGACTCTGTTCTCCAGTCATACAACTTTGGGGTTAGCCTGAACGGCGCCAGGCCCATAATCAACTCTGGGGCACACCGGCCACTGTGGGCGGTGTGCTGGAGTCGCTGTTTCTTCGCGGACAGGGCGCAGTGATTGCAGTGTAGCCGCGCCACATGAACGAACGCTTTACAGCCGGCGACTCAATGCGGCCCCCGGGGAAACACCGACCAATGTACAGACTACGAATGGTCGGACCGGCGACCACTGATTTCGCGCGCGGCCTTCTCGGCGACGCCCGACAGACCGAAACGCCGGCCCAGTTCATCGAGGACATCGTCCGGGTGCCGTCCGCAGGCCGCGAGCACCACCAGGGCATGAAACCACAGGTCGGCCATTTCCGACACCAGGGCGTCGGTATCGTCGTTCTTGGCGGCAATCAGCGTCTCCGCCGATTCCTCACCCAGTTTCTTGAGCATCTCGTCCAGGCCCCGGGCGTGAAGCTTCGCCACGTAGGACTGCTCCGGGTCGGCCTGGCGGCGCTGCTCGATCACCTCGGCGAGCGCGGAAAGCACCTCGGCACCACCCGGACGGGGAGTCGAATCGGTCATTGCGCGGCCACCTCGGCATCGTTCGGCCGCACCGGGACACCGGCCGCCGCCATCGCGTCCTTGGCCTCGCCCACCGTGTGCTGACCAAAGTGAAAGATACTGGCGGCCAGCACGGCATCGGCATGGCCCTCGGTCACACCCTCCACCAGGTGCTGCAGCTCACCGACCCCGCCCGAAGCAATCACCGGCACGCCGACCGCATCGCTGACCGCGCGGGTGAGGGGCAGGTCGAAGCCGATACGGGTGCCGTCACGATCCATGCTCGTCAGCAGGATCTCGCCGGCCCCCAGGGACTCCATGCGCTGCGCCCACTCGACCACGTCCAGCCCGGTCTCGCGGCGGCCTCCGTGGGTAAAGACCTCCCAGCGCGGTGGTTCATTCCCCGTGCTGACCTGCTTGGCGTCGATCGCGACCACGATGCACTGGCTGCCGACCCAGTCGGCGGCCTCGCGCACCAGCTCGGGCCGGTGCACCGCGGCGGTGTTGATGGAAACCTTGTCGGCCCCGGCGTTCAGCAGGCGGCGGATGTCTTCGACCGCGCGCACGCCACCACCCACAGTCAACGGGATGAACACCTCGCGCGCGACGGCCTCGACCACGTGCACGATGGTCTCGCGGTCGTCGCTGGAGGCGGTGATGTCGAGGAAGGTGATCTCGTCCGCACCCTGGGTGTTGTAGCGCCGGGCGATCTCCACCGGGTCCCCGGCATCGCGGATGCCGACGAAGTTGACACCCTTGACCACGCGGCCGGCGTCGACATCCAGACAGGGAATGATGCGCTTGGCGAGCATCTCAGGTCGCGAGGGCCTTGCGGGCCTCCTCCAGGGTGAAGGCGCCGTCGTACAAGGCCCGGCCGACGATGGCGCCGGTAATGCCCTCGTCCTCGCGGGCGGCGAGGTTGCGCAGGTCGTCCAGCGAGCTGATGCCGCCGGAGGCGATCACCGGCACGCGCACGTTGCTCGCCAGGCGCGCGGTAGCCTCCACGTTGGGGCCCTTCATCATCCCGTCGCGGGCGATGTCGGTGTAGACGAAGGCCACCACGCCGTCCGCCTCGAAGTGCTGGGCCAGGTCGATCACGTCGTGGTGCGACAGCTTGGACCAGCCATCCACCGCCAGCTTGCCGTCCTTGGCATCCAGCCCGACGATGATACGGCCGGGGAATTCCAGACACAGGTCGTTCACGAAGTGCGGCGCGCTGACCGCGCGGGTACCGATGATCACGTATTCGACCCCGGCATCCAGATAGGCCTGAACCGTGTCCTCGTCGCGCACGCCGCCGCCGATCTGGATCGGCAGGTCGGGGAAGGCCTTGGCAATCGCGTGCACCGCCTTGGCATTGCGCGGCTGACCGGCAAAGGCGCCGTCGAGATCAACGATATGCAACCGCTCGGCCCCGGCATCGACCCAGCGCTTCGCCATCTCCACCGGGTCCTCGCCGAACACGGTGGAATCGTCCATGTTCCCCTGGCGCAGGCGAACGCACTTGCCTTCCTTCAGATCGATTGCGGGAATGACCAGCATCTTCGACTCCTCACGACGCCCCGGGACCATCACCGTCCCAGCGCAGAAAGTTATGCAGCAGACGCAGCCCGCAGGCGGCGCTCTTCTCCGGATGGCACTGCATGGTGAACAACGAGCCCCGCGCCAGTCCCGAGGCAAAGGTCTCGCCATAATCGGTGCGCCCGGCGACATCGGCCTCGCGCTCGGGCTGCACCCGGTAACTATGGACGAAATAAAACCACGGGGTCTCCGGCAGGCCGTGCCACAGGGGATGCTCCTGCGCCGGCAGCACGCGGTTCCAGCCCATGTGCGGGATCTTCAGGCGCCGGCCATCCGGGCCCTGCATCGCGGGAAAGCGCGCGACCCGGCCCGGCAGGATGCCCAGCAGGTCGACGCCGCCGCTCTCCTCGCTGGCGTCCATCAGGATCTGCTGGCCCAGGCACAGGCCCAGGAACGGGCGGTCGGCCGCCAGCTCCGGCAGCAGCCGGTCGAGCCCGCGATTCGACAGCGCCTGCATGGCATCCCCGGCCGCGCCCTGGCCGGGAAACACCAACCGGTCGGCCTCGCGCAACGTCTCGGGGTCGTCGGTCAGCAGTACGCGCTGGTCGCCCGCGGCCTCGTGCTCCAGTGCACGCACGACCGAGTGCAGATTCCCCATGCCGTAATCGATGACGGCAACAGTTTCCATGGCCGGGTCTCGTCCGTTGGTCCGTTACAGACTGCCCTTGGTGGACGGCGTGATCCCCGCGGAGCGCGGATCGAACTCCGCCGCCACACGCAGGGCGCGCCCGAAGGCCTTGAAGATGGTCTCGGCGACATGATGCGCGTTGTCGCCACGCAGGCAGTCGATGTGCAGGGTCATCCAGCTGTGGTTGACCAGGCCCTGGAAGAACTCGTGGAACAAGTCCACATCGAATTCGCCGATGTGCGAACGGCGGAAATCCGCGTGCATCTCCAGCCCCGGACGCCCGGAGAAGTCGATGACCACCCGTGAAAGGGCCTCGTCCAGCGGGACATAGGCATGGCCATAGCGGCGGATACCCTTCTTGTCCCCCAGGGCCTTGGCCAGCGCCTGCCCCAGGGTGATCCCGACGTCCTCCACCGTGTGATGGGCATCGATATGCAGATCGCCCTCGGCGCGCACGTCGAGATCCACCAGGCCGTGACGGGCCACCTGGTCCAGCATGTGGTCGAGGAACGGGATGCCGGTCTCGAGATGGCTTTGGCCGGTGCCGTCGAGGTTCAGCTCGACGGCAATCCGGGTCTCCAGGGTGTCGCGGCGGACAGATGCAGTACGTTCAGTCATGTTCCGGTTCGGGCACGGTAAAAGGTCAGTGTAGCAAGGCTGGCCGTCGCCCGGTATGACACAGGGAAACACGGGCCTATTCACGGTAGAACAGCGTCGGGGCGGACAGCGGCCTCACCCCTTCGACGACTACATGCCGGAGGTCAGCTTCGGCCCCACCAGTAACGCCTCGGGCACCACCGCCTGGATCGCCCCCGGCACTTCAGTGCAAAGCCCGGGCCGCGCGGTCAACGAGACCCACAGGGTGTTCAGCTTCAGGTTCAGCTCCACGAACGCGATATCGTCCCCATAGCCGTTCAGCACGCGCTCGATGGCGCGCGCCCGGGCATGGAGTTCGGAGCGCGGACGCTGGCGCAGCCCGGGGATCAGCATCATGAAGTCCGCCAGCCGGCGGCCTTCGGCGTCGCGCCGGGGCAGGCGTTGCCACAGGGGCTGGTGGGGCTCGAGGAGCAGCGCCGGGCGCAGGGCCGGATCGGCTTCACGGGGCGCGGGGATATCCGGGGACATGGCGGTGCGCTCGGCATGGACCTTTCTGGAGTGTAGTCCACGCCAGAGAGACGCTGACCACAGACACCCGATGACCGGACACAAAAAAGCCGGGGACCAGCCCCGGCTTCTTCAAAGAGAGTGGAACCCTCTTTGTTACCGCACTTCGACGTCGGTCGAGTCGGATTCACCCTTGTTGTCCGTCCAGGAGACGGTCACGGTGTCACCGGCGGCGCCGTCGATCTCGCACTGCAGGAACGGGTTGCGGGAAACCGTGTAGTTCCAGTTGGCGGTAATGGCGGTGTCGCCATTGCGCGCAATTTCCACGGTTTCGATGAAGTGCGGGCCACCGTCGTCGTCGGGGACGAGCATGTCGTGGCTCATCAGCGCACGGATGTTGATAACGCCGTTGCTTTCTTGGGCGCGAACTCGGATAGACATATCTTAAACCTCCAGTAGTGTTCGGATCAGCGGTTGGGGGTCGGCGTTAGCCGCCGCAGCCACCGACCGTGACCTTCACTTCTTGAACCGTCTTGTACCAGGTGTCGCCGGACTTCACGGCGGCGATCACGTTGGAGGACTCGCCCATGCGGATACGGCCCGAGATGTTGGCGTGTGCGCCATCGGCCAGGACATAGTGGGCGGTCAGCGGCTGGTTGTTCAGCTCGACGAACACGGCCATTTCGGTCACGTTGTCCAGGCTGGATTCGACCGACACCGGAACCACGGCGCCGTTCTCGGCGATTTCCGGGGCGCTCAGGGTGACGTCGCCATCGGCAATGTCGCTGGAACCGGTAACGGCTTCAAAGGCGGCTTCGAGGCCTTCGGCGCCAAAGGCCTCGGACGGCCAGGCGGCGAGCAGCTTGCTCGGGGCGAGCAGACCGGCCCCGACGGCGACACCGACAGTACCGGCGGCGAGAGTGCCTTTCAGGAAGACACGGCGCTTGGTGCTAATCATGGATGATCTCCTCTCATCTTGTGGGTCAGATCCGGATTATCCGGGACGTCTTGGCGGCGAACCGCGGCGACGCCTGTTGCTTTGGACGGCGAGCTGCAGGTCTCTATTCCCTGCGGTTCGGGTTCCGCCCCCTGACCAGCTTCAGTGGTCTTTTGCTGGTCTCGCAGATGCATCGTCCCAAACCTGGCTGAATCATTGATGAACGAATCATCGCCGTTCACGATCGGGCAAATTTCGGCGGGCAGATACCGCAGCATCTACCGCTAGCACCTGAAGCCAGGGGCGTATCAATGGCACACTATCGCCTCTTGATGCAACGAACCCCGGATCCGACCCATGTTCTCCTGCAAGGCACAGTGGCTCCTGATTGCCGTGATCGTCGTGCTCGGCACGATGCAGATGCTCTCCGCCTGCGGTCAGAAGGGCGATCTCTATCTGCCCGATGACGACGAAACCGAGGAGCGGCGCTGAATGGACTACTTCGATTACCACCGCGGCACCCTGTTCTGCGAAGGCGTAGCGCTGGACCGCCTTGCCGAGCTGGTCGGCACCCCCGCGTACGTGTATTCCCGCGCCACGCTGGAGCGCCACTTCCGCGCGTTCAGCGAGGCCCTGATCGGCACCCCGCACCAGGTCTGCTTCGCCGTGAAGGCGAACTCCGCGCTGGGCGTGCTGAATGTGCTGGCGCGCATGGGCGCCGGTTTCGACATCGTCTCCGGCGGCGAACTGGAGCGCGTGCTGCGCGCCGGGGGCGATCCCGCGAAGGTCGTATTCTCCGGGGTCGGCAAGACCGCCGCCGAGATGCGCCGGGCGCTGGAGGTCGGCATCCACTGTTTCAATGTCGAATCCGCCCCGGAGCTGGACCGGCTGGAGGCCGTCGCCATGGAGATGGGTGTCCAGGCCCCGGTGTCGATCCGGGTAAACCCGGACGTCGACGCCGAGACCCATCCCTATATCGCTACCGGGCTGCGCGAGAACAAGTTCGGCGTCGCCATCGAGGAGGCACCGGCGCTGTATGCCCGGGTGCGCGACAGCCAGCACCTGGAAGCAACCGGCGTCGACTTCCACATCGGCTCGCAGCTGACCCGCATCGACCCGTTCACCGACGCGCTCAAGCGCGTACTGGCACTGGTCGACCAACTGGCCGCGGACGGCGTCGAGCTGGAACATATCGATGTCGGCGGCGGGCTGGGCGTGCGCTACCGCGACGAGACCCCGCCGGAACCGGATGCCTGGGCCAGCGCCCTGCGCGAGGTTCTGGGCGATCGTCCGCTGAAGGTCCTGCTGGAACCGGGGCGCGCGATCGCCGCGAATGCCGGCGTGTTCCTGACCCGGGTGGAATACCTGAAACACACCGAGGCCCATGACTTCGCGATCGTCGACGGCGCGATGAACGACCTGCTGCGCCCGGCCCTGTACGGCGCCTGGCAGGAAATCGTCCCGGTGGTACCGCGCAGCGACACCGAGACCCGCACCTACGACATCGTCGGCCCGGTCTGCGAGACCGGCGACTTCCTCGGCCGCGAACGCGAGCTTGCGCTGGCCGCCGGCGACCTGCTCGCGGTGCGCTCGGCCGGCGCCTACGGCTACGTGATGTCCGGCAACTACAACTCGCGCCCGCGCCCGCCGGAGGTAATGGTCGACGGCGACCACTTCCAGATCATCAACCGCCGCGAGCAGGTCGATCACCTGATGATGCGCGAAAGCATGCTGCCCCGGGATCCGGAGGACCAGGACCCGTCAGGGAGCATCGAGCCGTGATCCCGCGGCGCCCGGAGCCGGAGTTGATGCTGGAGCCGGAGCAGGCCCGTGCCTATGCCGAGGCCGACTTCGCCGCCCCGCACGAGGGTTTCGTCGACGCCTTCGCCGAGGCCTTTCCCGGGCCCGTGACCGGGCCGGTGCTGGACCTGGGCTGCGGCCCGGGCGATGTCTCGCTGCGCTTCGCCACGCGCTACCCCGACTGCGAGGTCGACGGCCTCGACGGCGCCCCGGCGATGCTGGCGGCCGGCGACGCGCTGATGGCCGGGCACCCAGCCGCGGACCGTGTGCATCTGGCCGAAGGCTGCCTGCCAGAGGCGCGCGGACCGCGCGCGCCATATGCCACGATCATCAGCAACTCCCTGCTGCATCACCTGCATGACCCGGCCGCTCTGTGGCAAACCATTGCGCGTGACGGCGCGCCCGGCGCGGCGGTGTTCATCATGGACCTGCGACGGCCGGATACGACCGAGACGGTCCGGGCCCTGGTCGCGGAGTACGCCGCCGACGCGCCGCCAGTGCTGCGCCACGACTTCGAGCACTCCCTGCATGCCGCCTTCACGCCCGACGAGGTACGCGAACAGCTGGCAGCGGCCGGGATCGAGGGCTTCACGGTGACCATCACCTCGGATCGCCACATGACCATTGTCGGCCACCTGCCGGAGACCGCCTGATGCGCCTGGACTTCACCAAGATGCACGGCCTGGGCAATGACTTCGTGGTCATCGACGGCATACGTCAGAACGTGCGGCTCGACGAGCCAACGCTGCGTCACCTGGCCGATCGCCACTTCGGCATCGGCTGCGATCAGATCCTGCTGGTGGAGCCCCCGGGCGATCCGGCGCAGGCGCTGTTCCGCTACCGCATCTTCAATGCCGATGGCTCCGAGGTGGAGCAGTGCGGCAACGGCGCGCGCTGCTTCGCCCGCTTCGTCCGCGAGCAGGGCCTGACCGAGGCCCGCGAGATCCCGGTCGAGACCCTCGGCGGGCGCATCGTGCTGCATGTCGAGGACGACGAGCAGGTGCGCGTGGACATGGGGCGGCCGGAGTTCGCACCGGCGCGCATCCCGCTGCTCGCCGAGGCCGAGGCCGATGCCTACACGCTGGATGTGCAGGGCCACTCGATCACCCTGGGCGCGGTCTCCATGGGCAACCCGCATGCGGTGATCCTGGTCGACGACGTGGCCAGCGCACCGGTCCACGAGATCGGCCCGATCATCGAACGCCACGCAAGCTTCCCGCGCCGCGTCAATGTCGGGTTCGCCGCACTGCGCGACCGCGGACATGTCGACCTGCGGGTGTTCGAACGCGGGGTCGGCGAGACACTCGCCTGTGGCAGCGGCGCGGCCGCCGCGATGGCCGTATTGCGACGCCGCGGACTGGTCGACGACAACCTCGAAGCGACCCTGCCGGGCGGGACCCTTGTGCTAAGCTGGACCGGACAGGCCGAGGCTCCGGTTTGGCTGACCGGGCCGGCCACCACGGTATTCAACGGCTGGATCGATCTATGACTGGGCAGCAATCCTCCAACGCCTCTGCGGCAAAAACCAAGACCCCCAAGACCCGGGCCCCGGAAGACCGCACGATCAGCGCGGCGGACGTCGAGGCCTACCTGCGCGAGCATCCCGACTTCTTCCAGGACCACCTGCCGCTGCTGGACATCCTGCGCCTGCCGCACCCGACCGGTGGCGCGGTGTCCCTGCTGGAACGCCAGGTCGCCCTGCTGCGCGAGAAGCACCGCGCCATGGAACAGCACATGGGCGAGCTGGTCGAGCGTGCCCGCGACAACGAGCGCATGGGCCAGCACCTGCACGAACTGGCCAAGACCCTGATGCGCGCCGAGAACCTGGACGCCGTGCTGGCGCTGACCCAGGACGCCCTGCGCAACGAGCTGGGCGCGGAACGCGTCAGCATCCGCCTGGCCCACCGCGAGGTCGACGACCTGCATGCGCTAACCACCAGCGAGCTGGCCACCTTCGACCCGCTGTTCAGCCGCGGCAAGGCCCAATGCGGTCGCGTCCCGGCCGAGATGCTGGACGTGCTGTTCGATGACGCCGAGGAGATCGGCTCGGCCATCCTGATGCCGTTGGGCAATGAATCCGACCATATCGGGGTACTTGGCCTGGCCAGCGAATCCGCGGACCGCTTCGAGCCCGACATGGGCACCTACTTCGTCACCCACATCGGCGACCTGCTGGCCGAATCGATCCGCTGCCATGTCGAGCGGGCCCACGCCGCTGCCTGACGCACCCGAGCAGGATGCGGATATCGCGGCCTTTCTGGCCCATTTGAGCGATGTTCGCGGTCATTCGCCGCATACCGTACAGGCCTATCGGCGCGACTTGGCCCGCCTGCGCGGGCTGCATAACGGCCCCTGGGATGCCCTCAAGGCAGCCGACATGCGGCGCATCGCCGGACAGCTGGCCCGCCAGGGCCGCCACCCCCGCTCGATCCAGCGCTTCCTGTCCGCCGTGCGCGGCTTCTTCGCCTATCAGGTCGAACAGCGGCGCATGCCGGCCAATCCGGCCGCCGGCATGCGCGGCCCGCGTGCCGGGCGCCCCCTGCCGCGCGATCTCGATGTCGATCAGACCCAGCGGGCGCTGACCCCGGCGGAGGGCATCGAGCCGAATCTGGCGGCACGCGACCAGGCGATGCTGGAGCTGCTGTATTCGTCCGGGCTGCGCCTGTCGGAACTGACCGGACTGGATCTGACCGACCTTGACCTGGATTCCGGGCTGGTGCGCGTGCTCGGCAAGGGCCGGCGCGAGCGCAGCGTCCCGGTGGGGCGTGTGGCGCGCGATGCGCTGCACACCTGGCTGAAACGCCGGGGCGACTGGGCCACAGCGGACGAGCGCGCCGTGTTCGTCAGCCGACGAGGCCAGCGCCTGGGCAACCGCGCGGTGCAACGCCGGGTCGCCGAGGCCGGCCGTCGCGCCGGGCTGGATGTGCGCCTGCACCCGCACCGTCTGCGCCATGCCTTCGCCAGTCACCTGCTGGAGTCGAGTGGCGATCTGCGGGCGATCCAGGAACTTCTCGGCCACGCCAACCTTGAAACCACCCAGATCTATACCCATCTCGACTATCAGCACCTGGCACAGGTGTATGATGCCGCCCATCCGCGGGCCCGCCGGAGAGACTGATTCGGCGACGATCGCACCCACCAGGTGAACGATCCCGGGCCATCGCAACCCAACACCGTGCCCCATGACACTCAGCCGTAACAGGAGAGATCCGTGGAACAGTTTCGCGGCACCACCATCGTATGCGTCCGCAAGGGCGGCGCCGTCACCCTCGGGGGCGACGGCCAGGTTTCCCTTGGCAACACCGTGATGAAGGGCAACGCGCGCAAGGTGCGCCGCGTCTACCATGATCGCATCCTCGCCGGTTTTGCCGGCGGCACCGCCGATGCCTTCACCCTGTTCGAACGCTTCGAAGGGATGCTGGAGAAACACTCCGGCAACATTACCCGCGCCGCCGTCGAGCTGGCCAAGGACTGGCGTACCGACCGCGCCCTGCGCAAGCTGGAGGCATTGCTGGCGGTCTCCGACCGCGAGAACTCCTTCGTGATCTCCGGCAATGGCGACGTGATCGAGCCCGAGCATGCACTGATCGCAATCGGGTCCGGCGGCCCCTACGCCCAGGCCTCCGCCCAGGCCCTGCTGCAGAACACGGATCTGCCAGCCCGCGATATCGTGGAGAAGTCCCTGAACATCGCTGCCGATATCTGCGTGTACACCAATCACAACATCACCCTGGAGAGCCTGGACGCGGAGTAACGCGACCCGGCGCCAAGCGATTCGACCAAGGCCCATTTGCCATGACCGACATGACCCCCCGCGAGATCGTCCAGGAACTGGACCGCTACATCATCGGCCAGGACGACGCCAAGCGCTCCGTCGCCGTTGCCCTGCGCAACCGCTGGCGCCGCCGCCAGCTGCCGCCGGAGCTGCAACCGGAGGTCACACCCAAGAACATCCTGATGATCGGCCCGACCGGTGTGGGCAAGACCGAGATCGCCCGGCGTCTGGCGAAGCTGGCCCACGCCCCGTTCATCAAGATCGAGGCGACCAAGTTCACCGAAGTCGGTTATGTCGGGCGCGATGTCGAGTCGATCATCCGCGATCTTGCCGAGGCCGCGGTGAAGCAGCTGCGCGACGAGGCGATCAAGGAAAACCGCCTGAAGGCCGAGGACGCCGCCGAGGAGCGCATCCTGGATGCCCTGCTGCCAAGCCCACGCAATGCCGGCTTCACCGAGTCCGAGCCGGACCACGGCAACAGCGAGACCCGCCAGAAGCTGCGCAAGCGCCTGCGCGAGGGGGACATGGACGAACGCGAGATCGACATCGAGGTCTCGCAGAACCCGCAGGGCGTGGAGATCATGACGCCCCCGGGCATGGAAGAGATGGCCAGCCAGCTGCAGTCGATGTTCCAGAACCTCGGCGGGCAGAAGACCCGCTCGCGGCGGCTGAAGATCGCCGAGGCCCGCAAGCTGCTGATCGAGGAAGAGGCCGCGCGCCTGGTCAATGAAGAAGAGCTGAAGCTGAAGGCGATCGAGCGCGTGGAACAAAGCGGCATCGTGTTCCTCGACGAGATCGACAAGGTCGCCAAGGGCAGCGAGAAGACCGGCGGTGGCGAGGTCTCCCGCGAGGGCGTGCAGCGCGACCTGCTGCCGCTGATCGAGGGCACCACCGTCTCCACCAAGCTGGGCATGGTGCGCACCGACCACATCCTGTTCATCGCCTCCGGCGCCTTCCACCTGTCCAAGCCGTCCGACCTGGTGCCGGAGCTGCAGGGCCGGCTGCCCATCCGTGTGGAGCTGGACGCCCTGTCGGCCGATGCCTTCGTGCGCATCCTGACCGAGCCCACCGCCTCGCTGACCGAGCAGTACACCGCGCTGATGAAGACCGAGGGTGTGGAGCTGCGCTTCGAGGAAGAGGGCGTGCGCCGTCTGGCCGAAATCGCCTTTGACGTGAACGCACGCACCGAGAATATCGGCGCCCGCCGTCTGCATACCGTGCTGGAGCGCCTGCTGCAGGACGTCGCCTACCGCGCCCCGGATGTCGAAGGCCCGGTGATCGTGGACCGCGCCTTCGTCGACGAACGCCTCGGCGACCTGGCGGAAGACGAGGACCTGTCCCGCTACATCCTCTGACGCGACCCGCTCAGCGGGTCAGCCATGCGCGGGGAGGTACCGCGCGGGAGGTTACTCGAGCGCCCCCCGGCGATAGGGATCGGGCCAGCCCGCGGGCGGTGGGTTGAAGCGCTTGTAGGCCCAGTTGTACTGCTCGGGACAGCGCCGGACCAGGGTCTCCACGTGGAGGTTGATCGCCGCGGCCGCCCGGACAAAATCGCGATCGGCCACCTCCGGGCCGGCCACGACCTCGTGATAGCGATAGCCCCGTCCCCCGGGCAGACGCTCGGCAAACAGGAATACCACGTGATCCGCGCGCCCGCGCAGCAGACGCGGGAGCAGGGTCATGGTCAGGGCCGGACGCCCGAAAAACGAGGCGTGCTGGCCCGAGGCGCCCTTGGGGCTCTGGTCCGGCAGGATGCCGATGATCTCGCCGCGGTCGCGGGCCTGTTGCAGGATGCGCAGGCCACTGCGATCGGCCGGGGCCAGCTCAGCCCCGGTGGAGGCACGGGCCTCGCGCACCCAGCGGTCCACCTCCGGGGTCTTGAACGGGCTGTACAGCGTGGCCATCGGCCCGTGGCAAGCGGCATGCAGTCCGGCGAATTCCCAGGAACCGAGATGCGGGGCGCACAGGAACAACGCCCGACCGGCGGAGCGCTCGCGCAGGCGCGCGTACTGCGGCGGCTGGACGGCCAGGGTCTCGAGGCTCTCCGGAGGCGACTGCCACAGCCAGGGGGACTCGGTCAGGGCGCGGCCCATCGCCATCAGGGAGCGCCGCCCCACCCGCCGCCGCCACGCCGGGTCCTTTTCCGGAAAGCACAGCGCCAGATTGATGCGGGTGATACGGGCCGCGCGGGTGGGCAGGTACCACACCAGCGCCCCGACCGCGCCGCCCAGGGCGTGGTTCACGCACAGCGGGAGGCGCGCCAGCAGGCGCAGGCCCACCCCGATCAGGCGATCACGCAGATGCCGACGTCGGGCCATGTTCGGACACTGCGGGGTCGGTGGTTGCGGACGCGCTCGGCGGTGGATCGCGCGGAGGAATGCCACCCTCGGTCATCAGGGGCTTGAGTGTGGTGCGCAGGTTGCGGAACAGTCGCGGGTGCTGCGCCTCCTCCTGCGCCAGCAGCTGTTTCATATGCTCGCGCTGGGTGGGCATGGCGAAGCAGGCGGGGCAGTTGTCGAGGATCACCGGGAGCCCCGCGGCGTCGGCAAAGTCGCGGGTCTGGCGTTCACGCACGTAGACCAGCGGGCGAATGACCCGCAGGTCGCCGGCGTCGATCGCGTAGTGGGCCTTCATGGTGCGCAGCTGGCCGCCATGGAAGGCGCTCATCATGAAGCTCTCCGCGAGATCATCGAGGTGCTGGCCCAGCGCCAGTACGTTGTAGCCGTGTTCGCGCGCCGTGCGATACATCAAGCCGCGCTTCATGCGCGAGCAGAAGGAGCAGAACGAGTCGTTGTCCATGTGCGCATCGGCCAGCTCGGCGATGGGCTCGGACACGAAGTGATAGGGGATGCCGTAGCTGCCCAGGTAATCCATCAGCCGCTGCGGCTCGAATCCCTCGATCTCGGGGTTGATCGTGACCGCCCCCACCTCGAAGCGCACCGGGGCCCGCCGAGCGAGGTTGTGCAGCAGCCACAGCAGGGTCAGCGAATCCTTGCCACCGGACAGGCCCACCAGGATGCGGTCGCCCTCGCGGACCATGTCGAAGTCGGCGATGGCGCGCCCGGCGAGGCGGCGGATCGAGGCGGGAACGGCGGGTGTCTCCATGGGCCCGCAACATAGGCCGGCGGTCGGCTGCACGCAAGCCCAACCCGCAATGGTGGCGCAGGATTTCGGTGCACACCGCGCCTCCCGTGCACCAGAGATGAACACGCGTCGCTCTCGCACAGGGCAGGGCTTTCGACCGTGGGGGCACCGGAGCGGCGAATGGCGGGCGTCTCGCCGTGGCACCCCGCTTGCATGAAGACGGAGAAAGCTACGCCCACCCGGGGGATCCGATGCACGACCGCAAGAGCCTCAGCCTGGCCGCCGAACTTCGGCGAAACCTGCGCGCCGAATTCCCCTCGGTAGCACGGCTGTCGGTCAGCGACCCGGATTTCATGGAGGCCATCCTTGATTACGCTGCGCGCTCGCAGTCGAGCATGGTCGAGGCGGCGGCGCTGACCCTGCGCAGTCAGCTGGAGGGAACGGGGTATCTGCGAACACCCTCACCCGCGAAGACGCAACCAGAAGACGGGGCGCAGGGAGAACACCGGCCTGCGCACAAGCGGCGTGTCTATCGCGGGCGGGTAATCGAGGACCCGGAGTAGGGCCGGATCGGCGGTTGCGGGAAGAGCCCGAAGGGTTTCGCCCAGGCTGCGTTTTGGCGACACTCGGGGTTTTGCCCGGAGGGCTTCCATGGACGCGCTGTATCCCGAGATCGAGCCCCACGGTATGGGGCGCCTGCAGGTTGGCGACGGCCACGAGCTGTACTTCGAGGAATGCGGCAATCCGGAGGGGATACCCGTCGTGTTTCTGCATGGCGGGCCCGGCTCGGGTTGCGAAAGCTGGCACCGCCGCTTCTACGATCCGGAACGCTACCGCATCGTGCTGTTCGACCAGCGCGGCTGCGGACGCTCGACCCCGCACGCAAGCCTCGAGGCGAACACGACCTGGCACGCGGTCGCGGACATCGAGCGCCTGCGCGAGCACCTGGGGGTTGAACGCTGGGTGGTATTTGGCGGGTCCTGGGGCTCGACCCTCGGGCTGGCGTATGCCCAGAAACACCCGGAGCGGGTCCTGGGCCTGGTGCTACGGGGGATCTTCCTGTGCCGCCCGCAGGATATCCAATGGTTTTACCAGTCGGGCGCGGACCGGTTGTTTCCTGAGGCCTGGGCCGACTACGAGGCACAGATCCCGGATGGCGAGCGGGCGGACATGGTAGGTGCCTACTACCGGCGGCTGACCGCCAACGACCGTGCAGTGCGCGAGGCCGCGGCCCGGGCCTGGTCCAGCTGGGAAGGGCGCACCTCCTGTCTGATCCCGAACCACGACGTGATCGCGCACTTCGAGGAGCCGGATGTGGCCGTGAGCCTGGCCCGGCTGGAGTGCCACTACTTCGTTCACGAGACGTTCCTGGAACCCGACCAGCTGCTGCGCGATGCCGGCCGGCTGCAGGGGATTCCCGGCACCATTGTGCACGGCCGCTACGACGTGGTGTGTCCGGTGAATCAGGCGGTGGCCCTGCACGAGGCCTGGCCGCAGGCGCAGCTGGAGATCGTACCGGACGCCGGCCACTCGGCGGCGGAGCCGGGCATCGTGCGCCGACTGGTCGCAGCCACGGACCGACTGGCAGGGGAACTGTCCGGGCACATCGAGCCCGGCACTGGAAGGGAGCAGGCGTGATCGCACTGATCCAGCGCGCAAGCGCGGCGCGGGTCACCATCGACGGGGAGGACGTCGGGGCGATCGGGAGCGGCCTGGTGGCTCTGGTGGCCGTGGAGCCGAACGATACCGAGGCGAGCGCGGAACGGATGCTCGACCGGCTATTGGGCTACCGGGTATTCGCGGACTCGGCGGGCCGAATGAACCGGAGCCTGGGCGAGACCGGTGGCGGGCTGCTGCTGGTGCCCCAGTTCACCCTGGCAGCCGATACGCGCAAGGGGATGCGACCGAGCTTTTCCGGATCGGCTAGCCCCGAGCACGGCGCAGCGCTGTTCGATTGGCTGGTACGGCGGGCAGGCCAACGCCATAAACCCGTGGCCAGCGGGCGTTTCGGGGCGGACATGCAGGTCAGTCTGACCAACGACGGCCCGGTGACCTTCTGGCTGGAGGCCAGGGGCCAGTAAGGGACGATCTCGTGGACACCCGCGATGAGGCTCAAGACGGGCGAAGCACAAAGGACACGGACAAAGGCCATGGTGACGCACATGGCCTGACCCTCTATTTGGGACCGACCCACGAAACTGGCCGGGGCCGGATGCACCGCTAGTTGCCGTTCATTTGATTGCCGGGCATGGCCACTGCCATGACGTGCACCTCAGTGGATGTCTGTCTGCCCCGTGTCCTCGGTGACGAACAAACACAGTTTCGCGACCCCAAACGAAAAGACCCGGCGCGAGGCCGGGTCCTGGCGGGCGATGATCCGTACGTGGATCAGGCCGCGCGGCGCAGGAACGGACGCTGGCCGGACTGGACCGCGCGACGGATGAAGTCGGCGCGGCCGGCCTCGCGCTGGTTCAGGTTGTCGGCGCATTTCGACGGCTCGTAGGCTGCGGCGGAGAGCATGACCTCCAGCTCGCACAGGTCGACCTTCGGCTCTGTGAGCTCGTCCGGATTCGTGTTCAGCTTGCGGCCGACTTCCCAGAACATGCGGGGGTTCCAAAGCTTGGTCTGGATTCGCGGGGACTGGAACAGGGTGACGCAGCGGTTGTTGAGCTCTTGCTGATCCATAAGGTGCTCCTGTGACAGGTTATTCAAGCGCACCAAAATCTAGCGAACCCGGGGCACGAATACAAGCGTTTCCTGATGGACTGAGCGGCTTGGGCGCCGCCCACTATTCGACGGTCACCGATTTGGCGAGGTTGCGCGGCTGATCCACATCGGTGCCCTTCAGCACGGCCGTATGGTAAGCGAGCAACTGTAGCGGGACCGTGAACAGAACCGGAGCCAGCCACGGGCTGAGGGCCTCGTTCTGCGGCAGACCGACCCAAGTGTCCTCGGGCTCCAACGCGCGCGCGGCGTTGGATTCGCCAATGACGATCAGCTGCCCGCCCCGGGCCCGTACCTCCTGCAGGTTGCTGGAAAGTTTCTCCAGCTGGGCATCGTCCGGGGCGACGGCCACGACCGGCATCTCGGTGTCCACGAGAGCCAACGGACCGTGTTTCAGCTCGCCGGAGGGGTAGGCCTCGGCGTGGATATAGGAGATTTCCTTCAGCTTCAGCGCGCCTTCCAGGGCAATCGGGAAATAGGCCCCACGCCCGAGAAACAGCGCATGCTGGCGCTCCATGAGATCCTCGGCGATCCGCGCAATAGGCGTATCGAGCGCGAGGATACGGGCCACCTGATCGGGGAGACTGCGCAGGGCCGCGACCGCATCGGCCCGCTCGGCGGCGGGCATACGGGCGGCGCTGGCGACCTGACCCAGCAGCAGGACCAGGATGGCCAGGGCCGCCAATTGGGTGGTAAACGCCTTGGTGGATGCGACGCCAATCTCGGGTCCGGCATGGGTCATCAGGACCAGGTCGGCCGCCCGTGCCATCGTGCTCTCGGGCACGTTGCAGATCGCCAGCCGCGCCAGGAACGGCTCGTCCTGGGACTGCCGCAGGACCGCCAGGGTATCGGCGGTCTCGCCGGACTGCGAGATCACCACTAGCAGGGTGCCCGGGGCGAGGACGTGGCGCCGGTAGCGATATTCGCTGGCGACTTCGACCCGCGCCGGAAGACCCAGGTGCTCCTCGATCCAGTGCGCCGCGACCATGCCGGCGTGATAACTCGTTCCGCAGGCAACGATCTGGACGGCGGCGACATCGGCCAAGCGCTCGTCGCTGCCCGGTCCGAGGATGTTCTCGAGGATACCGGCTTCGCCCAGGCGGCCCGACAGGGTTTGTTCCAGGGCATGGGGTTGCTCGTAGATCTCCTTGAGCATGAAATGGCGGTACTCGCCCCGGTCCGCGATGCTCGCCTGGCAACGACTCTCGCGGATGCCGCGCTCGACCCGTTCTCCGGCGGCGTCGCGGATCTCGACGCCGTCGCGCGTGAGCCGGGCAATGTCGCCATCTTCCAGGTCGACGAAACGCTGGGTGACCGGAAGCAGCGCCTGCACGTCGGAGGCGGCGAAGGTCTCGCCAATGCCCAGGCCCAGCAGGACCGGGCTCCCGGAACGGGCAACAATCAATTCGTCGGGGAAGTCGGCAAACACCGCCGCGATCGCGTAGGCGCCTTGAAGTTCGGCACAGGCGCTGCGCATCGCATCCAGCGGCGACGAACCCAGTGCCAGGGCCTGCTCGAGACGATGGGCGATCACCTCGCTGTCGGTCGCGGATACGCAGGGCCAGCCGGCGGCGTCGAGCCGGGAACGCAGGTCGCCGTGATTCTCGATGATGCCGTTATGCACGATGGCCACGCGGCCGTCACGCGAACGGTGGGGATGGGCATTCTCTTCGGTCGGAGCCCCGTGCGTGGCCCAGCGCGTGTGGGCGATGCCCACCGGCCCCTCCAGCCCAGCGGCCTCGATCCGTTGCTCCAGGGCCGCAACCTTGCCGATGGCACGCAGGTCCGAAAGGGTGCGGTCGTTGACCACGGCCACTCCAGCGGAGTCATACCCCCGGTATTCCAGGCGATGCAGGCCCTCGACCAGGACAGGGACCAGGTTTCGTTCGCCAATGCCTGCAACCAGACCGCACATCGATTACTTCTCCTTGTCGTTACCGCTCTTCTTCGGGCGCGGCCAGTCACGAATCGTGCGGGTTCGGGCGCGAGTCAGCGCGAGAGCGCCCGCCTCGACGTCGTCGGACAGGGTTGACCCTGCGCCCACGGTCGCGTCGTCCCCGATGCGTATCGGAGCCACCAATGCCGTATTGGAACCGATAAAGGCGCGCTCGCCGATCTCGGTGCGATGCTTGTTGGCGCCATCATAGTTGCACGTAATGGTGCCCGCGCCCAGATTGGCGCCAGCGCCAACCCGGGCGTCACCGACGTAGGTCAGGTGGTTCGCCTTGGCCCCGGCACCCAGGGTGGCATTCTTGATCTCGACGAAGTTGCCGACCCGCGCCCCGGTCCCCAGTTCGGTCCCGGGCCGCAGGCGGGCGAACGGTCCAATCCGCGCATCGGCATGAACCCGCACCCCCTCGAGCACACTATGAGCCGCGATCTGCGTGCCGGAACCGATGTCGCAGTCCCGCAGCACGCAACCGGGTCCAATATAAACATCGTCCGAGAGCGTCACCGTGCCCTCGATCACGACGTTCACATCGATCTGGCAGTCGCGTCCGAAGGTGAGAACCCCGCGCACATCCAGGCGCGCGGGGTCGGCAAGGCCCAGACCCTCGCGCATCATTCCAGCACCCAGCGCCGCCTGGTACAGCCGTTCCTGAACCGCCAGTTGCTCGCGGTCGTTTACCCCGAGGACTGCCGCGGCGTCGCCGCTTTCCACAACGCTGACGGCACATCCGTCGGCGCGGGCTGCCGCTACGACATCGGTAAGGTACCACTCGCGGGGTCCGGTCACCCGTGGCTCACAGGCGGCCAGCCACCGGCGCAGCTCACCCGCGGGGGCAGCCAGGACACCGGTATTGATCAGGTCCACGGCACGTTCCCGTGCACTGGCCTCCTTGTCCTCGACAATCCGCTCAAGTTGCCCCGACGAATCCAGAACCAAGCGCCCATAGCCGCTCGGATCCACGACCCGGGCGGCAAGCACGGTGACACCGTCGCCGTCCGCACAGGCCACCAGGTCGGCAATCGGAATGCGCGGCACATCGCCATAGGTCACCAGCACCCGTGCGGAATCCGGGATGGCTTCAAGGGCTCGAAACACCGCATGGCCGGTCCCGCGCGGCTCCCCCTGGTCGACCCAGTTCAAGCCTTGCCGGGAGTCGGCGAATGCTGCCCGCACCCGCTCCTGTTCGTGACCGACCACCACGTGGCAGGCAGCGGCGTCCAGCGCCGCTACTCTTTCCAGGACATGAGCCAGCAGCGGACGGCCGGCGAGGGCTTGCAGGACTTTCGGATGGCGCGAGCGCATGCGCGTGCCCTTGCCGGCTGCAAGTACCGCGATATGAAGGGGCTTCGATTCAGGCATGGGCACAATGATAAAGGGCCAACCGAGTTGGTTGGCCCTTAGCGTAAGTCATCCGTGGAACGTTGCCGGATTATTTCCGGCGCAGCTTCTGGATCATCTGCAGCCGTGCCGCCGCCTCGACCAGCTCGGCCTGGGCCTTGGCGTAGTCGAAATCGGCCTTGGAATTGGCCAGGGCCTCCTCCGCACGCTTTTTCGCCTCGATGGCCTCGGCCTCGTCAAGATCCTTCGCGCGCACCGCAGTGTCCGCCAGAACCGTCACATGGTACGGCTGCACCTCGAGGATGCCGCCGGACACGAACACCGGCTGCGGCTCCGCGCCTTCCTTTTCCAGGATGCGCAGTTCACCCGGATTCAACCGGGCGAGCATCTGCGTATGCCCGGCATACACGCCGACCTCGCCCCCTTCGGCGGGTGCGGCGATCATCAGGGCCGTCCCGGAGTAGATCGACTCCTCCGCACTGACCACATCCACATGCATATTCATGGGCATAACGCCTTGCTCCTTAGCCGAGCTTCTCGGCCTTCTCGACAGCTTCTTCGATCGTGCCGACCATGTAGAAGGCCTGTTCCGGCAGATGATCGTATTCGCCGTCCACGATGGCCTTGAACGCCCGGATGGTGTCCTTCAGCGAGACGTACTTGCCCGGGGCGCCGGTGAAGACTTCCGCAACGAAGAACGGCTGCGACAGGTAGCGCTGGATCTTTCGCGCACGGGCCACGGCCAGCTTGTCATCTTCCGACAGCTCGTCCATGCCGAGGATCGCGATGATGTCCTTCAGCTCCTTGTAGCGCTGCAGGGTGCCCTGCACCGCCCGTGCGGTGTCGTAGTGTTCCTGCCCAATGATCTGCGGATCCAGCTGACGCGAGGTCGAGTCCAGCGGGTCCACGGCCGGGTAGATGCCCAGCTCGGCGATCTGCCGCGACAGCACGACCGTGGCATCCAGGTGCGCGAAGGTGGTGGCGGGGGACGGGTCGGTCAAGTCATCCGCCGGCACGTAGACGGCCTGGATGGAAGTGATCGAGCCTTTCTTGGTCGAGGTGATGCGCTCCTGCAGCACACCCATCTCTTCCGCCAGGGTCGGCTGGTAACCCACCGCGGAGGGCATACGGCCCAGCAGCGCCGAGACCTCGGTACCGGCCAGGGTGTAACGGTAGATGTTGTCAATGAACATCAGCACGTCACGGCCTTCGTCACGGAAGAACTCGGCCATGGTCAGACCGGTCAGCGCTACGCGCAGACGGTTACCCGGCGGCTCGTTCATCTGGCCATAGACCAGGGCCACCTTGTCGAGGACGTTGGAGTCCTTCATCTCGTGGTAGAAGTCGTTGCCCTCACGAGTACGCTCCCCGACACCCGCAAACACCGAGTAACCGGAGTGCTCGATCGCGATATTACGGATCAGCTCCATCATGTTAACGGTCTTGCCCACGCCGGCCCCACCAAACAGGCCGACCTTGCCGCCCTTCGCGAAGGGGCACAGCAGATCGATGACCTTGATGCCGGTTTCCAGCAGCTCGGTCGAGCCCGCCTGCTCGTCAAAAGTCGGGGCGGCGCGGTGGATCGACCAGGTCTCCTGGGCCTCAACATCACCGGCGTTGTCCACCGGACGACCGAGGACATCCATCACCCGACCCAGGGTCCCCTTGCCGACCGGCACGGAGATCGGCTTGCCCGTGGCGGTAACCGCGGTCTGACGTTTCACGCCCTCGGTCGTGCCCATGGCAATGGTGCGTACCACGCCGTCGCCCAGCTGCTGCTGAACTTCCAGGGTCAGACCGTTTTCCAGGGTCAGCGCGTCGTAGATCTTGGGCACTTCGCCGTGGGGGAATTCCACGTCCACGACGGCGCCGATGATTTCGACAATCTTTCCAGAACTCATTTGTTCATCCTCGTAAGTCGTAATTCGTGCCGAGTCGACCGATTCGGGCCGGTGGGCGCTAGACCGCAGCCGCGCCACCGACGATCTCGGAGATCTCCTGGGTGATCGCAGCCTGGCGCGCCTTGTTGTAGACGAGCTGCAGGTCCTTGATCATCGTGCCGGCGTTGTCGGAGGCCGACTTCATCGCGACCATGCGTGCGGCCATCTCGCAGGCCACGTTCTCGACCACCGCCTGATAGATCAGGGACTCGACATAGCGCTCGAGCAGCGTATCCATCACCGGATGCGTGTCGGGCTCGTAGATGTAATCCCAGTGGTGCTTGAGCGATTCGTCTCGGCTAGGCGCCGTCGGCAGCAACTGCGTGGCCTCGGCCTGCTGCGTCATGGTGTTGACGAACTTGTTCTCGAGCAGCACCACGCGATCGACCTTGCCGTCACGCAAGTTGTCCAGCACGACCTTGATCGAACCGATCAGGTCATTGATGTGCGGACGGTCCCCGAGATCCTTGGACTCGGCCACGATGTTGCCGCCCAGGCGCTTGAAGAACTGCAGCGCCTTGCTCCCGATCACGCACAGATCGACCTCGACGCCCTCGTCGCGGTAGCGACGCATCTCGATCACGGCCTTCTTGAACAGGTTGGTGTTCAAGCCGCCGCAAAGACCACGGTCAGTCGACACGATGATCAGCGCGACGCGCTTGACCTCGCGTTCCACCATGAACGGATGCTTGTACTCCGCATTCGCCATCGCGACGTGACCGATCACGTCGTGGATCTTCTGTGCGTAAGGCCGGGACTCCTGCATGCGGTCCTGGGCCTTGCGCATCTTGGACGCGGCGACCATTTCCATCGCCTTGGTGATCTTCTGAGTATTCTTGATACTCTTGATCTGCGTCCGGATCTCCTTAGTGCCCGCCATTGCGTGCTCCCGTTACCAGCTGTGCTTGGCCTTGAACTCTTCCAGGGCGCTTTTCAGCTTTTCCTGAATGGAGTCGTTGTAGTCGCCAGTGCTGTTGATTTCGTCCAGGAGCTCCTTCTGGGAGGAACGCGCGTAGGCGATCAGTTCCTTCTCGAAGCTCACGATCTTGTCGGCCTCGACGTCGTCGAGGAAGCCTTCGTTCGCGGCGTACAGCGAAAAGGCCATCTCGCCGATGGACATCGGCTGGTACTGACCCTGCTTCATCAGCTCGGTCACGCGCTTACCGCGATCCAGCTGCTTGCGGGTCAGTTCGTCCAGATCGGAGGCAAACTGCGAGAACGCCGCCAGCTCACGATACTGCGCCAGCGCCAGACGCACGCCGCCACCCAGCTTCTTGATGATCTTGGTCTGGGCGGCACCACCGACTCGGGACACCGACAGACCGGCGTTGATCGCCGGGCGAATACCGGAGTTGAACAGGTCGGTCTCGAGGAAGATCTGACCGTCGGTGATCGAGATCACGTTGGTCGGAACGAACGCGGAGACGTCACCCGCCTGGGTCTCGATGATCGGCAACGCCGTCAGCGAACCGGTCTTGCCCTTCACTTCACCGTTGGTCTTCTCTTCGACGTACTCGGCGTTCACACGCGAGGCACGCTCCAGCAGACGCGAATGCAGGTAGAAGACATCGCCCGGGTAGGCTTCACGGCCCGGCGGACGACGCAGGAGCAGGGAGACCTGACGGTAGGCCCAGGCCTGTTTGGTGAGGTCATCGTAGACGATCAGCGCGTCTTCGCCGCGATCGCGGAAGTACTCGCCCATCGCACAGCCGGCGTACGGGGCGATGAACTGCATCGCCGCCGACTCCGACGCATTGGCCGCCACGATGATGGTGTTCTGCATCGCGCCGGCTTCTTCCAGCTTGGCCACCACGGAGGCGACCGAGGAGGCCTTCTGGCCAACCGCGACGTAGACGCACTTAACGCCGGAGTCCTTCTGGTTAATGATCGCATCGATCGCGACGGCGGTCTTGCCGGTCTGGCGGTCGCCGATGATCAGCTCACGCTGGCCACGACCGACCGGGACCATGGCGTCGATCGCCTTGATGCCGGACTGCAGCGGCTGGTCGACCGACTTGCGCTCGATAACACCCGGCGCGATCTTTTCGATCGGGCTGGTGATGTCGCTTTCGATCGGGCCCTTGCCGTCGATCGGACGACCCAGGGAATCGACTACCCGGCCCAGCAGCGCTTCACCAACCGGCACTTCGAGGATGCGGCCGGTACACTTGACCGTCTGGCCCTCGGAGATGTGCTTGTAGTCGCCCAGGATCACGACACCCACAGAGTCGCGTTCAAGGTTGAGCGCCATACCGAAGGTGTCGCCCGGGAACTCGAGCATCTCGCCCTGCATGACGTCACCGAGACCGTGGACGCGGGCGATACCGTCGGTCACGCTGACCACGGTGCCCTCGTTGGAGGCCTCGGACGAGGCATCGAATTTCTCGATGCGCTGTTTGATCAGATCACTGATCTCGGAGGGATTCAGTTGCATGTTAAATATCCTCTTAGCGACTCAAATTGGCAGCCAGGCGGTTCAGCTGGCCTCGCACGGAGCCGTCGATTACCAGGTCGCCGGCGCGGATGATGGCCCCTCCAAGAAGGGCGCTGTCGACCGAATGCTCGAGATCGACTTCGCAGCCCAACCCCTTGGCCAGGGCGTCGTGGATCTCTTTCTCCTGCGCCTGGGTGAGCTTGCGAAAGGCAATCACGTCGGCATGGACGCGGTGCTCGGCCGCGGCCTTCAATTCGGCAAAGGCATCGCTCACGGCAGGGAGGGCAGGCAGCCGGCCGTTTTCGGCCAGCAGGCGAACCAGGTTCCCCGCCTCGGGCCCCACCTTGTCACCGGCCACGTCGAGCACGAGCTGTGCCCGGTCCGGCCGCGGGACCCGCGGGTTGGAGAGGAGACTGTGCATCTGCGAATCGCGGGCGATCGCCGCCAGCAATTCGAGCTGCTCGGCCCAGCCGGCGAGATCCTTGGCCTCGCGGGCCCGCTCGAAAGCTGCGCGAGCGTAGGGTCGGGCGACCGAAATCAGGTCTGACATAACGTCTCCTTACAGCTTGGCCGAGAGCTTCTTGAGCAGATCGCCGTGCGCCTTGGCGTCGATTTCCTTGGCCAGGATCTGCTCGGCACCGGCAACCGCTAGCTCGGAGACCTGCTTGCGCAGCTCTTCCTTCGCGCGGTTGATCTCCTGCTCGATCTCGGCGTGCGCCGCCTGCTTGATGCGTTCGCCTTCTTCGTGGGCCGTGGACTTGCTTTCCTCAACCACGTCGTTGGCGCGCTTCTGCGCAGAGGCCACGATCTCGTTGGCCTGCTGCTTGGCCTCCTTGAGGACCTCGGTCGCACGCTCCTGGGCGAGCTCCTGCTCTTTCTCGCCACGTTCCGCGGCTGCCAGGCCGTCGGCAATTTTCTTGCGACGTTCTTCCAGGGCGGCGGACATGGGCGGCCAGACGTAGCGCATCGTGAACCACACGAAGACGCTGAACGCGAGCAGCTGGCCAATGATGGTCAGATTGATATTCATCCTGCTACCTCAGGTTGGACGAGTGGAGGGGACCTCGGGACTCGCTCAGCCTTATTAACCCAGGGCGAACAGGACGTACAGGCCGATACCCACGCCGATCATCGGCACGGCGTCGGTCAGACCCATCACGATGAAGAACTGGGTGCGCAGCATCGGGATCAGTTCCGGCTGACGCGCGGCGCCTTCCAGGAAGCGACCACCGAGGGTACCCACGCCGATGGCGGCGCCGACAGCGGCCAGACCCAGAAGCAGCGAGCCAGCCAGGACGATCAGAGCGTTAGCCATTTCCATTTTTGTATCTCCAGTCGAGTGTTGAAACAGTCAGTTGAGTAGGGAAGTCGAAATCAGTGGTCTTCGCTGTACGCCATGTCGATGTAGACGACGGTCAGCACCATGAAGATGAAGGCCTGCAGCGGCACCACGAGGATGTGGAAGATCGCCCAGCCCACGTGCAGTACACCGCCGGCCAGACCCAGGATCAGGCCCGCAGAGTACATGACACCGATCAGGATGAAGATCATCTCCGCGGCGTACAGGTTGCCGAACAGTCGCAGGGCGAGCGAGGCCGGCTTGGCCAGCAGGTTGATGAACTCCAGCACGAAGTTGATCACCCAGAAGAACGGCTTGATGTACACGATGTTGGTCTGGAACGGGATGCCCGTCAGTTCCTTGATGAAACCCACCGGACCCTTGATCTTGAGCGAGTAGTAGATGATCAGGATGAACACACCGAGCGCCAGGCCCGCGGTCACGTTGATATCCGTAGTCGGCACGATCTTGAAGTACGGGATACCCAGCAGATAGGCGATGTGCGGGATCAGGTCGACCGGCACGAGGTCCATCAGGTTGAGCAGGAATATCCAGACGAAGATGGTCAGCGCGAGCGGCGCGACCATGTCGTTCTTGTGCTTGAACGAGCCACGGACGTTGTCGTTCACAAAGTCCATCATCATTTCGACGAAATTCTGCCAGCCGCCCGGGACGCCTGCGGTGACCTTCTTGGCCGCGGCACGGAACGTGAGGATGAACAGCAGCCCGAGTGCGATCGACCACAGCATGGAGTCGACGTGGATCGCCCAGAAGCCCATTTCGGCGGCTTCGGTGCTGGTGGTGGCGAAGCTCATCCCCTTCTCGGGGTGGAGTCCGAAGGTAAGATTCGTCAGATGGTGAGCAATGTGCTCTTCCATCGTGGGCAGTCCGCTTTCTGAAGCCATGCAGTTATCTCGTCATTGCTTGATCAGAAACCCGGTGCAGCCACCACAAGGGGGCCAGGTGCACCAGGAGGAAGATGCCGAACAACGCCAGTAAATCCGGCTCGTCCAGGTAAGCGAACGCCACCCCGAATGCCACCGCGATGATTGCCAGTCGTCCCATCTGGGCGCCCATCATGCGGGCGGTCAGCGAGCCCACCTGATCGGAACGGTAGGCCCGAAACACAACAACCGCGGCCACGGCGTTGCCGAGCGTCGCGGTGATGCCGCCCACCGCAGCCGAGATCGCCACGATCGGGGGGAACAGGGCCAGAAGCAGGCCCGACAGTATCAGCGTTAAGGCGAGCTGCAGACCTAGCGATTGTAAGGCGTGTCTGAAGCGTCGCGGTGTCATTCAGCGGATGGGCACACCCACCCCTCTCCCAAAAAGTGCGCGTAGTATAAGAGCGCCCTTGTACTGCGTCAAACGGCGTTCAGGGCCATCGGCCAAGCCGCTCAGAGAGTTACTGGATGTGGGCGAGGATGCCATCGAGCTCGTCGAGGCTGTTGTATTCGATGACCAGACGGCCTTTGCCCTGGCGGTTGTAGCGAACCTGGACCGCGGCACCCAGCTGGTCGGAGAGGCGGCTCTCCAGTTGTCGCACCTCGGGCGAGGGTCCGGCATCCTTCTTGGGCTCCGGGGTGGCGGCGAGGATCTTCTTGACCAGCTGCTCGGTCGCGCGCACCGAGAGCCCGCGCTTGACCACGGTCGCGGCCACCCCGGGCTGGTCGTCCAGGGGCACCGCCAGCAGGCAGCGGGCGTGGCCCATCTCCAGACGCCCCTCGTTGACGTGGTCCTTCACCGTGTCGTGGAGTTCCAGCAGGCGCAGCAGGTTGGTGACCGCAGTGCGCGAGCGGCCGACCGCGTCGGCCGCGGCCTGGTGAGTCATCTCGAATTCGCCGATCAGGCGGCGGATGGCCTGCGCCTCTTCCAGCGGGTTCAGATCCTCGCGCTGGATGTTCTCGATCAGTGCCATCGCCGCGGCGGCCTGATCGGGGATATCGCGGACCACCGCCGGGACGGTCTCCAGGCCCGCGATCTGGGCGGCACGCCAGCGGCGCTCGCCGGCGATCAGTTCATAGCCCTCGTCCAGGCGCCGCACGACGACCGGCTGCACGATGCCCTGGGCTCGGATCGAGTCGGCCAGCTCGGCCAGCGCCGCCTCCGCCATGTGGACCCGGGGCTGATACTTCCCACGCCGGATCTGCTCGATCGGGAGCTGCTCCAAACTGTCGCTGTCGTCACCACCGGCCTGGGCGCCGGAGAGCAGGGCATCCAGGCCTCGGCCCAGTCCTCGTTTCGCCATGGTTGATCGTTCCTGCAGGCAGTCGGTAAGGGGAAAACAGGCGGCGTTCAGCGCCGCAACATCTCGCCGGCCAGGGCCAGGTACGCCACGGCCCCGCGCGAGGAGGCATCATACAACAAGGCCGGCTGGCCAAAACTGGGTGCCTCGGCCAGGCGGATGTTGCGCGGGATCACGGTTCGGAACACGCGATCGCCGAAGTGGCCGGTGAGCTGTGCCGAGACATCCCCGGAAAGACGATTGCGTGGATCGAACATCGTGCGCAGCAGGCCCGAGATACGCAGCTTGGGGTTGGGACCGCGCTGGATGCTCTCGATGGTGCGCATCAGGGCGGTCAACCCCTCCAGTGCGTAGTACTCGCACTGCATCGGGATCACCACACCATCGGCTGCGACCAGGCCGTTGACGGTCAAAAGGTTCAGCGACGGCGGGCAATCGACCAGGATGTGGTCGTAGTTTGCCCGGGCCGGTGCCAGCGCCTCCTGCAACCGGTATTCACGGCGCTCGGCCTCCATCAGCCGCACCTCGGCCACGGTCAGGTCGCCGTTGGCCGGGACGAGGTCATAGCCGGCCTCCACTCGGTGGGCGGCCTCGGCCACCGTGGCCTGGCCAAGCAGGACCTCGCAGGAGGTTGGGTCATCGGCGTGCTTGTCGACGCCCGAACCGGTGGTCGCGTTGCCCTGCGGGTCCATGTCCACCACCAGCACGCGCTTACCCAGGCGGGCGAGCGAGGCGGCAAGGTTCACGCAGGTAGTGGTCTTGCCCACTCCGCCCTTCTGATTGGTGATAGCCAGCGTATCGGTCACGGGTCGGCTCTCTCGATAATGGCGATGTGCCGCTCGGCGGTCTCGCCGGGAATGGTAACCGGGTCCACGCTTCGGTACGACCACGGGGCCGGGAGCGGTTCGGCGACGACCGAGCGCTGACCCAGCATGGCCAGCACGCGGCCCCCCTCGGCCACCTGTGGCGCGACCCGCGAGACCATGTCGGCCGGGGCCTTGAACGCCCGTGCCAGGACCGTGGTGTAGGGCGCGGAGGGCTGGAAATCCTCGATCCGCACATGCACGGCCTCGACCCCGGACAGCCGGGCGAGTCCGATTACGTTCCGCAGGAAGCGGATGCGCTTGGCCGCGCTGTCGAGCAGGCAGAATTCGCGTTCGCGCTCGGTGGCCGCGAGCACGAAACCAGGCAGCCCGGCGCCGGTCCCGACATCCAGCACCCGGTCCCCGTGAAGATACGGGCGCAACGTCAGGCTGTCGAGGATATGGCGGCGAATCCACTGCGCGGGGTCACGCACCGCGGTCAGGTTGTGCACGCGGTTCCAGCGCCCGAGCTGTTCCAGATAAATCGCCAGGGCCTCGATGGCCGGTGGGTCCAGCGCCCAGTCCCCGGCCACGGCGGCCAGGGCAGCGCGCCAGTCGTTACTCGCCACTGGCGCGCTGCTTCAGGTGCACGGCCAACGCCGACAGAGCGGCCGGGGTCACGCCCGGGATGCGCTGCGCCTGGGCCAGGGTATGGGGGCGGAATTCCGCCAGCTTCTGGCGGATCTCGTTCGACAGCCCGTGGACTCGGGCGTAGTCGAGGCTGTCCGGGAGTGCGGTCTGCTCGGCCTTCGCCTGGCGGTCGATCTCGGCCTGCTGGCGCTCGATGTAGCCGGCGTACTTGGCCTGGATCTCCGCCTGCTCGCGCACGTCGGGCGTGCAGCCGACATCCAGGTCGGGCAGCGCATGCATCAAGCCATCGTAATCGGCCTCGGGGCGGCGCAGCAGGTCGAGCAGCGTGGCATCCGGATCCGGCGCCTTGCCCAGCAAGTCGATCAGGGCCGGGCGGCTTCGCTGGTCGCGGTCCGGGCGGGTTTGTCCGAGTCGGGTCATCTCGGTCTCGATGGCCGCGGCACGGATCTCGAAGCGCGCCCAGCGGGCGTCGTCGACCAGTCCGTACTCGCGCCCGACCGGGGTCAGGCGCAGATCGGCGTTGTCCTCACGCAGCAACAGCCGGTACTCGGCGCGCGAGGTGAACATGCGGTAGGGCTCCTGGGTCCCGCGGGTCACCAGGTCGTCGATCAGCACACCGATGTAGGCCTCGGAGCGCTGGGGGATCCACGGCGCGGCGTCCTGCACCAGCCGCGCGGCATTGAGCCCGGCGACCAGGCCCTGGGCAGCGGCCTCCTCGTAGCCGGTGGTGCCGTTGATCTGGCCGGCAAAGAACAGGTTGCCGAGCTCGCGCGTGGCCAGCGTCGGGCGCAGGCCGCGGGGATCGAAGTAGTCGTATTCGATCGCGTAGCCGGGGCGTGTGATGCGCGCGTTCTCGAAGCCGGCAATGCTCTGCACCAGGGGGACCTGGATCGCATACGGCAGCGAGGTGGAGATCCCGTTGGGGTACAGCTCGTGGGTGGTGAGGCCTTCCGGCTCGACAAAGACCTGGTGACTGGTCTTGTCGGCAAAGCGCACCACCTTGTCCTCGATCGAGGGGCAATAGCGCGGGCCGGTGCTGTCGATCTGGCCGGAGTACATCGGCGCCTGGTCGAGGTTCGCCCGGATCAGGTCGTGGGTCTTCTCGCTGGTGCGCGCGATATGGCAGGGGCGCTGCGCCGGGTGGTCGTCGGTCGAGCCGATGAAGGAAAAGACCGGGCGCGGGTCATCGCCCGGCTGCGGCTCGAGCCGCGAGAAATCCACGCTGCGCCCGTCGATGCGCGGCGGCGTGCCGGTCTTGAGCCGCCCGACGGCAAAGGCCATCTCGCGCAGGCGCGCCGCCAGGCGAGTGCTCGGCGGATCACCCGCGCGCCCGCCGGGCTGCTGGGTGAGCCCGGTGTGCATCTGGCCGTTGAGGAAGGTGCCCACGGTCAGCACCACGGCGCGGGCGTCGAATGCAATGCCGCCCTCGGTGACCACGCCGGTGACCCGGTCGCCGTCCAGGGTGATATCGGCCACCGGCTGCTGAAAGATCTGCAGGTTCGGCTCGGCCTCGACGAACTGGCGGATGGCCTGGCGGTAGAGCTGCCGGTCCGACTGGGCGCGGGTCGCGCGCACGGCCGGGCCCTTGCGTCGATTGAGGATGCGGAAATGGATGCCGGCGGCGTCCGCTGCGCGGCCCATGACGCCCCCCAGGGCATCGATCTCCTTGACCAGGTGGCCCTTGCCGATCCCGCCGATGGCCGGGTTGCAGCTCATCTGGCCGATGGTCTCGATGTTGTGGGTCAGCAGCAGTGTGCGCGCACCGCCGCGCGCCGCGGCCAAGGCAGCCTCGGTGCCGGCGTGCCCGCCGCCAATCACGATGACATCAAAGGAGTTCGCCATGGTCCTGCTATCCCGGCCGACGGTCCGGCCTGTGAGTGCAATTCGCGCCGCTTATGGTCCGGGCACGAAAATCGGAATTCTAGCAGGGAGTTACGCGAGCGCGAAGCGGCCCCCGGGCCAAATGGTTTTCCGGGCGTGCCGCGGCGGCCTGTTCGCCTGGTTCGTTGCGCCGCGGCGGCTTCGGCCGTGATGGGCAGCAGAGGCCGCATCCAGCGCCCCCCCGTCATTGCGAGCAAAGCGAAGCAATCTCCGGAAGCGGGCATGGCGTCGGGCCGCGAAATCCGGTGGTCGCGGCGGGCGATTGCCGCAGCCCGTTCGGGGCCTCGCAATGACGGGGACTACTTGCCGATGCAGAAGCCGGCGAAGATCTCGCCCAGCAGGGCCTCGTGGTCCTGGCGACCGAGGAGCGCGTCCAGGGCGCGTTCGGCCAGACGCAACTCCTCGGCGATCAGGTCCGGGGGCGCGGCGGCGTCGATCGCGGCGAGATGGGTGGCCGTCGTACGCAGGCCGTCCAGATGACGCGCGCGCACGCTGAAGCGTTGCTGGCCACCCTCGCTCACGCCCAGGCGCTCGACGATCGCCTGTTTGAGCGCGTCGACCCCTGCCCCGGTCCGTGCAGAGATCCTGAGCCCGTGGTCCGCTCGGGTGGAGTCGGCGACGCAGTCCATCTTGTTCCAGACGGTCAGTCGCGGGATTTCCGCCGGGGCCGCCAAGTCGGGGGCCGCATCCGGACGCGTGAGATCGCGCAGCTCCAGGATCAAGTCAGCCCCGGTGGCCGCCTCCTGCGCCCGCTCCATGCCGATCTTCTCCACCGGATCCTCACTCGCGTGCAGCCCGGCGGTGTCGATCAGTTCGACCGGTATCCCGTGGATCGCAATCGGCGAACGCAGGACGTCGCGAGTGGTCCCGGGGCGATCAGTGACAATCGCGACCTCGCTTTCGGCCAAACGGTTCATCAAGCTGGACTTGCCGACATTCGGGGCACCGACCAGGGCCAGGCGCAAGCCCTGGGCAAAGTAACGCGCCGGACGCAGCCGTTCGAGGAGTTCGCGGATGGTCGTGTGGAGGGTGTCGGCACGGCGTGCGATATCGGCGGCAGCCTCCGACTCGAGATCGGTCTCGCCGAAGTCGATCTCCGCCTCGATGATCACACGCAGGTCGCGGATCGCGCGCGAGACCGGTTCGAGTTCGGTCGCCAGGGCGCCGTCCAGGCTGGATCGCGCGAGCCTGGCGGCCTGCTCGGTCTGGGCGTGGATCAGATCGGCCACCGCCTCCGCCTGCGCCAGGTCGAGTCGGCCGTTGAGGAAGGCCTGCTCGGTGAACTCCCCCGGTCGGGCACGACGCGCGCCGAGATCCACCGCGGCGGCGACGATCGCCTCCAGCAAGACCGGGCTGCCGTGGCCCTGCAGCTCGATCACGTCCTCACCGGTGTAGGAGTGCGGGCCCGGGAAGGACAGGATCAGACCGTCGTCCAGCGACTCGCCAGTCGCCGGATCAATGAAGCTGCCGTAGTGGGCGTGGCGTGGAAGCAGATGCGCGCGTCGGGTCAGACGCTGGGCGATGGGCAGGGCCTGCGGACCCGACAGACGGACCACACCGATACCGCCCACCCCCGGCGGGGTGGCGACCGCGACGATGGTGTCCGTCACGGTCACGGAGCGTCAGCTCTTCTGCTTGTCCGGGTCCTCGCCGCTCTCGATCTTGCGCGTGATGTACCACTGCTGGGCGATGGAGAACAGGTTGTTGGTGAACCAGTACAGCACCAGACCCGCCGGGAAGAAGGCGAAGAACACGGTGAACACGAACGGCAGCGCCATGAAGATCTTCTGCTGCACCGGGTCCATCGGCGGCGGGTTCAGCTTGTACTGCACGAACATCGACACGCCCATCAGGATCGGCAGAATGAAGTACGGATCGCGCGAGGACAGATCCTGCACCCACAGCCACCAGGGCGCCTGGCGCAGTTCGACACTCTCCAGCAGCACCCAGTACAGGGCGATGAACACCGGGATTTGCACCAGAATCGGGAGACAGCCACCCAGCGGGTTGATCTTCTCCTTCTTGTACAGGTCCATCAGCGCCTGGTTCATGCGCTGCTTGTCGTCCTTGTAGCGTTCCTTCAGTGCCTGCAGCTTCGGCGCGACCTTGCGCATGCGCGCCATGGAACGGTAGCTGGTCGCGGACAGCTTGAAGAAGGCCAGTTTGATCAGGATGGTCAGCAGCACGATGGCCCAGCCCCAGTTCCCGACCACGCTGTAGATCTTGTCCAGCAGCCAGAACAACGGCTTGGACAGGAAGGTGAAGATACCGTAGTCGACTGTCAGCTCCAGGCCCTGGGCAATCTGGGACAGCTCGTCCTGCAGCTTCGGACCTACCCACAAGCGGGTGGAGAACCCGCCGCTGGAGCCCGCCGGGATCTGAACGGACTCGGAATGGAGGCCAATCAGGTACTCATCGCCCACCTCACCGGGCACCGCGCGGGCGTACAGGGCGTTCACCTCGTCCTCGCCCGGGACCCAGGCCGACACGAAGTAGTGCTGGATCATCGCGACCCAGCCCCCCTGGATGCGCGCCTGGATGGGGTCGTCACGCAATGACTCGAAGCGTTCCCGCTCGTAGCTGCCATCGAAATAGGCCGCGCCAGTGAAGGTGTACAGCCACCACGACTCGCGGTCGGGGGTCGGACCGTGACGCAGCTGTCGGTACTGGCGGCCGCTCCAGGTGGAATCCGAGCGGTTGTGGACCTCGTAGTCCACTTCGATCAGATGCGAGCCACGCGTGAAGGTGTAGGTCTTGGTGACCTCGATTTCGCCATCGTCGGACGTCCAGCGCAGCGGGACCTCGAGCGTGTCCTGTTCGTCGGCGAGTTCGAAGCGGTCCTGATCGACCTGGAAGTTGGCGTGATGCGAAGGTGCGCGGGCCTCCATCGACTGGTCGTTCACCCGGTCATGGGTCAGGCCGCTCTGCGCGACATAGCCGCGCACGCGGTGGTCGAACAGTCGGACCGGCACCAGCGGATCGTCCTGCAGGTCCTGCGGGTACTGCAGCAGGTCCGCCCGCAGCAGGGTCCCGCCACGGGTATCGATCAGGATCTCGTGGGTGTCGGTGCGCACGCTGATCTGCTGGCGGTCTGGCTCCTGCAGGGTGCTGACCTGCGGCGCGTCAGCCGCCCGTGGATCCGCCTCCGATTCGAACTGCGGGGCGTCCGGCACGTCCTCCGGCCGGGCATCCGGGTCCTCGGCCGCTTGCTCGGCGCTGCGGTCCGGCTGGCTCGGGGTGCCGTAATCCTGGTTCCAGGCCTGCCACATCAGGAACAGGACAAAGGCCAGGGTGAGCCACAGAAGGGGGCGAAGGTTATCCATGAGCGCGACTACTTTGAGGGTCGGGTGCTGGGAGAAGCGGAACGCGGAGCCGGGACCGGATCATAACCGCCCGGCGACCAGGGGTGGCAGCGCAGGATGCGCCGCAGGCCCAGCCAGAAGCCGCGCAGGACCCCGTGGGTCTCGACCGCCTCGACGGTATAGGCCGAACAGGTCGGGTAATGCCGACAATGGGGCGCCATGAACGGCGAGATGCCGTACTGGTAGGCCCGGACGGGCAACAGGGCGATCTTGCGTGGCAGGCTCATTGCAGGCGTTCCAGCAGGCTGTCGATCTCGGCGCGCAGGGCGCGGCGATCCGTGGTCGCCGCGCCGCCTCGGGCCAGCACGATCATGTCGACCGGCGGCAGTGAGATCCGGCATTGGCGAAAGGCCTCTCGGACGATGCGCTTGATCCGGTTGCGGTCGGATGCATGGCGGACATGCCGCTTGCCAATCGCTAGGCCCAGGCGTGCCTCGCCAGATTCCGAATGGCGATAGAGCAGGGTCAGATCGCGACCGCGCTGGCGCCGGGCATCCTTGAAGACGCGCTGATAATCCGCACCGGTCAACAGACGGACGCGGCGCGGAAAGGTCTCGCTAGCTGGCGCCGCGGTCACGGGAGCCGGCGCGCCGCCCGGACTACGGGCAGAGGCGCTTGCGGCCCTTGGCGCGACGGGCGTTCAGGACCTTGCGACCACCACGGGTGGCCATGCGGGCCCGGAAGCCGTGCGTGCGGGCGCGAACGAGCCGGCTGGGTTGAAAAGTGCGCTTCATGAGAGTTCCCGTGACGCTTGGTTAAAGGGCGGTGAAAACTAGCGCCATCCGGACGCAAAGTCAATCTCGAGGGTCGGCAAGTCGCTGGCACCGGGTACCCCCATCGGCGTAGACTCGGTGGCTTCCAATTCCCCCGTCGCCCCGGAGACGAACGCGTGTCAGCCAATGCCCTGTGGACAGCCTGTCTGGATCGCCTGCAGGGGAAGGTCAGCGAACAGCAACTCAACACCTGGCTGCGGCCGCTGCATGCCGAAGAGTCCGAAGGCGGGCTGCGACTGCTCGCGCCGAACCAGTTTGTGTTCGAGCACGTGCGCGATCACCTGCTGGAATCGATCGAGCAGACCGTGGGCGAGCTGCAGCCGGTGGGCGGGCAGGACGGGCGCCGCGTGCGACTCGGGATTGGTGGTGCGCAGATTCCGGTCCCGCCGACCCCCAGTGGTCGCGAGTCCCGCCATGAACGCGGTGCTGCAGACAAGAGCGCCAGCACTGCGCCACGCCCGCAGGGGCCCGTGAGTAACCTGAACCCGGCCTTCACCTTCGACAGCTTCGTCGAGGGCAAGTCGAACCAGCTCGCGCGCGCAGCCAGCCTCCAGGTCGCGGAAAACCCCGGTGTGGCCTACAACCCGTTGTTCATCTATGGCGGGGTCGGGCTTGGCAAGACCCACTTGATGCATGCCATCGGTCACAGCATCCTGGCCCGGCACCCCGAAGGGCGGATCATCTATCTGCACTCCGAGCGCTTCGTGGCGGACATGATCAAGGCTCTGCAGCACAACGCGATCGACGAGTTCAAGCAGCACTATCGCTCCGCCGACGCACTGCTGATCGACGACATTCAGTTCTTTGCCGGCAAGGAGCGTTCCCAGGAGGAGTTCTTCCACACCTTCAACGCGCTGCTGGAGGGCCAGCAGCAGATCATCCTGACCTCGGATCGCTACCCGAAAGAGGTGGAGGGGCTGGAGGAACGCCTGAAGTCTCGCTTCGGCTGGGGGCTGACGATCGCGATCGAGCCGCCAGAACTGGAGACCCGAGTGGCCATCCTCCAGCGCAAGGCCGAGCAGGCGGGGATCGAGCTCCCCTCCGAGGTCGCATTCTTCATGGGCAAGCGGATCCGTTCCAACATCCGCGAACTGGAAGGCTCGCTGCGGCGGGTGATCGCCAACGCGCACTTTACCGGGAAACCGATCACCGTCGAGTTTGCCAAGGACGCGCTGCGCGACCTTCTCGCGGTACAGAACAAACTGATTACACTGGAGAATATCCAGAAGACGGTCGCGGACTACTATCGCGTGAAGGTGGCCGATCTGCTGTCGAGCCGGCGCAGCCGGTCGATTGCCCGTCCGCGGCAGATCGCGATGGCCCTGGCAAAGGAACTGACCCAGCACAGCCTGCCGGAGATCGGACAGGCCTTCGGCGGTCGCGATCACACCACGGTCATCCATGCCTGCCGGAAGGTCGCCGAACTCCGCGAGGCGGACGCCAGCCTGGACGAGGACTACTCGAATCTTCTGCGGACTCTCAGTAGCTGAAGTGGCTGTCCACTGCTCGGCAAAGCTGTGGATAAGCTGGGTGCAACTGCGGTATGGAAAGGTGGAAAACACGGACCGCGAAACTGTCCACAGGTTGGGAACAGGCTTCACAGAGGTTCGGGAGAGCCAAAAAGTGTCGACAAATAACTGAATTTAAAACGAAATTTGGGTTTCCTGCACAGGTCGACCTGCCCCTTATTACTACTATTTAAATATCTAAACACTAGATACAGGACATCGCCATGGAACTGTCTTTCAATCGCGAGACGATGACCGAAGCGCTGCAACGGATTGTGGGCGCGGCCGAAAAACGATTGACGATGCCGATCCTCGGGAATGTGCGTCTGCGACCGGACGACAACGGTGCGATCCGGATGGATACCACCGATCTCGAACTCGCCTGGCAGGCGGGTGCGGAAGGCACCATCCCGGGCGAATGCGATGTCACCGTATCGGTGCGCAAGCTGTTGGACGTCGTGAAGGCGGCCCCAGGGGACAGCGAGATTCGGGCTCGGGTGGAAGGCGAACGCATGACCGTGGGATTCGCCGGTTCGCGCTTCAGCCTGGCGACCCTGCCCGGCGCGGACTTCCCCGACTGGGAGGCGCGAGGGTCGGAGGTCGTGCTCGATGTACCCCAGAACCGGCTGCGGCGTCTGCTGGAAGCGACGATGTTTTCGATGGCGCAGCAGGACGTGCGTTACTACCTCCAGGGTTTGCTCCTGGTAGCCAGCGGGACCAGTCTGCGGGCGGTGGCGACGGACGGGCATCGCTTGGCGCTGGCCGAGGTGGAACTCGAGCACCCGGTGGAGGGGCGAGTTGAACGCATTGTCCCGCGCAAGGCCGTCGCGGAGTTGCGACGAAATCTGGCCGACGACGAATCGACGGTCCGGATCGGCTTCGGGGAAGACCAGGTCGTATTCGAACTCGGCAAAGCGGTCCTGCGCAGCAAGGTGATCGAGGGGCGCTTCCCGGACTACGAACGGGTCATCCCTTCGGATCTGCCCTCCACGTTGCGGGTCGACCGGGAAGTTCTGAAACAGGCGTTGGGCCGGGTCGCGATTGTGGCGAGTGACAAGTATCGCGGCGTACGCATGGCCCTGGGGGAGAACGGTTGCCAGGTGATGACCCACAACGCGGATCGTGAAGAGGCCCAGGAGTCGGTCGAGGCGGAATACGATGGGGGGCCAATGGAGATCGGTTTCAACCTCGGGTACCTGGCGGACGTGCTGAATGTCCTGGAGACCGAGCAGGTCCGGATCGGGCTACGTGACGGGAACTCGTCGATCCTGATTCAGGCGGAACCACCGGGCGGGGCGCGCTACGTGGTGATGCCGATGCGCCTGTAGTTCCGGGGTCTGCGTGCTGGAGTCGCTGTGGTGGCAGGGGGTCCGCAACCTTGAGGAACAGGCCTTGACGTTGGGGCCGGGAATCAATCGGCTGGTCGGCCCGAATGGTGCAGGCAAGACCTCGATACTCGAAGCAGTGCATATCCTCGCGGCTGGTCGCTCGTTTCGTACTCAGCAATTACGGCGTGTTGGGCGGAGCGGAGCCGACGGGTTGTGGATTGGGGCAGTGGTGAAGGATCCGGCCGGGGGCTCCCATCGGCTGGGGATTAGCTGGGATGGTGCGCGCCGGTCGCGGCTTGATGGCCGCTGGATGGAAGGCCACGCGGCGGTGGCCGAGTGGTTGCCGGCGCGCACGCTGCATGCGGGCTCCTTCGAATTGTTGACGGGTGGACCGGAAGAACGCAGGCGCTTGCTGGACTGGGGCTGCTTCCATGCGATCCCGGGGTACCGGGGCCAGTGGCAGCGCTGGAAGCGGGCCCATGACCAACGTAATGCCGCCTTGCGCGCGGGGGACCGCGCGGGGGCTCGCGAGTTTGAGCGACCCTGGCTGGAATTCGGCGAGGCGATCGGTGACGCGCGGCGTCGTTACGTGGAGTCCTGGCAGGCGGCGACCATGGAGGCTGCCCGGCAGTTCGGATTCGGCGAGCGGTTAGCCGATTTGAACTTGAATCCGCGGATGGGCTGGGACCGGGAAAGGAGCCTGAGCGAGGCGCTGGAGCGTAGTCGGGAGGGCGACGAAGAACGGGGCTTCGCGCAGGCGGGGCCGCAGCGGGCCGACATTGATTTGCGGCTATCGGGTCGTCTCGCCGCCGAGGCCTCCCGGGGCGAGCAAAAGCGATTGGTTACGGCTCTCGTGGGCGGGCAGGCATGGATGCTCGAGGCCGAGACCGGGCGGGCGCCGGTGATGTTGCTGGACGATGTAGTGTCGGAGCTGGATCGCGAGGCAGTGGAGGGGTTGATGTCCGGGTTGTGTGCGTCGGGCTGGCAGATCCTGGTGACCGCTGTGGGAGATGACATCCCGGGGCTGGCAGGGGATACCGCAGGGCAATTGTTCCACGTGAAACATGGTCGCGTAACACCCGAATCCCCAGCCTGATGCGCCCCGGCCTTGGGTCTCGTCGCCCTCCTGGACCCCCGCACCTGACCTCACCGGTGCCCCCCGCCTTTGCGCTATACTGGCGTGTCTGCAACTGGCCGGATGACTGACCCGCATGTCCGAAACTGAAGCCCAAGATCCCTCCGTCTACGATTCCTCTCAGATCCGCGTCCTCAAGGGCCTGGATGCCGTTCGCAAGCGACCGGGCATGTACATCGGTGACACCGATGACGGTACAGGCCTGCACCACATGGTCTTCGAGGTGGTCGATAACTCGATCGACGAGGCGCTAGCGGGTCACTGCGACAGTATTGAGGTCACGATCCACGAGGACAATGCGGTCTCCGTTACGGACAACGGTCGCGGCATTCCCGTGGATATCCACGAAGAAGAGGGTATGTCGGCCGCCGAGGTCATCCTCACGGTCCTGCACGCAGGCGGGAAGTTCGACAATAACTCCTACAAGGTCTCCGGCGGCCTGCACGGCGTGGGTGTCTCGGTGGTGAATGCCCTGTCGGAAGAGCTCCGCCTGGAGATCCACCGGGATGGTCAGCGCCACGAACAGATCTATCACCTCGGCGTCCCGCATGCGCCGCTGGCGGTGACCGGCACCACGGAGCGCAACGGAACGAAGATCTGGTTTCGCCCCAGCCCGACCATCTTCACCGACATCAATTTTCACTACGAGATCCTCGCCAAGCGCCTGCGGGAGCTGTCGTTCCTCAACTCGGGCGTGCGCATCACGCTGCGCGACCACCGGGACAACCGCGAGGAGACCTTTGTCTTCGAAGGTGGTATCCGTGCCTTCGTCGAACACCTGAACCAGAAGAAAACCGCGCTGCATCCCACGGTCGTCTACGCGGACCAGATGCGCGAGGACTACGCAGTCGAAATCGCCCTGCAGTGGAATGACTCCTACCAGGAAAACATCTTCTGCTACACCAACAACATTCCGCAGCGCGACGGTGGCTCGCACATGGCGGGCTTTCGCGCCGCGCTGACGCGCACGATCAATCAGTACCTGGAGAACGAGGGCCTGATCAAGAAGGCCAAGGTCGCCACGGCGGGCGACGATATGCGCGAAGGCCTCACGGCCGTGCTCTCGGTCAAGGTGCCGGACCCCAAGTTCTCGTCGCAGACCAAGGACAAGCTGGTTTCCTCCGAGGTCAAGCCGATCGTTGAAAGCGTACTGTCGGACGCCCTCAACAACTTCCTGCTGGAACACCCGCAGGAAGCCAAGGCCATCACCGAGAAGGTGCTGGATGCCGCGCGAGCGCGCGAGGCCGCCCGCAAGGCGCGTGAGGTCACCCGCCGCAAGGGGGCGCTGGATATCGCCGGTCTGCCGGGCAAGCTGGCCGACTGTCAGGAGAAGGACCCGGCTCAGTCCGAGCTCTACCTGGTCGAGGGTGACTCCGCCGGAGGTTCGGCCAAGCAGGGCCGTGACCGCCATTTCCAGGCGATCCTGCCGCTCAAGGGCAAGATCCTGAATGTCGAGCGGGCGCGCTTTGACCGTATGCTGGGTTCGGCCGAGGTGGGCACGCTCATCACGGCGCTCGGCTGCGGTATTGGCAAGGAAGAGTACGATCCGGACAAGCTGCGTTATCACCGCATTATCATCATGACTGACGCGGACGTGGACGGCTCCCATATCCGTACCCTGCTTCTGACCTTCTTCTTCCGCCAGATGCCGGAACTGATCGAGCGCGGCCACGTGTATATCGCGCAGCCGCCGCTGTACAAGATCAAGCGTGGCAAGCGCGAGCAGTATGTGCGCGACGAGGCCGAAATGGGCGAGATCGTGATCTCCCTCGCCCTGGACGGCGCTGCGCTCTATCCCAGCCCGGATGCACCTCCGATTACCGGCGAAGCCTTCGAAGACCTGGTGAAGGGCTATCAAAAGGCCGCGCGCGCCGTGCAGCGCCTGGGCCGGATGTACGACTCGCGCATCCTCTGGGCGATGCTCGAGGCCGACGCGATCCCCGAGCCCCGAAGCGTGACCAACGCAGCGGTTCAGGCGTGGTTTGCCCGCATCCTGGAGAATCTGTCCAGCGACAAGGCGGGTGCAACCCGCTACAGCCTGGGGCCGGTGACCCAGCATGAAGGCACGGCACAGCTGAGCCTGGACCGCATCGAACACGGCGCCGCCCTGTCGCAGTACATCACCGATGACACCCTGGCTTCGCGTGATTTTCAGGCGGTACTCGACCTGTCCGCCCGTCTTAACGCCCTTCTCGACGAAGGTGCGTACATGAAGCGCGGGGAACGCGTCCACGTGATCGAGGGCTTTTCCGAAGCCATGGAATGGCTCCTGCAGGAAGGCCGCCGCGGGCTGGCAACCCAGCGCTACAAGGGCCTAGGCGAGATGAATCCCGACCAGCTTTGGGACACCACCATGAACCCCGAATCCCGCCGCCTGCTCCAGGTCCGGGTCGAAGATGCCATCCGTGCCGACGAAATCTTCACCACCCTGATGGGCGATCAGGTCGAGCCGCGTCGCGAATTTATCGAGTCGCGAGCCCTCAGTGCCGAGAACGTCGATATCTGACGTACTCGCTGCCACGGTACGACGAATCCCGCCGGCACCATGCAGGTCCTGGCCGCACTCCTGGTCCTGGTGATTCTGGCGCTGGTCGCGTTTCGCCTGTACACCCATCTTGCGGTCCATGAACGCCGCGTCGTCGCGGCCTGGGATCGACTCGATACCCTGCTCACCCAGCGCAATGGCCTGCTGGAGCGGGCTTGTTCCGCGACCCGGGCCGATCCGCCCCTGGACCTGCGGGCGCTCCAACAGCTGGTCCAGGAACAGGAGCGAGCGCGACGCTGCGGTGATCTTCCTGGTCTGGCCCGGGGCGAACGCGCCATCCGCGCCGAATGGGACCATATACGAACACAAATCCTTGATAAAGATAGCAATTTATCGGTTTCGCCCGATCGACTGCCCCCTCGCGTAGCGGCACTGGACCAAGCAATTACGGAGGCCCTCAGCCGCTACAATGCTGCTGTGGATGCCTATGCCGGGCTGCGCTGCCAGTGGGCCTACGGACTCCTCGCCCGCCTCGCTGGCCATGCCGTCTTTCACCCCGTTCGCCCGCCGAGCCCGTAAGCTTCGCCCCGACGACCCCGTTGCCGGGAACACCCTGCCGGGCTTTCTGTCCGAATGGCATAATCCACTGCTGGCCCGACCCCTGGAGATACCGTGTCCAACCCCTTGCTGCAGACCGACCGGCTGCCCGCCTTTCGTGCCATCGAGCCCCAACATGTCCTGCCCGCGGTGGAAACCGTCCTGGTGGAGAATCGCGCGGAGATTGATCGGCTGGTCGCGGCCGTCGGGGATCAACCGACCTGGGCCACGCTGATCCAGCCGTTGCAGGCGCTGGACACGCGCCTGGATGCCGTCTGGTCCCCGGTGGGTCACCTCAATGCGGTCATGAACGGTCCCGAGATTCGCGAGGCATACAACGCCAGCCTTCCCCTGTTGTCGGATTACGGCAGCTGGGTTTCGCAGCATCAGGGCCTGTACCGGGCGGTCCGTCGCCTGGCAGACAGTGAAGAGTACGCGCAGCTTTCGCCCCAGCGGCGCAAGGTGCTGGATGACATGCTGCGTGATTTCCATCTGAGCGGCGTCGATCTCCCCGAGGCCGAGCGCGAACGCCTGCGCGCCATCAACGCCCGCCTTTCGGAGCTGACTGCACGTTTCGAAGAGAACGTGCTGGACGCCACTCAGGCCTGGACCTGGCAGACCGATGATGCGGCCGCGCTCGCCGGCATCTCCGAGTCCGATCGGGCCATGCTCGCGCAGAACGCTCGCGATCACGACCAGACGGGTTTTGTCGTGACCCTGGATATCCCCAGCTACCTCGCAGTCATGACCCACGCCGAGGATCGCGACCTGCGTTTCCGTGTGTACGAGGCCTTCACGACGCGTGCGTCTGACCTCGGGCCCGGCGCCGGCAATCACGACAACAGCGAGATCATGGTCGAGATCCTCCAGTTGCGGGAGGAGAAGGCGCATCTGACGGGCTTTCGCCACTACGCCGAGCGTTCGCTCGCGACCAAGATGGCCGATAGCGCCGAGCAGGTCGAAGGCTTCCTCCAGGATCTGGCGCACCGCGCGCGCCCCCGGGCCGAGCGCGACCTGGACGAGTTGCGCGCCTTTGCCCGCGACGAGCTCGACCTAGGAACCCTGGAGGCCTGGGACATGGCCTTCGCGGCCGAGAAGATGCGTGAGCGGCGCCTGGGTCTCAGCCAGGAGATGTTGAAGCCCTACTTCCCCGCTGACCGCGCAGTCAACGGCTTGTTCGGTCTGGTCCAGCGGCTGTTCCAGGTCCGCTTCGAGCCCGACGACAGCATCGAGACCTGGCACGACGACGTCCGGTTCTATCGCATCTTTGACGCGAATGGTACCGAACGCGCTGGCTTTTACTTCGATCTCTACGCCCGCAAGAACAAGCGCGGCGGCGCCTGGATGGATGTCTGCCGCAACCGTTTCATCTCCGAGGACCGCGCCCAGCTGCCGGTCGCCTACATGACCTGCAACTCCACCCCGCCGGTGGACGGCAAGGCGGCCCTTTTCACTCATGACGAAGTGATTACGCTGTTCCATGAGTTCGGTCACGGCCTGCATCACATGCTGACCCGGGTGGACGAACCCGATATCGCCGGCATCAACGGCGTGGAATGGGATGCGGTCGAACTGCCCAGTCAGTTCATGGAGAACTGGTGCTGGGAACGCGAGGCGCTGGATCTGTTCGCGCGCCATCACGAGACCGGCGAGGCGATGCCCGAGGACCTGTTCCAGCGCCTGCAGGGCACCCGCCATTTCCACGCGGCGTTACAGCTATTGCGCCAGGTCGAGTTCTCCCTCTTCGACATGCGCCTGCATGCCGGGCCCGCCCCTGCGAAGGCCGCGGACATCCAGCAGCTCCTGGAGACCGTGCGTCAGGAGATCGCGGTGGTCCATCCGCCGGCGTTCAATCGCTTCGCCCACGGCTTCGGCCACATCTTCGCCGGCGGCTACGCCGCGGGGTACTACAGCTACAAGTGGGCCGAGGTCCTGTCGGCTGACGCATTCGGGCGCTTCGAAGAGGAAGGTCTGTTTTCGTCCGAGGTGGGGGCGGCCTACCTGCGCGAGATTCTCGAGGCCGGCGCCTCGCGCCCGGCCGCGGATTCCTTCCGTGCCTTCCGCGGGCGCGATCCGCAGATCGACGCCCTGTTGCGCCATAGCGGCTTGGAGGAGAAAGCCGCGTGAAGATCGCCAGCTGGAACGTCAATTCGCTCAAGGTGCGTCTGCCGCAGGTCCTCGATTGGCTGGGGAGCTCGCGGACCGACGTCCTGGCCCTGCAGGAGACCAAGCTGACCGACGAGAACTTTCCGGCGGCGGCCATCCGCGATGCGGGCTATCAGGTCGTGTTCTCCGGGCAGAAGACCTACAACGGCGTGGCCATCATCTCCCGCACCGAGGCCACCGACGTGGTCACCGACCCGCCCGGGCTCGAGGACGCCCAGCGCCGTATCCTCGCCGCCACCATCGGCGAGGTTCGCGTGGTCAACCTGTATGTCGTGAACGGCGAGAACGTCGGAACCGAGAAATACGCCTACAAGCTGGACTGGCTGGCGCGGCTGCACGCCTGGCTGGCCGCCGAGATTGCGCAGCACCCGAATCTCGTGGTCCTCGGTGACTTCAACATCGCCCCGGATGATCGCGACGTGCACGACCCCGAGGCCTGGCACGAGCGCATCCTGTGCTCCACGCCGGAACGCGAGGCCCTGGCCGCGCTGACCGATCTCGGCCTCACGGATACCTTCCGCACCTTCGAGCAGCCCGCGGAGGAGTATTCCTGGTTCGATTATCGGGCTGCGTCCTTCCGTCGCAATCGGGGCCTGCGCATCGACCTGGTCCTCGCCAGCGCTCCCTTGCAGGCCCGTCTACAGGCCGCGGGCATTGACCGCGAACCGCGTGCCTGGGAGCGTCCGTCCGACCATGCGCCGGTCTGGGCGGAATTCTCCGCCTAACCCCGGCCCGGGTCGCACCAACCGGCCATTCCCGAGGGAGACCCCGTGAAGTACAAGGATCTGCGCGATTTCATTGATGGCCTCGAACAGCGCGGCGAGCTGCGCCGCATCACCCGCGAGGTGGACCCGAACCTGGAGATGACCGAGATCGCCGACCGCGTCCTGCGCGCCGGCGGCCCGGCCCTGCTGTTCGAAAACCCTACCGGCTCCGACATCCCGGTGCTCGCCAACCTGTTTGGTACCCCGGAGCGGGTGGCCATGGGCATGGGCGAGGACTCGGTCGAAGCCCTGCGCGAGGTCGGGCGCCTGCTCGCCTTCCTCAAGCAGCCGGACCCACCCAAGGGGCTCAAGGCCGCCTGGGAACAGCTGCCGATCTTTCGCAAGGTGCTGGACATGGCGCCCAAGAAGATCCGCGGGGCGCCCTGCCAGCGCCATGTGCTGGAAGGCGATGCGGTTGATCTCGACCAACTCCCGGTCCAGACCTGCTGGCCGGAAGACGCCGGCCCCCTGATTACCTGGGGCCTGGTGGTCACCCGTGGCCCGGAGAAGTCGCGTCAGAACCTCGGGATCTATCGCCAGCAGGTCATTGGGCGCAATCGCGTGATCATGCGCTGGCTGTCCCATCGTGGCGGGGCCCTCGATTTTCGCGAGTGGTGCCAGGCCCACCCCGGCGAGCCGTTTCCCATCGCGGTCGCCCTGGGTGCCGATCCGGCCACCATCCTCGGCGCCGTGACCCCGGTGCCGGACACCCTGTCCGAATATGCCTTCGCCGGATTGCTGCGTGGCAGTCGAACCGAGGTCACCCGCTGCATCGGTTCCGACCTGGAGGTCCCGGCCTCCGCCGAGTTCGTGCTCGAGGGGCACATCCACCCGGGCGACACCGCGCCGGAAGGTCCGTTCGGGGACCACACGGGTTACTACAACGAGGTGGACGAATTCCCGGTCTTCACCATCGACCGCATCACCCATCGTGATCAGCCGATCTACCATTCCACCTACACCGGTCGCCCGCCGGATGAGCCCGCCGTGCTCGGGGTGGCCCTGAACGAGGTGTTCATTCCCATCCTGCAGAAGCAGTTCCCGGAGATCGTGGACTTCTACCTGCCGCCCGAGGGTTGTTCCTACCGTCTGGCCGTCGTCTCCATGCGCAAGCAGTACCCGGGCCACGCCAAGCGCGTGATGATGGGGGTGTGGTCCTTCCTGCGTCAGTTCATGTACACCAAGTTCGTGATTGTGGTCGACGACGACGTGAACACCCGGGACTGGAATGACGTGATCTGGGCACTCACCACGCGCATGGATCCGGCCCGCGACACCACCCTCGTGGAAAACACCCCCATCGACTATCTCGACTTTGCCTCGCCGGTCTCGGGTCTAGGGTCCAAGATGGGCATGGACGCGACCTCCAAATGGCCGGGCGAGACCGATCGCGAGTGGGGCCGGCCGATCGCCATGGACGAGGCGGTCAAGCGCCGCGTGGACGAGATCTGGGATGAACTGGGGATATGAGGCGTGACGCGCCGCCGAATCCCGGGCGCGGTCGGGCTCCTGGCTGTACTGCTGCTGGCTTTGACCGCCTGTGCGGCCGCCCCGGAGCGTGAAACCGTGCGCGCGGCGGGGACCCCAGTGAAGGAAGCTCCCGCGGGCGCAGCGATTGCCCCCGATCGCGTCCGCCGCTGGTCGGCCGCAGAACCCGTCGCCGTGGTGATCGCCCTGCACAGCTTCCGCGATCACGCCGGTGCCTATGACGCCCTGGGCCCCTGGCTGGCCGATCGCGGCTACAGTGTCCAGGCGCTGGATCAGCGCGGCCATGGCACGAGCGAGCCGCACGGCCGCTGGCCGGGTGCCGAACCCCTGATCAGCGACGTGGCTGCGATGGTCCGCGCGGCGCAAGCGGAGGACCCCGAACGGCCGATCTTCCTGCTGGGCGAGAGCATGGGCGGCTCCGCCGCGCTAGCGAGCCTCGCCACCCACCCCGAGCTGGAGGTCGCCGGGGTGATGGCTGTCGCCCCGGGCCTGCGTGGCGGGATCCCCGCGCGCGGTTTCTGGGATGCTGCCGTACGCACCGGCGAGGTCCTCGCCGGCGGGCTCACGCTGACCATCGACCCCGACTACTCCGACAGCCTTGCACCCGACGCGGTCGAACGCTTCTCCAAGGACCCACGCATCATCCGCCGTGTGCGCATGGATACCTATGCCGGCGTGGTCTGGCTGGCCCAGTACGCCACGGATCATATCGGCCACGTCACAGCCCCGGTGGTGTACCTGTGGGGCGAGCAGGACGGGACGATCCAGCGCGAGTCGGTCTGCATGGCCGCCCGCGCCCATCCTCGGGGCCAGGCCGAGGTCTGGACCGACCCCGAATGGCCGCATCTCATTCTGCACGCCCCCGACTGGCAGACCACGGCGATCCGCCTGGTCGACTGGATGCAGCGGTTGGCAGGCGAGGAGGTCGGCGCCCGCACGGCGCGAAGGCCCGACCCCTGCGACGATTAGTCGCCCAGGTGGGCACCGTCCTCCGGCGCCGCCGACCAGGCCGCGATGTCACGGCCCATCACCTGCACGGTACGCCCCAGCACCGAACATGAGCCCTTGAAGCCGCCGAACGCGCCGCCGCCCGAGAAACGCCGCGAGGTAAAGCTGGCCTGCTCCTCCCCGTCCGCGTACAGCGTTCCCGCTGCCTCGGTTACCTTGCGGTGGCCGACCCAGGCATTGCCACCGCTGACCGCGTCGGTCAGCTCGACCATCAGCACCTGGCCACCGGACGCTGGATCGAGATCCTGGCTACGCTGGAAGCGGATGCCCTGATCGGCCCCGTAGTGCTCGATGAACTCGGAGAACTGTTCCTCCAGGTTGCACTCCTGGCGGATGTTGTTGGCGATGGTGGCATCGGCGCTGTAGGGCACCGCGTGCGCAACCCGGATCATTGGCGCATCCGCCGCGACCTCGACGGTAGCGGCCGGCGTGTCCGTCGGCGTGGCCGCCGCATCCCCGGAATCGGTGGACCGGGTCTCGTTCGAGGCGCAGCCGCTTGCAAGCAGCAGCCCGGCCCCGGCGGCAATCAGTAGATGACGCATGGCATTCCCTTGTCGTTTTTATGGTTCGGTCCCGATTCTGCCGAACCCGTCCGCGCGAGGGAACCCCTACGCCGACGACCCGGCCGGACTGCGGTTGCTTGCGTTCGGGGCGGCAGCGGCGAGAATAACGGCCTTTCCGCGACCGAGGGTTTCCGATGGCGTTCGATGTCACCATTCAGCCCAGTGGCCATGTATTCGAGGTCGAAGACGACGAGACCGTCCTCGAGGCCGGCCTGCGCCAGGGCTTCGCCTTTCCTTACGGCTGCCGCAATGGCGCCTGTGGCTCCTGCAAGGGGCGGGTGCTGCAGGGCGAGGTTGATCACGGGCCGAACAAGCCACCAGGCATCAGCGAGGCGGAACTGGCCGACGGCATGGCCTTGTTCTGCCAGGCGGTCCCGGTGGACGACCTCGAGATCGAGGTGAAAGAGATCGGCGCGGCCAGGGACATCGTGGTCAAGACCCTGCCGTGTCGCGTGGCGGCCCTGAACCGCCTGGCCGACGACGTGATGGAGCTGCGTCTGCAGCTCCCGGCCGCCGAACGCCTCCAGTTCCTCGCAGGGCAGTACCTGGACATCCTGCTCAAGGGGGGCGAGCGCCGCAGCTATTCCCTGGCCAACGCCCCGCACGATGACGCGCAGCTGTCCCTGCATGTCCGGCACATGCCGGGCGGGCGTTTCTCCACCATGGTGTTCGAGGAGCTCAAGCCCAAGGCGCTGCTGCGTATCGAGGGGCCGCTGGGCAGCTTTTTCGTCGACGAGGAATCCCCGCGCCCGCGCCTGTTCGTTGGTGGGGGCACCGGTTTTGGTCCGTTGAAAGGCATGCTGGACCATCTGGCCGCCGAAGGACTGGATCGACCGCACCACCTGTTCTGGGGCGCCCGCGGCGCCGATGGCATCTATGCCCCGGACTGGCTGCAGCAGATGGCCGCCGAGCACGCCGGACCGTTCCGTTTCACGCCGGTGCTGTCGGATGCCCCGGCCGAGACCGCCGCCGGCTTTGCCGCCGTCAGCGGCTGGCCTCAAGATGCGGTGCTGTCGGAGTACCCGGACCTGTCCGGCTTTGATGTCTACATGGCCGGGCCACCGGCGATGATCCACGCCGCGCGCGAGGCCTTCCAGGCGGCCGGTCTGCCGCCGGAGCAGCTGTACTACGACAGCTTCGAACCGGCCACCCCGGCCGAGTAACACCGCGGCGCCCGCGTCGCTTATTCACCACGAAGGGCGCGAAGACACGAAGAAAGGCAAGGTCACAATCGGTTGAACCACAGAGGAGACTGAGGTCACGGAGAAAACCGGGGATGGCGTCATAAGGACGGTAGGATGCGGATGAGCGCAGCGAATCGCATCAGTCCCTCTGCGAACCGCTGATCCCCGACCTCGATGCCCGATGGGTCTGCTCACCACAGCCCCGCACGGGGACGACGGGCCAACACCTGTGGTGTAACCGCCCTTCTTCGTGCCAGAAAAAACCTAAGCCCCATCGGCGCGCAGGCGTTCCGCGAGTTGATGGACTGCCGCCAGCATGGCCGCGTCGGTCGGGTCCTCGGCGGTCTCGACGGCGGCCTTGAAGCCCAGCTCCTGCGCGATCTCCGCGATGCGTTCGCTGCCGACCACCAGCGGGGTCTTGCGCAGCCACATGCGCCCCAGCTTGCCGACCATCTCGTACAGGTTGCGCAGCCCCTCGCCACTGGTGATGGTGATCACGCCGATCTGCCCGCGCGAGAAGGCGTACATCAGCTCGCCGGTATCGCCCTCGGGGCGCCCGCGGCGGTAGGCCTCGGCAAAGGTCACCTCGGCGCCGCGGGCCTTCAGGGTGTCGCCCAGCAATTCGCGGCCGCCATCGCCGCGGAAGATCACCACGCGCTTGCCGGCCACGTCCTGCATCGCCTCCTGCGCCAGCAGGGCCTCGCTGTCGAAGCGTCGCGGCGGCAGGATGTCCGCCGGGCGCCCGAAGCCCTTCAGTTCCTGCGCCGTGCGATTGCCGATCGCCGCGATCTTCGTGCTCGCGGGCCATGTGCGTTCCGCCAGGGCCAGATTGAGCACGCGCTGGACGGCGTTCGGGCTGATGAACACGGCGATATCGAAGTCCGCCAGCCGGTCCAGCACCTCGCGCAGGTTGGTGGGATCACTGGGGGCCAGGATCTCCAGCACGGGAAAGCGGATCACGCTCGCGCCCTCGGCCGTCAAGGCGGTACAGAACGGCTCCGCCTGGGCGGCCGGGCGGGTGACCAGGATGCCAAGGCCGGCCAGCGGGCCGCAGGCCTCGTCGACCACCGTGTTGTCGTCTGCGGATGCGGTCATGCGTCTACCCCTTCGTGTCCTGGCCGTGTTCCCGATGTGCGGCCGCGAGCAGTTCGCCTGCCCCGAGTTCCAGAAGCATGTCCGCCAGGCGGATCCCCAGGGCCTGGGCGTCGCTGCGCGGCCCCTCGACCTGGCGGCGCAACAGGCGACTGCCGTCCACCGCGCCGACCAGGCCGTCCAGGTGCAGCTGATCCCCGACCAGCGTCGCATGGGCAGCCAGTGGGACCTGACAGCCGCCTTCCAGGCGACGGTTGAAGGCCCGCTCGGCGCGCACGCGGTCGGCGGTATCCGCATCGTTCAATGGTGCGATCAGCGCGCCGATGGCGGTATCGCCGGCGCGACACTCGATGGCGATGGCACCCTGACCAACCGCCGGCAGGCTGACGTCCGGCTCCAGGCAGCTGCGAATCCGCTCATGGAACCCGAGGCGCTTGAGCCCGGCTGCGGCGAGCAGGATGGCGTCGTATTCGCCGGCATCCAGCTTGCCCAGGCGGGTATTCACGTTGCCGCGCAGGTCACGGACCTCCAGGTCCGGTCGCCGCGCGCGCAGCTGGCACTGCCGGCGCAGGCTGGAGGAGCCAACCCGGGCCCCCTGCGGCAGCTCGTCGACATGTGAGTACTGGTTGGACACGAACGCGTCCAGCGGGTCCTCGCGGTCGAGGATCACCGGCAGTTCGAGCTGCTCGGGCAGCTCCATCGGCACGTCCTTCACCGAGTGCACCGCGATGTCGGCGCGGTCCTCCAGCAGCGCGATCTCCAGCTCCTTCACGAACAGGCCCTTGCCGCCGATCCGCGCCAGCGGGGAGTCCAGGACACGGTCGCCCTGGGTGGTCATGCCCACCAGTTCAACCGGGCGTTCCGGATCACGGGCGCGCAGACGGGCGGCGACGTGTTCGGCCTGCCACATGGCAAGCGGGCTCTTTCGGGTGGCGATGCGTACAGGCTTCATGGATTGTCCGGGCGAGCCACGGCGCGAGCGGCCGGGCGTTCAAACGGACTAGTATAACGGCGAATGCTTCGCGCCCCGAATCCCGCAGGGGTGTGCGGCCCTCTCAGGTCCCGTTGCGCAGGTAATCGCGCACTCGGGGCAGCTGGCGGCGGCTGATGGGGATCGGGTCCAGGTCGTCGTGGAACAGCAGGCGGTGGTCGGTCTGGCCGAGGCTTTCGACGCCCTTGATCGAGGCCTTCACCGCCAGGCAGCCGCGGTGCACCCGCAACAGGGCGGGGCCGTACCGGCCCTCCAGTTCGCGCAGGCGGGCGTCGACGAAGCCGGCCAGGCGTGCCGAACGCGCCATGACGTAACCGCCCTCCGCGATGAAGATGTCCACCTGTTCCAGCGGTACGCGTTCCTCGCGCCGGCCAACGGTGATGTGGACCTCGTTCGGGAAGGTCTCGGGCCGGTCCTGTTTTTGCTGCACGGCACGCTGCAACGCCTGTTCCAGCCGTTCGCGGCGCACCGGCTTCAGCACGTAGTCGCGCACCCCGGCCTCGAATGCCTCCAGCGGAAAGCGGTCGTGGGCGGTGACCAGGATCACCGTCAGCGCGGGATCTTCTGCATGCAGACGCCGCGCGAGTTCCAGCCCGGTTTCCCCGGGCATGTCGATATCCAGCAGCAGGGCATCCGGCGCGTGGTCCTGCAATTGCATCTCGACCTCGCCGGCATGCGCAGCTTGCGCCACCACCCGATGCCCCAACTCCTGCGCGAGCGCGGTCAGCCGTTGACGGGCAATCGGCTCGTCGTCGGCAATCAATAACTCCAGTCGAGCGGTGTTCATGTGGTTTCCCCCCGGTTCGCGAGCGGCAAACGGATCCGGACCTCGAACCGCTCCACCTCGGCCTCGGCCTCGAAGTGTACCTGCCCGCCGAAGGCGTGCTGCAGCCGCAGGCGTACCGCATCGGTGGCGGTGCCGGTCCCCTCGCCGCGTGCGTGTGGATCCACGGTGTTGCCGATGGTCACCGTGACCCGTCCGGAATCCATGCGGCAGCGCACCCATATGCGCCCTGCGCCGCGTGCGGGTGCGATCCCGTGCTGGATCGCGTTCTCCGCCAGCGGTTGCAGGATCAGCGTGGGCACATCGAGATCCAGGCCCGGATGGTCGGGGCAGTCCCAGTCGAGTACCAGGCGTTCGCCGAAACGGGTCTGTTCGATCTCGAGGAACGCGCGGACCAGGTCCAGCTCCTCGCGCAGCGAGTGGCGATCCCCGGTGGCGAAGGTCGCACGGAACAGATCCGCCAGATCCAGGGTGACCTGTTCCGCACGCGCAGGATCACTGCGACACAGCCCGGCGATGGTGTTCATGCTGTTGTAGAGAAAATGCGGGCGCAGGCGGGCGCGCATGGCCTGTTCCCGGGCCGCTGCCACGGCCCGGGTTTCGCGTTGCCAGGCCGCCTGCAGGTACAGGTAGTGCATGGCCATCAGGCTGAGGATGGTGGCGACGCCGATCACCGGCCAGCGCAGCGCCGGGTCGGCCAGCACCAGTTCCTCCGCGAGGCGATAGACGATGGCGGTGTTGGCGATGGGAACCAGGGGCGGCAGCACGATCTGCGCGGTCAGCGGCAGTCGGTGCAGCGATCTCTTGAGCCCGCACAGGATCAACAGGCTGGTCAGCGCCACCCAGAAGATGAACAGCGCGTGCAGCGCCAGGGCCGACAGCCAGTCCTGGCCGCCGCCGCGCAACAGGGCTACGGCCAGTGCCAGCAGCACGGCCACCATGAGCACGCGCAGCAACGTCTCCGCACTGCAGAAATCGGGCAGCGGCGAGAGCTCCCCGGTGGTGTCCCTGGTGGTTTCCCCCTGGGCCATGCGTAACACTCTCCCCTGTTGCCGTGCACAAACGGGCGCAGGACCGCGCCATGTTCACTCCCCGGCTGTGCCCGTATACTTCCGTGTCTTTCCCCACCCGCTTCAGGATGCACCATGACGCAGGATTCCCCGCACGACAAGCCAGCCGCCACGCCTGCCGCCTCCGGTGAGGCCAAGCTGTGGGGCGGGCGCTTTTCCGAGCCGACCGATGCCTTCGTCGAGCGCTTCACCGCGTCGGTGGATTTCGACCGGCGTCTGTACCGCGAGGACATCCAGGGCTCGCAGGCGCATGCGCGCATGCTGGCCAAGGTCGGGGTGCTGACAGAGGCCGAGGCCGGGGAGATCCTCGCGGGGCTGGACGCGATCCGCGATGAGATTGCCGCCGGCGAGTTCGACTGGCAGGTCGGGCGCGAGGACGTGCACATGAACATCGAGGCGCGGCTGATCGAGCGCATCGGCGACGTCGGCAAGAAGCTGCACACCGGGCGTTCGCGCAACGACCAGATCGCGACCGACATCCGCCTGTGGCTGCGCGCGGCCATCGACGATGTCCTGCGCCTGATCCGCGGCTATCAGGATGGCCTGGTGGCCCTGGCCGAGCGTGAGGCGGATACCGTGATGCCCGGCTTTACCCATCTGCAGACCGCCCAGCCGGTCACCTTCGGCCATCACATGCTGGCCTGGTACGAGATGCTGGAGCGCGATGCCGAGCGTCTGCGTGATACGCGGCGCCGGGTGAACATCCTGCCGCTGGGCGCAGCCGCGCTGGCTGGTACGCCGTATCCGCTGGATCGTGAATACACCGCCGAACTGCTGGGTTTCGACAGTGTCACCCGCAACTCCCTGGACGCCGTCTCCGATCGTGATTTCGCCATCGAATTCACCGCGGCCGCCGCGACCCTGATGATGCACCTGTCGCGTCAGGCCGAGGAGCTGGTGCTGTGGACCAGCGCCCAGTTCGCCTTCATCGAGCTGCCGGATCGCTACTGCACCGGCTCCTCGATCATGCCGCAGAAAAAGAACCCGGACGTACCCGAACTGGTGCGGGGCAAGACCGGCCGGGTCTACGGCCACCTGATGTCGCTGCTGACCCTGATGAAGAGCCAGCCGCTGGCGTACAACAAGGATAATCAGGAAGACAAGGAACCGCTGTTCGACACCGTCGACACCCTGCTGGGCTCGCTGCGCGCGTTCGGCGACATGGTGCCGAACCTTGAGGTGCGGCGGGAGAACACCCTGGCGGCGACCCGCAAGGGCTTCGCCACGGCGACCGATCTGGCCGACTACCTGGTCGGGCGCGGTGTGGCCTTTCGCGATGCCCACGAGGTCGTCGGGCGAGCGGTGCGTATTGCGCAGGAGCGCGGGGTGGACCTGGCGGAGCTGCCGCTGGCGGACCTGCAGGCGATCAGCCCGGCGGTGGGCGAGGACGTGTTCACGGTGCTGACGCCCGAGGGCTCGGCCGCCGCGCGTAACCTCACGGGGGGGACCGCCCCGGAACAGGTGCGCCGCCAGGCTGCGGCCGCCCGCGAGCACCTGGCCGCGCTGGCCCGCGCCGACCGCTGAGTTAGTTCACCCCGCACTCCGGTTCCCGGGGGCGGGGCGCGTCTGTGTGCCGCCTGGCCCGCCTTCAGATCCGGTCCAGCGTGGACTCCAGCACTTCCCAGTGGACGTTGCCGTGGACGACCTCGTAGGCCAGCAGTAGCTGGCCGTGCGCCGAGTCGCCCTCGAAGTTCGCCAGGACCCACTGGTGGTTCAGGACGTGGATGCCGTCGCGGCGGAATGCGTATGCGTCGCCTTCCGGCGCCTCGTGCGGGATCAGGCCGGTCTGCTGCATCAGGTCATCGGCGAGACGCTCGTTCGGGCGCACCATGCCGCGACGCTGCAGGTCCTGGAGATGGGCATTGGTCAGGCCCAGTTCCACCGGACGCGGGATCTCGTGGCGGGTGTATTGCTGCAGCTGCATCTGCGCCTGCAGCAGATCGCGGTTGGCCTCCGAAAGATCCTGTTCGAGCCCGTTGCCGCGGGCGATGTAGATCGCCAGCACGACCACGAAAAACAGCATGAAGCCGAGCCAGACCAGGCGTTCGTTGGTCTTCAGGTTCTGCGGCTTGGGGTTGTCTTGTTCGGACACGGGGTTTGCCTCCGGAATGCAGGGTGCCGTTTGCCGTGGGGCATCCGGCCGGAAAATGAACGCGCGACCGCCGTGGGTTCCTGAACCCGGGTCGATGCGACGCGCATGATAACCCCTGACACCGCAACCTGCCGAGAATGCCCCATGTCGGTCCCCGACCCCGTCAACGCCACCGCATCCGAGAGCCAGCTGGAGTGGATCAACCACTTTGCCCGGCTGCCGGAGGCCTTTCACGAGAGCCCGGCGCCCGCCCCGTTTCCGGATGCGACCTGCCTGGCGAGCAGCCCGGCCATGTGCGAGCGTCTGGGCCTGGAGGCTGCGGCCCTGGGCCGCGACCCGTGGCTCGGGGCCTGCACTCACGGTAGCGAGCTGGCGGGGGCCGAGCCGCGGGCCTCGGTGTACGCGGGACACCAGTTCGGCGTCTTCGTGCCGCAACTGGGCGATGGTCGCGCGAAGCTCCTGGGCGAGGTTCGCACGCCAACGGGCGAGACCTGGGAGTTGCAGGTCAAGGGTGCCGGCCCGACGCGCTTCTCGCGCGGCGCGGACGGTCGTGCGGTCATGCGTTCCTCGGTGCGCGAGTACCTGGTCTCGGAGGCGATGGCCGCGTTGGGCGTGCCGACTACCCGCGCGGTGGCGTTGTTTGGCTCCAGCCTGCCGGTGTACCGCGAGCGCGTCGAGCCGGCGGCCATCGTGCTGCGCGCCGCGCCCAGCTTCCTGCGCTTCGGCCATTTCGAATACTTCCACTACAACGGCTACAGCGCCCGCCTGCAGGAGCTGATCGACTACGCCCTGGCGCATGACTACCCGGAACTCCAGGGGGCCGATGATCCCGTCGCCGCGATGCTGGAGGCGGTGATCGCCCGCACCGCGGAGATGGTCGCCGACTGGCAGGCCATCGGCTTCTGTCACGGCGTGATGAACACCGACAACATGAGCCTGGCCGGCCTGACCATCGACTACGGCCCGTTCGCGTTCATGGATGCCTTCGACCCCGGCTACATCTGCAACCACACCGACCAGGGCGGGCGCTATGCCTTCGACCAGCAGCCGCAGATCGCGCAGTGGAACCTGATCCGCCTGGCCGAGACCCTGGTGATTTATTTCGCCGACGCCACCCGCGAGGCGGCGATCGAGCACGCCAAGGCGCTGCTGCAGGGCTTCCAGCCGCAGTACCGGCAGGCCTGGTTGGCGCGTATGCGCGCGAAGCTCGGGCTGCAGGTGGAACAGGAGGACGACGAGGCATTGATCCAGGATCTGCTCGCGCGCATGGCAGCCGAGGGTGTGGATTACACCCGCTTCTTCCGCCAGCTGCCGGATCTCGAGCAGGCGGAGATCCGGGCGCAACTGGAATCGGAACTGGAGGATGGGGCCGCATGGCAGGCCTGGTGGTCGCGCTATCAGGCGCGGCTGGCGGGGGAGGGGCTGCCCCCTGAAGAGCGGCGCACGGCGATGAATGCCGTCAATCCCAAGTACATCCTGCGCAACCATCTGGCCCAGGCCGCGATCGAGCAAGCCGAGGCGGGGGATGCATCCGAGGTGCTGCGTCTGCAACAGATCCTGGCGCGTCCGTTCGCTGAACAGCCAGAATACGAGGCCTATGCGGACCTGCCGCCGGAGTGGGCGAGCGGGATCCAGCTAAGCTGTTCCTCCTGAGGGGGCGTGCAGGCCGGACCCCGGACTGGAACGTCCGGAGACCGGGGCCAACTTATCCGAGGATACCGCGCAGGATGTAGAAGTAGGCCACCGCGAGGATCGCGCCGGCCGGCAGGGTCACGATCCAGGACAGGAAGATCATCCGCACCAGCCCCAGATTGATCGCGGCAATCCCGCGCGCCAGGCCCACGCCGAGGATCGCGCCCACTAGGGTATGGGTAGTGGAGATCGGCAGGCCGGTGCCGGAGGCCAGGACCACGGTGGCCGCCGCCGCGGCGGTGGCGGCATAGCCGCGGCTGGGGGTGAGCTGGGTGATCCCGGTGCCCACGGTCGCGATCACCTTGTGGCCGTAGGTGAACAGGCCGAACACGATGCCGACCCCACCCAGCAGCAGCACCCACATGGGCACGACAGTCTCGGTGCTCACATCGCCGGTCTGGATCACGTCCACGACTGCAGCCAGCGGGCCGACGGCATTGGCGACGTCGTTGGAGCCCAGGGCAAAGGCCATCGCGCACCCGGTCACCACCATCTGGATGCCGAACACCTTCTCGACATTGGCGAAATGGGAGCCTTCCTCGCCCACGCCGGTGGGATCGTCAAAGCGCAGGCGCCGGATTGCCATCATCCCGAGCACGACCACGATGGCGCTGATCAGGATCGCGAAGCCATAGGCCTGCACGGGCGTGAGGTCCAGGCCGACGTGGGTCAGGCCCTTGAACATCGTTACCAGTGCCGTGACAAAGGCCGTGAGGAAGATATAGAGCGGCGCCCAGCGCTTGGCGTTCTTCAGCGGATCGACGGTATCGAGGATCAGGATCTGCACACTGCGGAACAGGGCAAAGGCGATCATCCCGCCGACGAGCGGCGAGACCACCCAGGACATCGCGATGGTGCCGACACGTTCCCAGCGAACCACCTCGAAGCCGAGGCCGACCACGGCAAAGCCGACGATGGCGCCAATGATGGAGTGGGTCGTGGAGACCGGCCAGCCAAAATAGGAGGCGACCATCAGCCAGGTCCCGGCGGCTGCCAGGGCCGCCAGCATCCCGTAAACGAGCAATTCGGGGTTGTCGGCCATCAGGCTGGAGTCGACCATCCCGCTTCGAATGGTCTGGGTGACCTCGCCGCCGGCCAGCCAGGCCCCGGAGAACACGAAGATCGCGGCTACAAACACCGCCTGGCGAATCGTCAGCGCGCGTGAGCCCACCGAGGTGCCCATGGCATTGGCAACGTCGTTGGCGCCGATGCCCCAGGCCATGAACAGGCCGAAGATCACTGCAAGGCCGAGCAACAGGGTGCTGTATTCCATGCCGTCCTCGGTGCCTGTGCCTGGGTGCCGGTGGTTACTTGGCGAGCATCAGCTGCAGGCGGCTGCCTACACGCTGGGCCAGGTCGGCCAGCTCGCCGATGGAGTCGATTACGCGATACATGAACATCACGTTGACCGGGGGTAGTTCGGCCTCCTGCGCGAACAGGATCTCGCGCACCTCGCGCTGGGCCTCGTCGGACTCGTGCTCGATCTGGTCCAGCTCAGTGAGGATGCCGTTGACGACCTCGACCTCGTGGCCGCGGAAGCCCGCCTCCACCAGTTCGTCCAGCTCGTTGATTGCCCGGCCGGCCTGGTCGACCGCATCCACGCTGCGATCGAGGAAGCGCTTCAGCGGCTCGCCCATGTTGTCGGGGAACTGCATCTGCCGGCCCAGCATCAGCCCGGCGATGTCTTTCGCCATGTTGGCGATGCGGTCCTGGATCAGCAGGGTGTCGAGCACGTCGCGGCGCGACATGGCCAGCATCATGCCCTTGGGCAGGTGCAGGCGCAGGTCCTTCTTCAGGCGGTCCGCCTCGCGTTCCAGCTTCGAAATCTTCTTCTGCTGTACCCGCGCGGTCTCCCAGTCGTCGCGGGCCATGGCCTCCATGAACGGCGGGAGCTCGGCGATGCAGGCGCGCACCTTTTCCATGTGCGCCTGTAGCGGGCGTACCGGGGAACGGCCAAACAGCTCGAAGACGAAGTTCTTGGGGGACATGGCGGCGCGAAGGTTGTCACAAAGCGATAATCTAACGCAAAACACCGGAGCGCGCTGTCTTGTTGGTCCCGCCGCCGCCCTCTGTGCGGTACACTCATCCGTCAGAGCTGGGGGTGCCCGCGATCGATGCGAGCTGAGAGAGTCCCCTTGAACCTGAACCAGTTAACGCTGGCGGAGGGAAGCTCGGTGCTCGATCCAGTCCGCGCGCGCCCCGTTCGCAGTCTGTCCGGCCCGTTCTGTTCCCTCTGCTGCCACATCCGCATCGCAGAGGTCACCGTATGAGCGCCATTCCCGAGTCCTTCGCCCGCAAGACCGCCCAGGTCTCCGCCGACGTCACGCGCCCGTTTCCCAATTCCGAGAAGGTCTTCGTGCAGGGTTCGCGCCCGGATATCCGCGTGCCGTTCCGCCAGGTCGCACAAAGCCCCACGCTGACCTCCGGCACCCCGGAAGAGAACCCGCCGATCCCGGTCTACGACACCTCGGGCCCGTACACGGATCCGGACGCGACCATCGATCTGCGCCAGGGCCTGACGGATCTGCGCGGCGGCTGGATTGACGAGCGCGGCGACACCGAATGGCAGGATGGCCCGAGCTCCGAATACGGCCGCGCCCGCGCCGCCGACCCGGAACTGGCCAGCCTGCGCTTCGAGCACATCCGCCCGCCGCGCCGCGCGCATGCCGGGGCGAACGTCTCGCAGATGCACTACGCCCGCCAGGGGACCATCACACCGGAGATGGAGTTCGTCGCCATCCGCGAGAACAACCGCCTGCAGGAGCTGCGCGCCGACCCGCGCTACAAGAAGCTGCTGCGCCAGCACGCCGGCGAGTCCTTCGGGGCGTCCATCCCCGAGGCGATCACGCCCGAGTTCGTGCGTGACGAAATCGCCCGCGGCCGCGCGATCATTCCGGCCAACATCAACCACCCGGAGCTGGAGCCGATGATCATCGGCCGCAACTTCCGGGTGAAGGTGAACACCAACATCGGCAACTCCGCGGTCTCCTCCTCGATCGAGGAGGAGGTCGAGAAGCTCGTATGGTCCGCGCGCTGGGGCGGCGACACCCTGATGGACCTGTCCACCGGCAAGAACATCCACGAGACCCGCGAGTGGATCCTGCGCAACTCGCCGGTGCCGATCGGTACCGTGCCGATTTACCAGGCGCTGGAGAAGGTCGACGGCAAGCCCGAGGACCTGACCTGGGAACTGTTCCGCGACACCCTGATCGAGCAGGCCGAACAGGGTGTGGACTACTTCACCATCCATGCCGGCGTGCGGTTGCAGTACGTGCCGCTGACCGCCGATCGGGTGACCGGCATCGTCTCGCGCGGTGGATCGATCATGGCCAAGTGGTGCCTGGCGCATCACGAGGAGAACTTCCTCTACACCCGTTTCGACGAGATCTGCGAGATCATGAAGGCGTTCGACGTCTCGTTCTCCCTCGGTGACGGGCTGCGCCCTGGCTGCCTGGCCGACGCCAACGACGCCGCGCAGTTCGGCGAGCTGGAGACCCTGGGCGAGCTGACGCAGAAGGCCTGGGCGCACGACGTGCAGGTGATGATCGAAGGCCCCGGCCACGTCCCGCTGCAGAAGGTGAAGGAGAACGTCGACAAGGAGCTGGAAGACTGCTTCGAGGCGCCGTTTTACACTCTCGGCCCGCTGGTCACCGATATCGCCCCGGCCTACGACCACATCACCTCCGGGATCGGCGCGGCCAACATCGGCTGGTACGGCACCGCGATGCTCTGCTACGTGACGCCGAAGGAGCATCTGGGCCTGCCCAACAAGCAGGACGTGCGCGACGGCATTATCACCTACAAGATTGCGGCCCATGCGGCCGATCTCGCCAAGGGCTTTCCCGGCGCGCAGCTGCAGGACAACGCGCTGTCCAAGGCGCGCTTCGAGTTCCGCTGGGAGGACCAGTTCAACCTGGCGCTGGACCCGGAACGCGCGCGCGAATTCCACGACGAGACCCTGCCCAAGGACGCGCACAAGGTCGCCCACTTCTGCTCCATGTGCGGTCCCAACTTCTGCTCCATGAAGATTACCCAGGACGTGCGCGACTACGCCGCGGCCCAGGGCGTCTCCGAAGACGAGGCCCTGAAGAAGGGGATGCAGGAGAAGGCGGTCGAGTTCGTCAACAAGGGCGCACAGATTTACCGCGAGGTCTGAGCGACATCCTCGTCATTGCGAGGAGCGCAGCGACGAAGCAATCTGCCTCTGGCCCCACCGGACGTTGCGTCCGACCTGGCTATCGGTAGGCCGCTTGCGGCCCCAACGGCGGCCGTCGGGTGTGTTCGTGTTCGTCTGCCACGCCCCCTTCCGGGGGCTCGCCATGACGCGGCCGGGGGGCACTCTACTGCATGTGGCCGAAGCCGCCCATCAGACCGGCGCCGATGCCGAAGAGCATGCCCAGGACCATCAGGATCAGGTAGATCAGCAGCAGCACGCCAAAGATGGTGAAGTAGATGCGCAGGCGGCCGAGGGCGTACTTGATCGCTTCCGGATCGGCACTTTCGTAGGCGCGCTGGGAGGCGCCGGCGGCCTGCATCAGCACCACGCCGGCCCAGATCGGGATCCAGGCAATGATGATGCCGATGATCGACAGGGCGGTCAGCACGCCCGAGATGATCATCATCACCCCGATCAACTGCATTCAGGGCGACGCTTAGCCATTCGCGCCCTCGCGCTCGAGTCGATTTTGCGTGCTGACAAGGCGCGGTGTCTGCCGTGCAGTCACTCTGCACAAAAGAGCCGCAACGCTGTCAGCGGGCAAAATCGGCCGAGCCCCTTCGGGGTTGGCACCCCATTTTCCCCGATCCTGCGTTGCGTCACTTGCCGGTAGCACCACTACCGGCTGCGCGCCGCGCCTGGTCTCGGAAAAAATGGGGCGCCAACGCGAGGGCGCGAATGGCTAAGCGTCGCCCTTAAACTTCCCGCGAACGAGCGGTTCGATCAGTCCACGGAGGTCGGCCCCGTTGGTGGTGTCCTGTTCCATGTTCAGACTCCTTGTCGTGATGGGCGGATGGCCGGAGCATAGCAGGCCCTTTCATGGTGTGACGCATTCGTTGTTTTGGTGCGCGCCGCCCGTGCATACTCGAGCAAGTGCCAACCCGAAAAACAGGGCCACGCAAGGCTCGTGAAGCAGGGGGATGTATGAGCGATCAGGGACGACGCAGGGATGCCGGCCGCAGCGGGCCGCAGGGGACAATGCTGTTTCAGGGACAGGCCTTGCCCGAGCAGGAAAGTGCCGCGGACACCGCCAGCGAGGGGGCACCCCCCGGCGGCCACCCGGTGCTGGTGGGGATCTCCGAGCCCTTCGGCCAGCAGCGCCTGACCTTGAAACCGGGCAAGCGCTCGGTGGGCCGTCAGGCGACCAATGACATCGTTCTGCAGGAGGGCAGCGTCTCCTCGCAGCATGCCTGGCTGGTCAACGACGGCGGCGAATGCCGGGTGGTCAATCTCTTGTCCACCAACGGCACCTGGGTGAACGACGAGAAGGTGCACGAGGCTGCGCTGAAGGACGGCGACCACGTCCGTTTCGGGCGGGCCGAGTTCGTGTTCCGCCGCCGCGACGACGGTTCCGATGCCCGGCCTGGCCGTGGGCCTCGGTCACGCTGGCGCTGGCTGGGCATCGCGGTGGCGGTCCTGGTACTGGCGGTCGTCGCGCGCATCCTGCTCGAGACGGTTTGAGGCTCAGGGTCGCCGGAGCATGCAGCGGATCGGACGCTACGGGGTCGGCGAGGAGATCGGGCGCGGTGCGATGGCTGTCATCCATCGCGGCTATGACCCGGATATCCGGCGTCCGCTGGCGATCAAGTGCCTGCAGCCGGACTACGCCCGACGGCCCGAGTACCGCCGGCGCTTCCTGGCCGAGGCGCGCGCCGCCGGCACCCTGACCCACCCGGGCATCGTCACCATCTTCGATGTCGGCGAGTCGGATCAGCAGCCGTTCATCGCGATGGAGCTGCTGGACGGCATCACCCTCGCGGAGTTCGCGGAACAGTTCCGCCCGCTGCTGCTGCGCAATGTCCTGAAGATCGCCATCCAGCTGGTGGAGGCCCTGGACTATGCGCACCGGCATGGCGTCGTGCACCGCGACATCAAGCCCGAGAACATCATCGTCACCAGCGCCACGGCGAACATCAAGGTGATGGACTTCGGCATTGCCCGCACCCTCAGGGACCCCGACTGGCGCGCCGACGACGACTGGCTTGCCGAGGACGACGACGGCTATATCGCAGGATCGCCGCACTATATGGCGCCGGAGCAGGTCCGTGGCCGCGATACCGACGCTCGTGCCGATCTCTATTCCGTGGGCGTGGTGCTGTACGAGCTCCTGACGGGGGCCACCCCGTTTCGCGGGCATGATGTCGAGACCCTGCTGACCCGGGTGGTCAAGGATTCGGTCCCCGCACCGCGGGTCATCGTGCGCGACTGTCCGCAGGAACTGATCGAGCTGGTGCTGCGCCTGCTGGCGAAGGAGCCGGACGAGCGCTACCAGTCGGCCGGCGAGCTACTGGTGGACCTCGAGCGTATCGACGAGCAACGCGCCGAGCGCGAACGGGCAGGTGCCGGGCGTCGGATCATCCCGCTGCGTCTGCGCTGGGCCGCGGTCATGGGGGCACTGGTGGCGGTCACCCTGGTTGTCGGCGGTACGCTGGTACACCAGAAGCAGAACGAGGTGATGACCGATCTGGCGTTTGACTATGGGGCCACGCTGGCGCAGATCATCTCGGTGGAGAGTGCCGAGGACCTGTTGCTGGAGGACACCATCGCGGTCCAGGGCCGCCTGCGCGACATGCAGGCGAACCGGGAGATTGCCCTGCTGAGCGTCGTGGACCACCGCGGCGAGGTGGTGGCCAGCAGCGACCCGGAGGCCCTGGGCCAGCCCTACGAGCCGCCTTCCGAGGACCGCCTGCTTCAGCGTCGCGACGGCCAGGCCGTGTGGTCCGTCACCGGGCGGGATGGCGCAGAGCTGTTCATGTTCGAGGCCCCGGTTCGCTACCAGGATCATCACCTTGGGCAACTCCAGGTCGGGCTGTCCACGGGGTCGCTGCGCGCGGCGAACGAGGCCACCTTCATGGCCTTGCTGATGCTCACGCTGGTCACCCTCCTCGCGGTGCTCCTGGGGGCCTACGTGCTCGCCCGGCGTCTTCAGGCGCCGCTGGACCGCCTGCGCGGGGCGCTGGACCAGATCGGTCAGGGGCGGCTCGATACCCGGATCCGTGCCCGTCGACACGACGACTTCGAGCGGGTCTTCAGTGCCTACAACGCGATGGCCGACTCGCTGGAGGCGCGCATGAAGCGCCGGGTCGCCGGGACGCCCGAGCGCAGCGCTGCCGGGCCGGTTGCTGACGGCGACCGCACCCAGGAGCTCGCATCCGACGAGTTGCCGATCGAAGCCACCTCAAGACGTACCGCTACGGATTAACTCCGGCCGTTCTCGCGGTCCAGGGCATTCAGGCGACGCTGCAGTTCCAGGGCTCGCAGGCGATAGCCGCGCGCCGCCTCGAACCCGGGGTCGATCGCCAGGGCCTCGTCCCACAATGCGATGGCGGTCTCCAGGTCCTGGTTGCGGTAGCGCACGATGGCCTCCGCGTGCAGGGCCTCCTTGCGCTGTTGCTCCAGCTCGTCAAGGTGCTGGCGCGCGGTCGCGTGTTGCGGGTCCTGTTCGAGCACCCGGCCGAAGGCCTCCAGCGCCTCTTCGGTCGCGCCTGCCGCGCGCGCCTCCACGCCCCGCCGGTGCCAGTAGCCGATCGTCGCGTCGCGCGCCAGCGGGTCCAGCCAGCTGGCCCATTCGTTCTGCGCCTCGGGGTGTTCGCGGGCCAGCTCCACGACCTCCAGCGCCGCGCCATAACGCCCGGCTGCCAGGTCGGCCTCGATGGCGCGGCGCAAACCGTCCTCGCTGACGCCGGGCGCGGCGTCGGGGTCCAGAGCCATCAGCTGTTCGTCCAGATCGGTCTCGCCACGTTGCGGCCCCGCTGCATCCCGCGGGATGCGCAGCCGTTGCCCGACGAGCAGCCGGTCCGGGCGTTCGATGTCGTTGTAGCGTGCAAGGATCACAAAGCGGGTGGCATCGCCGAGGTGCTCACGCGCCAGCCCGCCCAGGCTGTCGCCCGGCTCCACCGTGTGAACGAAATAGGCCTCGCCCAGGGTCGCCTGCGGATCCCCGGAGAGCTGTTCACGCAGGCCGCGGGCGGCGGGGTTGCCCGGATCATCTGCGAGGATCCGGTCTAGTGCCGAGCGTGCCCGGTCCATCTCGCCGCCCTGCAAGAGCTGCACGATCTCGGCGATCTTGAGGCGCTCGTCCTGCTCCTCACGGGCGATCGGGTCGGACGGGGCCTCGTCGGTCGCGACGACCTCGTCCTCGGTAGACTCCGCCTCGGGGTCGAACAAGCCCTGTAGCTGCGCACAGCCGGACAGGAACGCTGTCAGTACGACAAGCGAGACGAGGCGAAGCAGCGTGGTGTGGGCTGGCATCATGGCAAGGACTGGTGCGGCTCGGCGAGTCCGCGAGTATACGGTCGGCATCAGTCCAGCGGCCACAGCAGGATCGCAAGGGCCGCAGCCAGTAGCGCCAGAAGGCCCAGGGTGGGCCCAATGCGCGCCTTCAGGTGCCGGCGCCAGAGACGCCTGCGCGGCGGCCCGCTCCGCCATGCTGCCAGGGCCACGTTGTCACCCTTGGGCCCGCCGCGTCGCGCCGCTTCGACGGCTGCGCGCGCGGTGGCCGTGTCGAGGTCCGGGCTGTCCAGCAGTTCCTCGATCTCCATCGGTTCGATCTGTTCCCAGAAGCCGTCCGAGCACAACAAGAAGCGCGTGTGACGGGTGACGGGGGCCTCGGCGTAGTCCACCTCGATCGGGTCGACCACGCCGAGGCCTCGCAATAGCCGGTTCTGCTCCGGGTGCGTTGCCATTTGCGCCTCGCTTATTACCCCCTCGTCGACCAGCTGCTGGACCCGGGTGTGATCGCGCGTGCGTCGCTGAAGGGTGTCGCCCTCGAAGTGGTACAGCCGGCTGTCGCCGCAATGGGCCCAGCAGGCGGAGGTCGGGGTCACATACAGTGCCACCAGCGTGGTGCCGGGGCGTTGTGACGGATCGGTACCCCCGGCCTCCAGCAAGGCTGCATGGGTCTCGTGGAAGAGAGCGTGGAGCAGGTCACGGGCATCGGCAGCCTGCCCCGCGTAGCGGGTCCACAGGCGTTCGGCGGTCGCGATCGCGGCGTGCGAGGCGCGTGCCCCGCCCTCGTGGCCGCCCATTCCGTCCGCGACCAGCAGCAGGGCGCTCTGCCCGTCCGCGTTTTGTAGCACGGTCACCGCGTCCTGTTGCTCGGCGCGGCCACCCATCTCCCTGGCGTATCCGGTTTCCATCGGTAGCCTCGCGTGACCTATGCTCCATGATCGCTCAGCGGGCTTGTCCTTGTCAGTTCTGTGCGCTCTTTCGACGAGTGTCTCAACCTGCTGGAGGCGCACTGGAAGCCGGCATGGCGTTTCCCTTTTTCCGGGCCCCTTGCTAAATTCTGGCGCGCACTCGCCCCTCCACTGGGCGCTTACGGGAAGGATCCCGGATTCGAAGGCGGCTTCATGACAACAAGAAAGGGATCTTCGATCGCGGCCTTCCTGCTGGCATCAATGCTCGGCGGTTGTGCGACTGTGCCCGGTGTTCCGGGGCCGACGGCCGACCCCACGCCGGAGCCCCGGCGTGTTGCCCCCGCGGACGGTCCCGCCGCCTTGCGGCATCTGCCGCCCGGTGCGCTCCGCGAGCCCGACGAGCGCACCATCGACATGCAGCTCGCGCTGTGGGACCGCGGTACCTACCTTAATTACTTCGGGGAAGTCGTGCCCGCCGCCGAGGCCCCATGCGGAGATCTGCGTCTGGAGGCGCATCGGGGCGACCCGGATGCCCACGAAAACACGCTGAGTTCCATCCAGCGGGCGGCCGAGGGCGGATTCGATTCGGTCGAGATCGATGTCATGCGGCTGTTCGACGGCACCTGGGTCCTCCATCACGACACCCGAACCGGCCGCGCAACGGGCCGTCGGGATGGTCAGCGCGAGCGCCTTGACCGGATGTTCCTGCCCGGGTGGCGCGCGCTGCAGGTGCGCGATACCAATACCGGTCGCCTGGTCGATGAACGTCCCCCGACCCTGGCCCATGCCCTGCACGCCTTCCGCCTCTCCGCGCCCGAAGGCCAGATCCTCAATATCGACATCAAGTCCAAGGCCGGCGAAGGCGCCCTGTACCAACTGAATGCCATGGTGCACCGCCACCTGGGTGCGGGCCGCTACAGCTACTCCAGCGGCGATCTCGAGACCCTGCGTTATCTGCGAACGTTGAACCCCGATGTGTACCTGGGCCTGATTCAGAGCCCCCACCGGGAGTCCCTGCGCATCTTGCGCGCGCGGCTCCAGGGTGCGGTTTCGCAGGATCCTCTGTATGAACGCAATCGCGAGGCCCTGGAGCTGAGCGCCGACGTCGCGACCTGGTGGTACGGCGTCCGGGCGCGCGATCACACGTCGACCGCCGCTCTTCGGCGGATCCACGACACATTGGGCCCCAACGCCGGCCTGCATCTGGACGTGCGTCGCTACGCCGAAGTGCCGGGGCTGCGCTAGCGGGCACGCGCCGCTGGGCTGCGTCAGGTGGCCACCTACACCATCAATGCGCCGGAGTATCACGAGGACGCGATCCGTTCCCTGAAGCAGCGAGGTCGCGCTCCGGATATCGCGATCATGGACAGCTCGGTCTATCAGTTCTGCGGTCGCATCGCGGGCCTCCCCGAACCCCGCGGCGACTACACCCCCAGGACGCCGGCCGGAGAACTGATCGCCGCACTCCCTGCGGAAGCCGACCTGCGTGACCTCGAGACCCAGGCAACTTACGCCCGGGAGGACCTGTACTTGACCCTGGACTCCGGGGTGCGAGCGCTGTCGGATGCCCGAGCCGGGGGCGTTCGACAGGCAGCTACCAGTGGTAGCGCGCGCCCGGACTTCAGCCTGCCCGAACGGGTCGAAGGGGGCGAGGTGGATTTCGGCGAGTCCAGCCCCATTCGCATCCGGCTGGAGGAGTAGCCGCGTGTTCCTGTTGCGTCTTCCCTCTGCCCCGGTGCTGTTTCTCCTGCTGCTGGCGCTGTACGTGGTCCTCGAGGTCGCCTTTAACGGCGTCCTGGTCCAGTACGCCGGCGGGGACGCCCTGTCGCCGGAACGGCTGCATCACATCGAGTTGCTGGGGAGGACCCTGGCCGGCTTCGGCTTTGCCCTGCTCCTGGCCGAGACCGCCTCACGCTGGCTGGCCGTGCGCGCCCTGTCGGTGCGCCTGGGCGCTTATCTGATGATCTTCCTGGTCGGCTGGTCCGTGATGTTCCTGGGCCAGAAGGTGGCGATCGAACGCATCCTGATCGAGCCGAGCACGGCCGAGGAACGTCAGCGCGCACACTTCACCCAGCTACTGCGCGCCGCGCTCGCTAGCAACACGGTCGAGATCGAAGGCCTGGATCTCGGCGAGGACGCGATGCAGACACCCGCCGCCAAGACCTTCCTGACCATCTTTGGCGGGCTCGTGTTTGCCGATGCCCGCCTGGTCGAGACCCTCGAGGGTCAGCGCCTCCCGATCCTGCGCCAGCACCTGCGCCAGGCGGTCGCGGACGACTTCGAGACCTACTGGGAGGAGTACCAGACGTTCGTCACCGACGTGCGTACCAACTACCGCCGTTATGCCGATGCCGCGCAGTCCTATCACGACCGCGTGGAATCCAGTGACTCGGAGGTCGCGCGCTATCGCGAAACCATGGAAACCGAGATCCAGTCCGGCTGGCAGGAATACCAGCAGGGGGTGCAGGCATTCAATGGCCGCGTGCGCGCCCGCGCCGACGAGGCCGCGCCCGTGGTGTATCGCTACTTCCAACGCATGGAGCGCTGCGGCGAGCGGGCCTTCTGCGCCCGAACCGCCCGGCGCCAGTACGACGGCGACATGGCCCGCATCGATCTCGATCAGTACGAACCCCGCTACTGGTTGATCGAGGAAGAGGTCTCCGCCGCCGAAAATCTCGGCCGTTCCGCGCTGGCGGCTGTCATTTCGGGTGGCGCCTCGGTGGCCGGCCAGGTGCTGGACCGGGCGGGCGGAGGCGACGGTGGCTGGAAGGACAAGCGTTACCACTACACCAACGATGCCGCGCACTACGAGAAGCGCATCCGCCCGGGCATGGTGGGCGATTTCGTGCGCGAAAGCGGTGGTTACCGCCCCGACATCACCTCGATCGCCGAGTTTCGCACCCACCCGACCACCAGCAGCCGTGTGCGCAACCGCCTGGAGCGCGAAGGCCTCGACCTGCCCTGGGACTGGACCGTCGCCGACCGCGCCGTCTTCGAATCGGCCGTCGATGCGCGGGTAAACGCCGACCTGCGCGCAGAGTGGGATGCGCAGATGCGAGCGGAGGGTCTCGACGCCGGGCCCGACCTCACCTTCGCTCGGTTCGAGCGGTTGCCCGAGGTCCAGCAGGCCATGCGCGAAGAGATGGGCGAAGACTACATCGAGCCCATGCTCACCGGTTGGAACCGCGAGGCCTTCCGCCTCAACGTGATCGAACCCGGCATTGAACGGCGTGTGCGGGACACCATCACCGAACTGGAAGCCGAAACGACCCTGTTCGGTAACGGCCAGGTATACGAGGCCACTGGCAAGGATGCCCTGCGCGCGGTCCTCGTGCCGCCCATCGCCATGGTCCTCTCGCTGCTCCTGGTGTTCCTGTCGCTGGGCAAGATCCTCGTCAAGGGCACCGACCTGCTGCTGACCGGGGACGACGAAGCGCCCGAGTGGTCCGCCCACCACTTCGCCCTCAAGGCCTTCCTTCTGGTTGGCCTGTTGCTGGTCGTCCTCTTCCTGCTTCCGTTCACGCTTCGCGCCGCCAGCGAGCCCCTCGACCCGCGTTCCGGCCCGGTCGGGCATCTGGTCGCCAACCTCGACGACGCCGGCAGCCCCTGGGTGGCGCACGCCACGCGCTGGGCGCTGAACGTGCAGCCCGCCGTGCTGCCGGTCGGGCTCGCCATCAACGACAGCCTGCACGTGTACCCGGGGTTCTCCCGCGCCAGCCACCTGGTGGCCGCCTGGGACGATGCCCTGATGCCGGTCTTACTGTCTTCCCCGTCGTCGTTGGGGGGCCGCAGCGACCACGAAATCGAGCTGGGCCGGGTGACGGCCGAGGCGCTTAACGTCCGGTCCGGCCCCTCTGCGGATACGCGCGCCGTGGGCGTGGTAACCGCCGGCACATCACTGGAGGTGCTCGGCGACGAACCCAATGGATGGCTTCGAATCGACTACCAAGGCCGCGAACGCTTCGTCCACGGACGTTACGTATCGCGCCCCTGATGGGCCCGGATCGGACCCTGATGCTCTAATCCCGAAAAACCAACATTGTCCAGAAAAACAATTAAACCGGGCGTTCGATGGATACCTTCGCTCATCACCAGAAAATCGAGTTTTTGAAGGTCACGGGCGAGGTGGTCGCAAGTGATGCGTCTATCGAAGCCGTAATTTATCAAGAGGAGGCGGTGGCCAAATGCATGATTAGGACCGAGCCGCTGACTTGCGCTTAAAGTTGTATCAGGGACCCGTGACGATAAAAAGCAAGGTATAGAAAACACATAAGAGGGTTTTCGACCCATTTTTCGACGCGACCAAACGACCTGAACATAAACTTATCCAAAATGGAACAACGCAAACATTCGAGGGGAGGCACAGATGAATAACCTATCTCATATCGAAGGAAAAATCGAGGCGCTTGGGCAGACTGAGTATACCCAAAATTACACCCTTTATGCCTATATACGATTCATTGATAACGATGGAAATATCCGGATGGTAAAAAACATCCAAGTCCCAAATACGGTAAACTCATATATGTCGCCCGGGACAGAAGGCAAATTTTACATATCTGAAGTTGGCGGGGGCTTAAGTGTGATGTTCGCTTGTGAGAGCGGAGAAAGAAAAGTATACGACCGATCCGAAATCTCCTCCATAAAAAAGGCATGGTGAGTTCAATTGATCGATGCAACACCTTCGGTCCTAATACTGCGTTTGGGGGGTGTTGCATATGGAGCAAATGGGGAGGCCGGGATTCTCGGCCAAACAGAGGGCTGAGCTTTGGGCACGGTGGCAAGCCGGCGAGTCGCTCAGTGACATTGGCCGAGCGCTGGGCAAGCAGGCTGGTTCGATTCATGGCGTCGTCGCCGCGTGTGGCGGAATTGCCCCTGCCGAGCGTCGCAGGTCCCGTCTGGCGTTGACGCCCTCAGAGCGCGAGGAGATCTCCCGCAGCCTTGCTGGCGGGGCAACGATCCGTCAGATTGCCGCGACCCTCCAGCGCGCCCCTTCCACGATCAGCCGCGAGATCGCGCGCCACGGCACCCGGCGCACATATCGCGCCACTGTGGCCGATAGTCGGGCGTGGGATCGGGCGCGGCGCCCCAAACCCTGTCGGCTCGCAACGCATATCCCACTGCAACAAATAGTGGCAGAGAAGCTCGGATTGGACTGGTCGCCCGAGCAAATCGCAGGATGGCTACGGGTTCAATATCCAGGCGCGTCCAATATGCACATCTCCCACGAGACGATTTACCGCAGCCTTTTCATTCAGGCTCGCGGCGTACTCAAGAAAGAACTGCTGAAGCACCTGCGTTCGCGACGGATGATGCGCCGCTCACGCCTTGCGAGCACGGAAGGACAGCCGCGCGGCCAGATCATTGATGCCATATCGATCCGAGAGCGTCCGGCGGAAGTGGAAGATCGTGCGATACCGGGCCACTGGGAGGGAGACCTGATCTCCGGGGCGAAGAACAGCCACATCGCCACGCTTGTCGAGCGCCACTCCCGCTTTACGATGCTGGTGAAGGTCCAAGGCAAGGATGCGGCGAGTGTCGCGAGCGCGCTCAGCCGCGAGGTCCGCAGACTCCCGCGCGAGATGTGGCGCTCCCTGACTTGGGATCGCGGCAGCGAGATGGCCAGCCATAAGGCCTTCACCGCCGACACGGATGTGAAGGTCTACTTCTGTGACCCGCAGAGTCCTTGGCAGCGCGGCACCAACGAGAATACCAACCGCCTGCTGCGCCAGTACTTCCCCAAGGGTACGGAACTGGCCGGCTTCTCACAGACCGACCTGGATGAAGTCGCCCTCCGCTTGAATCGGCGACCGCGGAAAACTTTGGGCTTTATCTCCCCGGCGGATAAACTCATGGCCACTGTTGCGTCGACCCGTTGAACTCACCATACAAAACTTTAGGCTACATCTGGCTGTTCTTCGTTTTCCCTGTGGCGCTTCTGATGGTTGTGATTGTTATTGGAATATTTTTCGCCCCCATCGCATTGTTCGTTTCTTATTATTTTCTGGTCGTAAAAGCGGGAAAACTACGCGAATCGACATTAGAAAAATATCTCAAACAAGAAGGTTTCTCTCCGATTCATGCCTAGAAAAACATTGGTCAATGGATCTGAGACGAATCTGGGATATCTGCGGTCAAGGCCTGCCCTCTGCCCTTTCGGCATGGCGTCGTCGCTAAGGTAGTTGGCAATGGGTAAGGTAGAAATCCGGCGGGAGCTCCGGGATCGAATGCTGGCTTCTTGTCGTCTTGAGTTTAGTTGTCGGAGTCGTTGGTGCATTGTCCCAAATTAAAAAGGTGTATTAAATTAAGGTTTATACGCTTCACCGTGTTTTACGGTAGGGGCAGAATGTACGGACAGAAAACAAGGATGCCCAAAATGAAAAAGGTACTTTTCGCTACCCCGCTCGTCTTTCTACTCGGGGCCTGCGGTGCTCCGTCGGTCGAAACGCTGATGGAAAACCCCGACCAGCTCGAGAAGGTTTCTGTTGAGTGTATGGAGAAGGCGGCCCAGGGCCGTGACGCCAATACCGAGGCATGCAATAACGCGGCCGAAGCGCAACGCCGCCTCGGTGAAAACATGATGCGTCACCTGCTGCGATAAACGAAGCACTAACGAATGTGCTGGTAGCGCGCCCTGAATGAGGCCTTCTGCTGTTGGAGTTCGTTGCTGAGTGGCGGTAATCCCGGTCAGGGAGCGAGGTCGCCCGGCGTCCCTTCGCGTCCAGTACATCTGCCACATACAATCGGTGCTCTCTCGCGATAACGCCAATCCGTCTCGCCGAGTGGGCACCTCAACTACTGGCCCGGGTCTGGATTTCCCAGCGCCAAACAACCCAAGGATGATTCCATGCGTGACCTATTTTTCTTCGACACCATGCTCACCCCGAAAATTATCACCATCGTGTACTGGCTCTTGTTGGTCGGTGTCGCGCTGGCCGGGATTGGCACCATGTTTACCGGCGGGCGGTTCGGTAATGAGATGACATTTGTGAGCTTCCTCATGGGGCTCGGGGTGATCATTTTCGGCGCGATCGGGGCCCGCGTGTGGTCCGAACTTCTGATTGTGATTTTCAAGATCCACGAAAACCTCAAGAAGATGGCCGGGTGATAGTGATCCTGCCCCGGGTCTATGCGACTGCCCGGCTTTCGCTTGGCGTATCACAGGCAGTGATGGGACCTGGGGTAAAACCTTGCCTATTGCCCTTTCGGCCAAGCATCGGCGTTGGGGTAACCGGCAAGGGGTAAGGCCGAATAGCGGAAAGTCGGGGTCAAACCATGCCTTTTGCGCTGACCGATGGAAATTGAGCAGAAAACGGGGAGTGGGCGCTCGTCATTACCAACCAACGCGATGAGGTGGAGGATCTGGGGTCAAACCTTGCTTGTTGCCCTTTCGGAATAGCGTCACCGTCGGGGCAATCGGCAATGTGTGATGCTGAAACCTTCTCGGTAGATCCGCTTGGGGGCTCGCCTTTACCACTTAATCGAGACACGCTTCTTGCCGTTTGAGTGCCAGAAGCGCCTGAGCTGAAAGCGCGAGTTCAGCCGGTGGCGCCGATCCAGAACTGGATGGAGCGGCCAAGGAAGTCGTCCCAGGTCATGTAATGCGAGCCGTCGCACGAGAAGGTCAGGCTGATCATGCCGTTGAACAGGTTGATCGAGGCGGAACGCAGGTACACGGTCTCGTCGGCATAGCGCAACGCGCGCAACGCCTCCAGCACGCGGCCGACGTCCTCCCTCGGGATCAGCGCCTCCGCGGGGTATGGCTCGTGCGGAAACGCCAGGCAGACGTCCGGGTCGCCCAGGGATTCGTGGGTCAGGATGCGGTAGCGGTACGGGTCCTCGGTGGTCCACAGCGTGGCGCGCGAACTGGAGAAGTGAAATACGCCCTGGAACACGCCGCGCTCGGTGAACAGTTCTTCCAGAATGGCCAGGGCGGTGTCCATGTTCTGGTCCATCAGGCTCTCGGTGCGGCTCTGCAGGAACAGTGTCCCGCGAATCGACGGATCGCCCTTGATCTGGCGCCACTCGCTGGGTTCCTCGTACAGGTCCTCGGAGAAGTCGGGCAGGTTGCGCAGGTCGAAATCCGCGCCGAGAAAGCCCAGCGCATTGCCCTGGTCGTCGCGCACCAGCTGCAATGAGGTCAGGGATGGCCGGCGTCCGAGCAGGCTGATGTAGGCATCCGACAGCAGGAAACCGTCCGCGGGCACGGCCTCCTTCATGTACGGGCGCTGCGAGCGATCGCGCCCGAAGTGTTCCGGCAGTACACCAGTGCGCGAGATGTTGTCCGAAAGCTGGACCCCCTCGGTGTTCAGTGCATACACGAAGGTCGCTTCCGGGATCTGGCGGATCGCCTCCTCCAGTATCGAGTCCAGCGCCTCGCGGCGCGGCCAGGCGGCACTCAGCCGGCCGGCGATCTCCGCCAGGGGTTCATGCAGTTTGTCCTCGAGGTAGTCGCGCTGGTGCTCGATCGCCTTTTTCAGTTCCGTCATGGTGCGGTGTCGTCTCCTTTCGGTGCGCCACGATTATCCCTGATCGGGGATGGCGTTGTCGTGACGGCCCGCGCGGGCCGTTTGTCCCGGCACTTCGGCCTGTCGAACAGGTCCGAGCAGGAACCATGCCGACGACGAGCCCGACTGTGCCCAATACTGCAAACATGCCCATGACGAAATCTCCCGAATCCCTCCGCCCGGCCCGCCCCGGCGATCTCGACACCATCAACCATCTGGTGGCCGAGGCGATCGAGGATTGGCCCCTGCCCGAACGTGTGCGCCGGCTCGCCCTGCCGGCCTACCGCTATACCGAGGCCGATCTGATGTTCCTCGAGGTGACGGTGCTGGAGCGTGCGGGCGAGGTGGTCGGCGTCGCCGCCTGGGAGACGGCGGAGCCCCGCGAGCTGCCGGAGGGTGCCGCCGACGGGCTGCTGCTGCATGGCCTCTACGTGGGGCGAGCCGACCGCGGGCAGGGTGTGGGCCGGCAACTGGTCGAGGCCTGCCGGAGCGCCGCGCACGAGGCCGGGGTGGCCGGGGTGCTGGTCAAGGCCCAGGCCTCGGCGGCCAATTTCTTCGCGACGATGGGTTTCGTCCCGGTACCCGTGCGCGATCGCGACCGCGACTACGAACAGCGCTACTGGTGGGCGGTGGAAGGTTCGTCCGTCGCCGGCTGACGTCAGCGTCGCGCCCGGTGGCGGTACCAGCGGGCACCGAACAGGCCCCCGACAATGGCCAGCATCAGCAGCCCGAGGGGCCAGAGATGCTCGGGTGAACTCAGGAAGTGGAGCAGCGAGAAGGCGTCCCCGTGTCCGTGCCCGGGGTGGGCCAGGACGGGCGTGGTGGCCAATGCTAGAGCGGTTCCCATGAGGGTGCGCAAGTTCATCTCGGGGTCCTCCTGTCGTTCTGACCCACCATAGCGCGACACGCAGGCCGCTTCAGCAAATACGTGGCAGTTGCTCGCCGGCCGGCAGGATGACCCGGCGCTCCACGCCGGTCGCCAGGCGCCGGATGACGGCCGGTTCGCCCGCCTCCGCCCGTCCGATGGCGACGGCCCCGGCTGTCTCCGCGCGGGTCCGGAGAATCCTCAGGGCCTGAGCGGTCGCGTGTTCCGGAACGGCGGCCAGGAAGCGGCCCTCGCAGGCGGAGTGCAGCGGGTCCAGACCAAGGATCTCGCAGGCCCCGCGCACGTCGTTGCGCACGGGGATTGCGGCGTCCTCCAGCACCAGCCGGCAGGCGGAGGCATCGGCCAGCTCCTGCAGGGCGGCGATCGCACCGCCGCGGGTCGGGTCGCGCAGCGCATGCACGGGCACGCCGGCGGCCAGTAGTGCGGCCACGGCCCCGGCGACCGATGCGCTGTCACTGGGGATCGGCGGGTCCAGGCCCAGGTTTTCGCGGGCGGCGAGGATTGCGACACCATGGCGGCCAAGATCGCCACTGGCGAGCAGTACATCACCGGGCCGGATCGCGCCCGGCGTGATCTGCACGCCTTCGGGCACGACGCCCACCCCGCTGGTGTTGATGTAGACCCCGTCGCCGCGCCTGGCCTCCACCACCTTGGTGTCGCCGGCGACCACCCGCACGCCGCATTCCTCTGCGGCCGCCTGCACCGAGGCGAGGACGCGCCGCAGGTCGTCCAGCGGCAGCCCCTCCTCCAGGATCAGGCCGAGGGTCAGCCACAGGGGGCGCGCCCCGGCCATAGCGAGGTCGTTGATCGTACCGTGCACCGCGAGCCGGCCGATGTCGCCACCCGGGAAGAACAGCGGCCGCACCACGAAGCTGTCCGTCGTAATTGCCAGGCGCCCGCCCGGGGCGTCGAGCACGGCGGCATCGGGGGCGGCGAGGGCCGGGATGCCCAGCGCTGGCAGGATCACCTCGTCCAGCAGCTTCGCCTGCATCCGCCCCCCGCCGCCATGCGCGAGGCGTACGACGTCGGTGGTCATGCCTCGCCCCGAAAGTGCAGGTAGGCCGCGCAGGCCCCCTCGGAGGAGACCATGGGCGCGCCCAGCGGGGTATCCGGCGTGCAATCGCGGCCGAAGGCGGGGCAGTCGGTGGGGCGGCGCAGTCCGCGCAGCACCTCGCCGGCGATGCAGGGGCCATCCCCGGTCGCCTCGGGTGTGACGAGCCCGAAACGGGCCACGGCGTCGAACCGGGCGTATTCCGAGCGCAGCCCGAGGCCGCTGGCGGGCAGGCGTCCCATGCCCCGCCATTCGCGCTCGACCGGCTCGAAGACGCGAGAGACCGCAGCGCGCGCGGCTGCGTTGCCGTCGTCCGGCGCTGCCCGGTCGTAGCGGTTCTCCACCCGGGCCGCGCCGCGTTCCAGTTGCTCCACGCAGGCGTGGATCCCGGCCAGCAGGTCCACCGGCTCGAAGCCGGTCACCACGATTGGGACCCGGAAGCGTTCGGCGATCGCGTGATAGGCGGCCGCCCCCTCCACCGTGCAGACATGGCCGGCGGCCAGGAAGCCCTGGATGCGGTTGTCCGGGTCGGCTAGCAGGGCCTCCATCGCCGGCGGTACCAGCGAGTGCGAGACCAGCAGCGACAGGTTGCCCAGGCCCAGGGCCTCGGCCTGCAGCACGGCGATCGCGGCGGCCGGGGCGGTGGTCTCGAAGCCCACCGCCAGCAGCACGACCTCGCGCTCCGGGTGTTCGCGCGCCAGCGCCACCGCATCCAGCGGCGAGTAGATCACGCGCACCTCGCCCCCGGCTGCGTGCGCCGCGTTCAGGTCGCCCAGCGCCCCGGGCACGCGCAGCATGTCGCCGAAGGTGCAAAGCATTACCTCCGGGCGTCGGGTCAGCAGTACCGCCTGGTCCAGGGTCTCGGCCGGGGTCACGCAGACCGGGCAGCCGGGCCCGTGGATCAGCTCGACGGCGTCCGCCAGCAGTTCATCCAGGCCATGGCGCAGGATCGCGTGGGTCTGGCCGCCGCAGACCTCCATCAGCGTCCAGCGCCGGGTGCAGGTGGCGCGGATCGCTTCCACCTGACGCAGGATCAGCGCCGGGTCGCGGTATTCGTCCAAGTGCTTCACGGGCCCTCCGGGGCGGGCGGGTCGTGCGCGGGGATTTCGCGCAGGGCCGCCAGGGTGCGTTCGGCAGCGGCCTCGTCGAGGGTGGCGATCGCGATGCCGGCGTGGACCAGCACGTAGTCGCCGGGCCCGGCCTCCGGGGTGCAGGCCAGCGAGACCACGCGCGTGACGCCACCGAAGGCTACGCGCGCCTGGCGGAACAGCGGGTCGACACCGTCCACGCTGTCGATACGACCGGGGATGGCAAGACACATGGGCTCAGTCTCCGTTCGGGGGCACCGCGGCCCGGCGCCCGATCAGCGCCTGGCCCAGCGCCAGCCCGCCGTCATTGGGCGGGATGCGTTGCGGCCACAGCGCACGGAAGCCGGCGGCCTGCAGCGCGTCCACGCATTGTTGCAGCAACCACCGATTCTGGAAGCATCCGCCGGTCAGCGCCACGGTTGCATGCCCCCCGGCCCGGGCGGCGTCGACCGCGAATCCGGCCAGCGCCCCGTGCAGGCGGGCCGCCATGCGTCCGGGTGTCGCCGCGCCGGCATGATCGGCCAGCAGGGCGGCGACCAGCGGGCCCCAGTCGGCCCGCCACGGTGTTGTGGCCGTACTCAGCGAAATGCCAGTGGCGTTGACCCTGCCCCCTGCGGCCTCCGCCGCCTGCTGCACGAGCATGGCCGCCTGCCCCTCGAAGCCGGCGCCGGTGCGCAGCCCGCCCAGTGCCGCGACCGCGTCGAACAGCCGCCCGACGCTGGACGTCCAGGGGGCGTGGATCCCTCGCTCCAGTGCCGCGAGCAGCGGGTGCCATTCCGCAGCGGTAAACAAGGCCCGCGCGGGGCTCGCCTCCAGCGCGGCCGGATCGCCGTCGAAGTGGGCATGCAGCAGGCCCAGCAGGGCGCGCCGGGGTTCGCGGATCGCGGCCTCGGCCCCGGGCAGGCGAAAGGGCCGCAGATGACCGCGCCGTTCAAAGCCCCTGTCGGCGTCCACTGCCAGGCATTCGCCGCCCCATAGCATGCCGTCCTCTCCCAGGCCCATGCCGTCCCAGACCAGCGCCACGGCTGGTTCGCGTACCCCGTGCTCCGCCAGGCAGGCCGCCGCGTGGGCGTGATGGTGCTGTACGGCGACGACCGGAGGCCCCCAGCCCCCGGCCAGCGACGTGGAGGCGTAGTCGGGATGCCGGTCGCAGGCGACGCGCGCGATGTCCACGCCACAGAGCTCGCCCAGTGCGCGGGCCTCGCCAGCCAGCCGGTGCAGGGCCGCATCGCTGTCCAGGTCGCCGACGTGGGCGCCGACGACCACCTCGTCCTCCAGGGCCAGGGCCGGGGCGGCCTTCAGGTGGCCCCCCAGCGCAAGGGTGACGGGCCCGGCGTCTGGCAGGGGCACTCGCAGCGGCGCATACCCGCGGCCGAGGCGCAGGCATTGAGGCCGACCCGCGGCGATCTGGAACACCGAATCGTCCAGTGCCCGCGCGACCGGCCGGTCGTGGTCCAGGATCCCGTCCGCGATCATGCCCAGTCGGGTCACCGCCTCCGCGGTGTCGATACAAAGGGGCTCGCCGCCGCGGTTGCCCGAGGTGCAGACCAGCGGGCCGGCGAAGGCCTCCAGCAGCAGGTGATGCAGCGGCGTCGCCGGCCGCATCAGTCCCAGACGGTTGAACCCCGGCGCCACGCCCTCTGCCAGCGGGGCGCCGGGCCGGCGGTCCACCAGCACGATCGGTGCCTCCGGCGCATCCAGCAGCGTACGTTCGGCGCCGGTGGCACGTGCCACTTGGTCCAGCCAGTCGCCATCCGGCAGCATGACCGCCAGCGGCTTGTCCGGGCGCTGCTTGCGCGCGCGCAGGCGGGCCACCGCATCCTGGCGGGTCGCGTCCACCAGGAGCTGGAACCCGCCCAGACCCTTCAGCGCCAGGATCTGCCCCTCGCGCAGGGCGTTGACTGCCGCGTGCAGGGCCGCATCGCCGGTGGCGTGTTCGCTTCCGTCCGGGCCGCGCAGCGTTACCTGCGGCCCGCAGTCCGGGCAGGCCATGGCCTCCGCGTGAAAGCGCCGGTCCCCCGGGGCCTCGAACTCCGCCCGGCAGGCCGCGCACAGCGGGAATCCGTCCAGGGTGGTCTGCGAGCGGTCCCAGGGCAGGGCCGTCGCTATACTCCAGCGCGGCCCGCAGACCGTACAGGCGGTAAACGGGTAGCGGTAGCGCCTTGCCTCGGGGTCACGGATCTCGGCGCGGCAGTCTGGGCAGGGTGCACGGTCCGGCGCCAGGGCCGGCGCGCCGCCCTGCCCGGGACCCTGAACCACGCGGAAGGTGGTATCGCCGACGGGGCGAGATGCCGTCACGGTGATCGCATCGACCCGCGCGGCCGGCGGGGCCTCCTGCTCCAGGGCAGCCCGCAGCGCGACGAGCGCGGCCTCTCGTCCCTCGGCCTGGATCACCACGCCGGACGGCGTGTTGCCCACCGAGCCGGTGATGCCGAGCCGCCGGGCCCGCTCCGCGACAAACGGCCGGAAGCCAACGCCCTGAACCCGGCCGGTGACCACCAGGTGCCAGCGCGCAGGCGACGGGGCGCGTGTCGCGGCGGCGCTCACGCCACGTCCAGGCTCCGCAGCAGGATCTGCTGGGCCTCGGGGTGGGTCTCGTCGTCCGAGGTCTCCACGTCCAGCTCGGCCCCCTCGGCGACGGTGCCGCGGGTGCCGTCCTCGAAGTGCTCGCGGAAATGCTCCGGCGTGATATGCGACAACGCGCCCAGCCATACCCGTACGCGGGTCACGCGCCGGGCGTTGTTGTCGGCCGCCACCTGCTCGATCTTGCGCATCAAATCGGCCATCAGCGAAAACTCGTGCATCCGTGTTCCCTATCCGAAAAAACAGGCGTATTCGTCTTTCTCCACCACCTGTAGCACGTCCTCCAGCGAGGCGAGTTCCGGGTGTGGGTCGTAGCCATGCCACTTCAGGTCTGCCCGTTGCCAGTAGAGTTTCCATCGGCCCGACTTGCGCACGAACGTGGCCTTGAATACCGGGTTTTCCACGATCCTCGAAGCGTCATCCATCAGCGGGCGCACCTCGTACAGCGACACGCTTTGACCCTCCAGGCGCCAGACAAAGTCCAGACGGTCTCGAACATGGGCGGGCGGCCGCCGCCGTTCCATGAACGCCTCCATCAGCTTTTCGATCCGTTTGCGCTCGAGTTCGCTCAGGGCCATTGTTATCCGTTCTCTGGTTGTAGCCGGGCCAAGGAGGGGCTTTCCAGCCGGCCTTCGCGAACGCGATGATGCCGGCGGTACCCGGTAGTCTAGAGTTTGTACTACGTGCAGGCGCGGAATCGACCCGCCCGGGCACGGTTGCCCACGATCCGGTCAGGTCGCCGCGCCGCGCGCCACCCCTTCAATCGCCCGGCCCAATCAGGAGCGCTCATGCAGATCCATCTGGACACCCCGGACCTGATGACCCGCGTGCGGCTGGAGTCGCGCTGGCGTTCGGCCGGCGCATCGGTTACCAGCAGTCAGGCGCCGGAGCAGCCCGACCTGGTGGTGGTCGACCTCGGCAGCCGTGGCGTGGAAGCGGTGTCGACCTGGCGCGAGCGCTACCCGGACGCGAAGATTCTCGCCTTTGGCCCGCACGTGGAAGGGGCGATGCTCAAGGCGGCGCGCCAGGCGGGCGCCGACGAGGTTGTGGTCCGTGGCAAGGTGGCCGACCGGGTCGCAGCCAAGCTGGGGGGTGATCGCGCCTGAAGGTACTCGGGCCCCGCAATCCGGGGCCCGCGTTCACGCCGTGGTCGCGCGACGAGAGGCCGACAGGGCGCGCAGGCGGCGGCGCTGCATCTTGAGGCGATACTCCAGTTCCTTGAACTGGGTGCGCAGTTCCGTGCGCACCCAGCGATCGTTCATGGCCTCGCGCCCGGCCCGCATCTTGCGCGCCTGCACCTCCTGCCACTGGTTCACGGTATCGCGGAAACGCTGATACTCCCGCTCCACGGTTGCGCGCCAGGAGTCGTGCGCCGGCCCGGCCTGGTCGGCATTGAGCAGGCGGCGAAACTCGGTGTGCAGCCGTGCGCGCATGATCTTGAAGCGCGGTGTCCAGCGGCGGTCATACACCAGTCCGGTCCAGGCAAAAAGGTTGATCAGCCACTTCGAGGGGTCGTACTGCCACCAGCGCACCCCGTTGCGGTAGTCCGCCTGAAAGGCGTGGTGGAAGTTGTGGTACCCCTCGCCCCAGGTGAGCAGGGCGACCAGTCCGTTGTCCACGGCGGTGCTGTCGTCACTGTAGGGACGACGGCCCCACCAATGCGCCAGGGAGTTGATGAAGAACGTGAAGTGGTGGCTGAGCACCATGCGCAAAATGCCGGCCAGCAGCAGCATGCCGATCACATCCCCGAATGCCAGCCCCAGCAGCAGAGGCAGGCCCAGGTTCAGTCCCCATGCCAGGGTCCAGTAATGCCGGTGTTGCCACATCACCACCGGGTCCTTTGCCAGGTCCTTCACCCGCGAATAGTCGGGCTCGCTGGTGGGCCAGTTGCGTAGCATCCAGCCCATGTGGGCATGCCAGAAACCGCGCTTGATGGAATGCGGGTCGCGTTCCACATCATCCACGTAGCGATGATGCACGCGATGCCGCGCGCCCCAGTTGTAGATGCTGTTCTGCAGCGCCAGGGCACCGCTCAGCGCCAGCAGAACGCGCAATGGCCCCCGCGCCTTGAAGGTGCGGTGCGCCCAGAGCCGGTGATAACCCACCGTGATGCCCAGCCCGCTCAGCACCAGGAACAGGCCAAAAAACAGCCAGGCCGCGCCGCTGAAGCCCTGGGTGAGCCACCACCACGGCACCAGCGTGACCGCGGCCAGGTTGGTCAGTGCAAAGAAAACGGCCGGCGTCCAGGCAATCGGGGGAACACGTTCGGACATGGTGGAGACCTGCAGGCGACCGGGGCGAGCGAAGATGCTCACCTATTCATAGCAGATGAGACCGCGACCGGTGAGTAAAAGTGCCTTCGTTCCGGACGCTTGGGCCCAGAGCGTTGCCGGATGATGGTAATTCCTTCGGAGGCGCCGCTTCGCGCCGGGTGTGGCGGGCCACTTCGCGTTCTACTTCCTGAGTATCGCGAACGCTAGCGTGGCCGTGGCGGGCACACTGAGGTACACCGCTCCGGTGTTCGTCTAATCGTCTCCTTCGCCCTGAAGCTGGAAAGCCCCGACACGCTCAAGCTGGTGGCGATCGCGCTGATAATGGTCGGGATCGTGATGCTGACCCAGACGTATGACACTGGCGCGAGCGGCGTGATCCTTATTGGCGCCGGTGAGGGCCTGCTGGCGGGTATGTCCTGCGCCATCTTCATCTTCGGCTTCTCAAGTACGCCGGTTCGCACGGAAGCCCGCAGGCTGTCCATGACCCCGAAGCCGCGACCGATGGACCGGCCGGCCGCGCAGGTTCTCGGCGTCAGGCCAGGTCTTTGTCGCCTTCGATAGATCGCGGCCAATAGCGCGATCTGACGCCGCACCCGGCCCCCTTCCTGCGCTGCGAAGTCGGTGACGGAATGCACCATCATGGGGCGGTCGGGATTGTCTTCTCGGCACCCGCATGCCTAAATGCGTCCGAATCAGACCATCAGGATGCGATCCATGAACGGAAGCCTCGACGAGAAGCTCGAACCCATTTATCAGGAAGTCCTGCACCGCAACGCCGGGGAGACGGAATTCCATCAGTCTGTCCATGGCGTGCTGGAGACGCTGGGACCGGTGCTGGTGAAGTACCCGGAGCTCGCCGAGCTCAAGATCATCCAGCGCATCTGCGAGCCCGAGCGTCAGATCATCTTTCGCGTCCCCTGGCAGGACGACAAGGGCGAGCTGCACATCAACCGGGCCTTCCGCGTCCAGTTCAACAGTGCGCTGGGCCCCTACAAGGGGGGCATGCGTTTTCACCCCTCGGTGTACCTGGGCATCATCAAGTTCCTCGGCTTCTCGCAGGTGTTCAAGAACGCCCTCACCGGCCTGCCGATCGGGGGCGGCAAGGGCGGTAGCGACTTTGACCCGAAGGGGCGCTCCGATTCCGAAATCATGCGCTTCTGCCAGAGCCTGATGACCGAGATGTACCGCCACATCGGCGAGTACACTGACGTGCCCGCGGGCGACATCGGCGTGGGCCAGCGCGAGGTCGGCTACCTGTTCGGCCAGTACAAGCGCCTGACCAACCGCTTCGAGGCCGGCGTGTTCACCGGCAAGGGTCTCGACTGGGGCGGCAGCCGTGCACGCACCGAGGCCACCGGCTACGGGGCGATCTTCTTCACTCAGGAGATGCTGAAGGCGCGCAACGACTCGCTGGAGGGTAAACGCGTGATCATCTCCGGGGCCGGCAACGTGGCGATCCATGCCACCGAGAAGGCCCAGCAGCTGGGCGCCCGGGTGATCGCCTGTTCCGACTCCCGCGGGGTTATCCTCGACGAGGACGGGCTCGACCTGGACCTGGTGCGCCAGATCAAGGAACGCGAGCGCGGCCCGATCAGTGCCTACGCGGAGCGCAAGAAGGGCGCGAAGTACAGCGAGAATGGCAGTATCTGGGAGATCCCCTGCGATGTGGCCCTGCCGTGTGCCACCCAGAACGAACTGACCGGAAAGGACGCCAAGGTCCTGGTCGAAAACGGCTGCATCGCGGTCGCCGAGGGCGCCAACATGCCGGTCACCCCGGAGGGTATCCAGACCTTCCGCGAGGCCGGGATCGCCTTTGGCCCCGGGAAGGCCGCGAATGCCGGCGGTGTGGCCACCAGTGCGCTGGAGATGCAGCAGAATGCGAGCCGGGACTCCTGGACCTTCGAATACACCGAGGCGCGCTTGCAGGAGATCATGGCCAACATCCACCGCACCTGCCACGAAACAGCCGAGGAATACGGCGCGCCCGGCAACTACACGGTCGGCGCCAACATCGCCGGCTTCGTGAAGGTCGCCCGCGCCATGGAGGCGATGGGCCACATCTGAGCTTGCCCGCGCCGGGTTTGCTGGATCTCCACTCCGAGGCTGGAGCGTTCGAACCTCGGCCCGTGCCATCGGGTGCCGGTCCGTGTCGTCGGCCGGGCTGGTGTCCACTGGGGTGAGGGTCGCGCAGGCATACTTGTGGGAGCGTGCAAGGGGGTCTCCGTGTTTCCCCAGGCCTTTTGCTCGCGGGCCCGGGAGAGGCAAAAGGCAAGGTTTGACCCTGGATCACAGCGTTCGACCTTCTACCCAGGAAACAATCACAAACCATAGCAGGGGACCAATGGCCTCCACCGATACGTCTCGCCTGATTGATTTCGTCTTTGACATCGCCAACAAGCTCCGCGGCCCCTACCGGCCGCCGCAGTACCGCAAGGTCATGCTCCCCATGACGGTGCTGCGCCGCCTGGACTGCGTGCTGGCGCCCACCAAGGAGCAGGTGCTGAAGGAGTACGAAAAGCTTCAGGCTCGCGGCCTGGAGGGTGACGCTCTGCACAAGGTGCTTGCGCGCAAGGCCAGCCAGGGGCGCGAACATCCGCTGTACAACATCAGCCCCTACACCTTCGAGAAGCTACTGGCAGACCCCGAGAACATCGCCACCAATCTCACCAGCTACATCAACGGCTTTTCCGAGTCCGCCCGGGCCGTATTCGAGGCCTTCGGGTTCGAGTCCGAGATCGAGAAGCTGGACAAGGCCAACCGGCTGTACCTCATCGTCAAGGAGTTCGCCGACCCCCGCATCGACTTGCACCCGGACCGGGTCAGCAACCACGACATGGGCTATGTGTTCGAGGAGCTGGTGCGCAAGTTCAACGAGCAGGCCAACGAGGAGGCCGGCGATCACTTCACGCCGCGGGAGGTGATCCGCCTGATGGCCCATCTGCTCTATACCAAGGACGAGGAGGTCTACACCCCCGGCATCGCCCGCACCATCTATGACCCCACCGCCGGGACCGGCGGCATGCTGTCGGTTTCTGAGGAATACATTACCGAACAGAATCCCCAGGCCCACCTGGCGCTGTACGGGCAGGAGTACAACGAAGAATCCTGGGCCATCTGCCGCTCGGATCTGCTGATCAAGGATGAGCCGGTGGACAACATCGCCTTTGGCGACACCCTGGGCGACGGCGAAACCGGCGATGGCCACCCGGACAAGACCTTCCACTACATGCTGGCCAACCCGCCCTTCGGCGTGGAGTGGAAGCCCCAGGAAGACTATGTGAAGAAGGAGCACAGGGAGCTGGGCTTCAACGGCCGCTTCGGCCCCGGTCTGCCGCGCATCAACGACGGCGCCACCCTGTTCTTGTTGCATATGCTCAGCAAGATGAAGCCCAGCCCTGAACAAGGGGGTGAGGGTTCGAAGATCGCCATTGTCTTCAACGGCTCGCCCCTGTTCAACGGCGAGCCTGGCCCCAGCGAGAGCAACATCCGCCGCTGGATCATCGAGAACGACTGGCTGGACGCCATCATCGCCCTGCCGGACCAGCTCTTCTACAACACCGGCATCTACACCTACATCTGGCTGGTCAGCAACCGCAAGCCGGATGAGCGCAAGGGCAAGGTGCAGCTCATCGACGGCACCCGCCACTACCGCAAGATGAAAAAGAGCCTGGGCAACAAGCGCAACGAACTGGGCGATGCGCACATCGAAGAGCTGACCCGCCTCTACGCCGACTTCACCGACGGCGCCACCTGCCGGGTGGGGCTGAACGGGGAGCAGAGCGAGCGGGTCTGCACGAAGGTCTTCGACAACCGCGACTTTGGCTACCTGAAAGTCACCGTGGAACGCCCCCTCCGGCTCAACTTCCAGGTCAGCGCCGAGCGCATCGAGCGCCTCTGGCAGGAGACCACCTTTGTCAATCTCGCCAAGAGCAAAAAGCGCAAGAACGAAGCCGAGATGGAGGCCGAGGTGAAAGCCGGTGAAGCCACCCAGCAGCGCATGATCAGTATTCTGGAAGGGCTGGATGGCCGACTTCATACCGACCGCGCCGAGTTCGAACCCCTGCTCAAGGCCGCGTTCAAGGACGCCGGTGAAAAACTGCCCGCGCCGGTCAAGAAGGCCGTTCTCAACGCCCTGTCCGAGCGCGACCCCGAAGCCGCCATCTGCCGGGACAGCAAGGGCGACCCTGAGCCGGATACCGAGTTGCGCGATACCGAGATCGTGCCGTTGCCCGCCGACATCCCGCTGCCGCTGCCCATCGGCTACGACAAGGACGCCGACAACAGCCAGTTGCTCGATCTCGTCCGCGACCACTGCGAGGACTACCTGGCCCGGGAAGTGCTGCCCTTCGTCGATGACGCCTGGATCGATCACGGCAAGACCAGGGTAGGCTACGAGATCCCTATCAACCGGCATTTCTATGTCTACGAACCGCCCCGGCCGCTGGAAGATATCGAGCAGGATATCCAGAACCTGGAGGGCGAGATTCTGGAGATGCTGAACAAGGTGACGGCATGAGCGCGGGCGAGCTGATCCTCTACCGCAGCGAGGATGGCCGTGCGGAAATTCAGCTCCGGGCAGACGGCGAGACCGTCTGGCTGACCCAGGCGGAGATGGCCGAGCTGTTCGATACCACCCCCCAGGCCATTACCCAGCACATCCGGGCCATCTATGAAGAGGGCGAGCTGAGCGCGGAGGCAACTTGTAAGGATTCCTTACAAGTTCGCCAGGAGGGCCAGCGGCAGGTGCGGCGCCGCCTCAAGGCCTACAGCCTGCCCATGATCCTGGCCGTGGGCTACCGGGTGCGCTCCCCCCGGGGCACCCAGTTCCGCCAGTGGGCCACCGCCCATCTGGAGGAATACCTGCTCAAGGGCTTCGTCATGGACGACCAGCGCCTGAAGGAGCCCGGAGGCTGGGACTACTTCGACGAGCTGCTGGCCCGCATCCGCGACATCCGCGCCTCGGAGAAGCGCTTTTACCAGAAGGTGCGCGATCTGTTCGCCCTGTCCAGCGACTACCAGCCCGACGACCGCGACGCCAACCTGTTCTTCGCCGAGGTGCAGAACAAGCTGCTCTATGCCGTTACCGGCCACACCGCCGCCGAAATCGTGGTCCGGCGCGCCGACGCCGACTCCCCCAACATGGCGCTGACCAGCTGGAAGGGCGCGCGGGTGCGCAAGCAGGATGTCACCATCGCCAAGAACTACCTCAGCGCCGACGAGGTGGACACCCTCAACCGCCTGGTGGTGATCTTCCTGGAACAGGCCGAGCTGCGCGCCAAAGAGCGCAAGGACCTGACCCTGGACTACTGGCGCCACAATGTGGACCGGCTGTTGGAGTTCAACGAACGGCCTGTCCTCGACGGCGCGGGCAGCATCAGCCGCGACCGCATGGAACAGATCGCTCACCAGCGCTATGAGCAGTTCGACGCCCAACGGCGGCGGGACGAGGCGCTAGAGGCCGATGCCGAGGATTTGCGGGAGCTGGAGGCGTTGGAGGAGCGGATTAAGAAGGAGCAACCGCAATGACCGTCAGTTCAAATGAACAGGTAATCGCTGACGAGCGGGCGCGGCACTGGAGGAAACGCAAGCTCAAGTTCGTATCCAGTGTGCGTACAAGCAATGTCGATAAGCATATTGTTGAAGGTGAGGCCGCTGTACGCCTGTGTAATTACACGGACGTTTACTACCACGAAAATATCACGCCCGACATACCATTCATGCAGGGCTCCGCCACGGGAAGCGAAATCGAACGATTCGGGCTGAAGAAAGGGCAGGTGCTCCTGACCAAGGACAGTGAGAGCTGGGAGGATATCGCTGTCCCGGCCTATGTTGCCGAGACGATGCCTGAAGTGGTCTGTGGGTACCACTTGGCCGTTATTGAGCCTGATTCGGACGAGGTGGACGGGCGCTTCCTTTCCTGGGTGGCCCAGTCTCCGGTATTGAATGACCAATTCAAATTGTCTGCAAAAGGGGTCACCCGGTTTGGCATATCTCAGCATGCCTTGAAGAATGCGGTAATAGATGTTCCCCCGCTGGAATATCAGTTGAAGGTGGCCGCCTTCCTCGACCGCAAGACCGCCGAGATCGACACCCTGATCGCCAAAAAGCGCCGCCTGCTCGACCGGCTGGCCGAAAAGCGCACCGCCCTGATCACCCGCGCCGTCACCAAGGGCCTGAACCCCGATGCCCCCATGAAAGACAGCGGCATCGAGTGGCTGGGGGAGGTTCCGGCGCATTGGGATTTTTGTGCTCTGGGGCAAAAAATAAAGTTGCAGCGCGGCGTTGATATCACAAAAGCAGAAAGGGTGAACGGCCCGCATCCAGTAATTTCTTCTGGAGGTATCGAGTACTTTCATGATACTGCCTTTTGTTCTGGGCCGGGAGTATTAATTGGTCGAAAAGGGTCGGCCGGAAAGCTTCATTTTATTTCTACTGATTTTTGGCCACATGACACAACCCTTTATGTTCGCGAGTTCCGAGGCAATCTGCCGCGTTATGTATGGTATGTTCTGCACACCTTGGACATGACCAGTTTTAATAGTGGATCCTCGAACCCAACAGTAAACAGGAACCGCGTTCATCCAATGAAAACACCGTGGCCTCCGCTGACTGAACAAGAGGCTATAACAAATCACTTGGATGAGACGCTTAAAAAAATGGGCGACCATGAAGCGTTAGTTAAGCAGTCAATTGGAGCTTTGACGGAGTATCGCTCTGCCCTGATTACCAACGCCGTCACCGGCCAGATCAAGGTGGCCTGAAACGGGGAAGCCCATGCACCAGGAAATCTACTTCGAACAGGCCATGGAGCAGTCGCTGATTGAGCGGGGCGGCTTTGAACGCGGCGAGGCTGGCGGTTTCGATCCGGCGCGGGCGCTGTTCCCGGAGGAGGTCATTGCCTTTGTCTCCGCCAGCCAGCCCGAGCGCTGGCAGTCACTGGTGAAACTGCATGGCGACAAGGCGGGGGAGGTGTTGCTGGGCTCGCTGGTCAAGGAGCTGGCCTCCAAGAACGCCCTGCATGTGCTGCGCCACGGCTTCAAGTGCTTCGGCAAGACTTTCCGGCTGGCGTTCTTTGCGCCGAATACCGGCATGAACCCGGAGGCGGCAGCAGCCTACGGCCACAACCGCCTGCGGGTGACCCGGCAGGTGCATTTCAGTGAGAAGCATCCGAAGAAGTCGCTGGACATGGTGCTGTCGGTCAATGGCCTGCCGGTGGTCACGCTGGAGCTGAAAAACCCCATGACCGGGCAGACGGTGGACGACGCCATGGGCCAGTACCGGCGTGACCGCGACCCGGCCGAGCCGATCTTCCGCTTCAAGGAGCGGGCGCTGGTGCATTTCGCCGTGGACCCGGACCAGGCCTTCATGACCACGCGCCTTACCGGCGACGACACCCGTTTTCTGCCCTTCAATCGCGGCCACCACTTCGGCGCCGGCAACCCGCCCGCCGAGGATGGCAACTACCGTACCGCGTATCTCTGGGAGCAGGTGCTGACCCGTAACAGCCTGATGGACATCCTCGCCCGCTTCCTGCATCTGGAGGTGAGCGAGAGCAAGGTCACCACCAAAAAGGGCGTCAAACGCCACAGGAAGGAAACCCTGATCTTCCCCCGCTACCACCAGCTCGATGCGGTGCGCAGGCTGATCGACTCCGCCCGCGCCCAGGGGCCGGGGCACAACTATCTGGTGCAGCATTCGGCGGGCTCGGGCAAGTCCAACTCCATCGCCTGGCTGGCCCATCGGCTATCCAGTCTGCACGATGCCGGGGACAACAAGGTCTTCGATACGGTCGTGGTGATTACCGACCGCAGGGTGCTGGACCAGCAGTTGCAGAACACCATCTACCAGTTCGAGCACAAACAGGGGGTGGTGCAGAAGATCGACGAGAACACCCAGCAGCTTGCCCAGGCGCTGTCCTCCGGCGTGCCCATCATCATCTCCACCATCCAGAAGTTCCCCTTTATCACCCAGGCCATGGACACCCTGGCGAAGAAGGGCGAGGAGGTGGCGCTCAACACCGGCGGCAAGCGCTTTGCGGTGATCGTGGACGAGGCGCACAGTTCCCAGTCCGGCGAGACAGCCATGGAGCTGCGCAAGGTGCTCAACCGCGACGGCATCGAATCGGCCATTGCCGAGGAGTTTCTGGATGTGGAGGAGGAAGACCTCTCCGAGGAAGCGCGCCGCGAGCTGTTCAAGGAAATGCTCAAGCGCCCGCGCCAGCCCAATATCAGCTTCTTCGCGTTCACCGCCACGCCCAAGTTTAAGACCCAGGCGGTGTTCAACGAGCCCGGTCCGGACGGCCAGCCGCCGTTTCACCTGTACTCCATGCGCCAGGCCATCGAGGAAGGCTTCATCATGGATGTGCTGGAGCATTACACCACCTACAAGACTTATTACGGGCTGATCAAGTCCATCGAGGACGACCCAAAGGTACCCAAGCGCAAGGCGGCCCGGGCGCTGGCGCGCTTCATGTCCCTGCACCCGCACAATATCGCCCAGAAGGTGGAGGTGATCGTCGAGCACTTTCGCCACAACACCTGTCACCGCATCGGCGGTCGGGCCAAGGCGATGGTGGTCACCGCCTCGCGCTTGCATGCGGTGCGTTACAAGCAGGCTTTCGACAAGTACATCAAGGACCACGACATCACCGGCATCCGCTCGCTGGTGGCCTTCTCCGGCAGCGTCACCGACCCGGACTTCCCGGACCAGTCCTACACCGAAGTGGGCATGAACGAGGGCATCAAGGAATCGGAGCTGCCGGACCGCTTTGCCTCCGAGCACTACCAGGTGCTGCTGGTGGCGGAGAAGTACCAGACCGGCTTTGACCAGCCATTGCTGCACACCATGTATGTGGACCGGCGGCTGTCGGGTATTCAGGCGGTGCAGACCCTCTCCCGCCTGAACCGGACCGCCCCCGGAAAGGAAGACACCTTCGTGCTGGATTTCGTCAACGAGCCGGGCGAGATCTTTGAGGCCTTCAAGTCCTATTACGAAGTGACGCCCGCTGGTGAGCCCAGTGATCCCCATCAGCTCTACGATTTGCAGCACCGGCTGGAAGAGCACCAGGTCTTCACCAGCGATGAGGTGAATGCCTTTGCGGAGATCTGGTACAAGAACCGCAACGAACCCACGGCGGCGCATCACCAGAAGATTAACGCGATCCTTGATCATGCCGTGGAGCGCTACGAGGCGCTGGACGAGGAGGAACAGGACCAGTTCAAAGGGCAATTGGCCAGCTTCCGCAACCTCTACGCCTTTCTGGCGCAGATCATCCCCTACCAGGACAGTAGTCTGGAAAAGCTCTACAGCTACGGGCGCTTTCTGCTCCACAAACTGCCCCGGCGCGCCGATGACACCGTCTTCGAACTGGAGGACGAGGTCTCGTTGAAGTATTACCGCCTGCAGAAGATCAGCGAGGGCACCATCGATCTCGGCGTAGGCGAAGCACAGCCGCTGTATGGACCCACCGAGGTCGGGACGGGCAAGGCCGAAGATGACGAAGTGGAGTTGTCCACCCTGATCGGCAAGCTTAACGAACGCTTCGGTACGGAATTCACCCCGGCCGACCAGCTCTTCTTCGATCAGATTGCCGAGAGCGCGGTCGAAAATGACACCCTGCGCGAAGCCGCCCGGGCCAACACGCGTGACAACTTCGCCTATGTGTTCAACCGTATGCTGGAGAACCTGTTCATCGAGCGCATGGACGGCAACGAGGAGATCTTCGGCCGCCTGATGAACGACGACAACTTCCGACGCGTGGCCAGCGATCATCTGCTGCGCGAAGTCTACGATCGCCTCCAGAGCACCGAGGAACCAGAGAGCACTCCCGGCCGCTAGAAATCGCTGTGATTTGCGTTCGGCGATGGCCCAAATTCGTCGCAGATTCTATGGAGGAGACGGGGCATGTTCTCGGCGATGGCTGTGGAGAGATCGGCCCCATCCTCAAGGCAGGCGGGTTCGATGCCGTGGACGATGAGCGTCTCCGGGAGGTCGCCTAGGGAACGGGCGAGTTCGACGGCCTCGGCGAGGCCGATGCCGTGCGAGGAGTAGCGGGCGCCGCGCGACAGCGGCTCGCGGGCGTCAAGACGATGGAGGGTGCCGGGCGCGGCGCCGGTGACGATGGCGTCGACCAGGATGACGGGGTGGTGGCCCTGCCACAGGTCCATGAGCTCGGCGGGCTCGCCGCTGCAGGTGGCGGTGGTGAGGCCCGAGGTGCCCCGCAGGGCCTCGACTGCGGCGTGGCCGACGCCGTCGTCGCCGCGCCAGGGGTTCCCTATGCCGATGACGAGTGGGCCCTTGCCTGCCGATCTTCCATCGTCGGCCGAGGCCTCTTGGGTTTGTTCAGGAGTCTTGCGGGATCCATTTTCCGCGGCCTCGACAATGGATGCCCTGCGTTCGTTGTCCTTGTCCGATTCGAACTCGCCTGCTTCAAAGGCATCGAGCAGTTCCTGCTCTTCCTGATTCAGTTTGGTGGGCTTCCGCATGCGTTCCTTCCGAAACTCGCATCTTTCTTTCGGGCGCCGTTCATTTTCGGTCGACGGTCAGGTCGAGGAAGTGGGTGGCGCAGGAGATGCAGGGGTCGTAGTTGCGGATGGCGACCTCGCAGTGGTGGCGCAGTTCGTCGTCCGGCAGGTCGAGGTGGGTCTGGACCAGTTCGCGCAGGTCGGCCTCGATGGTGGGCTGGTTGACCGAGGTGGGCGGGACGATCTTGGCGTCGGTGATCAGGCCCGCGTCGTCGATGCTGTAGCGGTGGTAGCAGATGCCGCGCGGGGCCTCGGTGGCGCCAAAGCCGGTGCCGGCGCGCGGGGTGACCGGCAACGCGGGTTCGGCCGGCGCGGCCCGGTAGCCGTCCACCAGGCGCAGGGCCTCCTCGAAGGCGAGGACGATCTCGATCATGCGCACCTGGATACTGCGGAAGGGGTTGCGACAGGCCGCGCCCAGCCCGGCGCGCTCGGCCAGCTCGGCGGCGCGCGGGGTGAGGCGTTCGCGGTTCAGGGCGAAGCGCGCCAGCGGGCCCATGAACACCGGTTCGCCGGAGTCCGAGCGGTGGCTGTGCAGGGCGTTGGAGTGGGCGACGTGTTCTTCGGTGAAGATGTCGTCGTAGTCGCGGATGGCCGCGTCCAGGCCGCTGCTGGAGCCGAGGCGCCCGTGGGTGATCGGGTATTCGTCCGGGTGGACGAGCGACACGAACTCGTAGTCGCGTTCGAGGTTCGGGTAGTCGAGTGTGGCGAGGAATTCGGCGACCTCGCAGGAGGCCTCCAGGCCCCAGGACAGGTCCTCGCGCAGCCCGGCGACCTCGTCCGGCGACGGCGCGCGGTAGAAGCCGCCCACGCGCAGGTTCACCGGGTGGATCTCGCGCCCGCCCAGCAGGCGCAGGATGGCGTTGCCGATCTTCTTGATGCGCAGGCCGTTGCGCACCATGTCCGGGTGGTCCTTCGCGGCGGTGACCGCGTCGGGATAGCCGAGGAAGTCCGGCAGATGGAGCATGAACACGTGCAGAGCATGGCTCTCGATCCACTCGCCGCAGTAGGCCAGCCGCCGCAGGTCCTGCAGCACGCCGTCCACGGTGATGCCACAGATGTCCTCCATCGCCAGCGAGGCGCCCATTTGGTAGGCGATCGGGCAGATGCCGCAGATGCGCGCGGTGATGTCCGGGGCCTCGCGGAAGTCGCGCCCGCGCAGGAAGCCCTCGAAGAAGCGCGGCGCCTCGAAGATCGACAACTTCACCTCCTCCACGCGGTCGCCCTCGGTGCGCACGTACATCGCGCCCTCGCCCTCCACGCGGGCGAGGTAGTCGACTTCGATGGTGCGGGTCTCGCTCATGGCCGGTTTCCTGATTCTTCGGGCGGTGCCGCGCCGCTCTCCTGACGTTCGCTCTCCTCGCGGAAGGCGTCGGCGCCGGCGTTGAAGGTGCGGTAGAAGCGCACGCGCGTGGCGCGATCCATCCCCAGGGTCTCCAGCTGGCCGGACAGGCCCGGCGCGTTGGGTGTCTCCTTGGGCCCGAAGCAGCCATAGCAGCCGCGGTTGCAACCAGGGCACAACGCGCCGCAGCCGGCGTGGGTGACCGGGCCGAGACAGGGCGTGCCGTGGGCGACCATCACGCAGACCTGTCCCGCCCGCTTGCACTCCTCGCAGACGCTGGCGCTGGAGACCTGCGGGCGCCGACCGTAGAGGAAGGCGCTGATGACCTCCAGCAACTGGTACTTGTCGATCGGGCAGCCGCGCAGCTCGAAGTCCACCGGCACGTGCTGGCTGATGGCATCCGAGGTGGCCAGGGTCTCGATGTATTCCGGGTGGGCGTAGACCTGGCGGGTGAATTCTTCGACATCCGCGAAGTTGCGCAGGGCCTGGATGCCGCCGGTGGTCGCGCAGGCGCCGATGGTCACGAGGAACTTCGATGCGCGGCGGATCTCGCGGATCTCCTCCGCCGCCTGTGGCGTGGTGATCGAGCCCTCCACCAGTGTCAGGTCCCACGGCCCGTCGATGCGGGTGCGCGTGGCCTCGGGGAAGTGCGCGATCCGGATGCGGTCGGTGACTGCCAGCAGCTCGTCCTCGCAGTCCAGCAGGCTGAGCTGGCAGCCGTCGCAGGAGGCGAACTTGAACACCGCGAGGGTGGGCTTTTCCCGACTCATAGCTCGCGTACCCGGAAGGCCGGCTCCATCACCGGGTAGGGGAACACGGGGCCGTCGCGGCAGACGAAATGCGACCCGATCTGGCAGTGGCCGCAAAAGCCCACCGCGCAGCGCATGTTGCGCTCCATGGAGACAAAGATGTCCTCCGGCTTCAGGCCGCGGCGCTCCAGCGCGGACGCGGTGAAGCGCATCATCACCTCCGGGCCGCAGGTCATCGCCAGGGTGTTGCGCCGGTCGAAGCCGCCACGATCCACCAGCTGGGTGACCACGCCGACATCGCCGCGCCAGGCGGCGGTGCCGCGATCCACGGTGATGCGCAGATCCACATCATCCCGCTCGGCCCAGGCGTCCAGCTCGTCGCGAAAGATCATGTCGCCGGGCGAGCGCGCGCCGTAACAGACCACCACGCGCCCGAACTCCGAACGCCTCTGGAGCGCCGCGTGGATCACCGGCCGCAGTGGGGCCAGGCCGATGCCGCCGGCCACCAGCACCAGGTCGCGCCCGCGCGCCTGCTCCAGCGGCCAGGCCGTGCCGAACGGCCCGCGCAGGCCGATCACCGCGCCGGCCTCCAGATCCTGCATCGCGCGGGTCACGCTGCCCACCGCGCGGATGGTGTGCACGATACCGCCGTCGTCGGTGATCGCCGAGACCGAGATCGGCACCTCGCCCACGCCGAAGAGGTAGAGCATGTTGAACTGCCCGGGTGCCGGCGCGGCGCCGGGCTCCACCCCCGGCTCGGGGTACAGCGTCCAGCTGAAGACCTCGTTGCTGGCCACGTCGCGGCGCACCGAGTGGATGCGCCAGGGCTCTGGCGCCATCGCCTGATCCGGCAGGGTTGCAACCGCGTCAGGCGCCATGGCCGGGCCCTCCGTGGCTGTAGATGTCCAGCGCCTGCAACCGCGCCGCCTGCAGGCGCTGGACGATCAGCGCGGCGAAGTGCTTCATCAGCACGTAGCCGAACGCCGGGTCGGCCTCCATACGTTCGCGCAGCACGCCGGCATCGAAGCGCAGGGTATGGATGTCGGTCACCGCCCGCGCATCGTAGCTGGCGCGATAGGGCGGCAGCAGCCAGGACCAGCCGAGGATGTCTCCCGTCCCGAGGGTCTGGAACGCCACGCTGCCTTCCCGCAGCGGGCTCACCAGCGCGACCTGGCCCTCGCGGATCAGCCAGAAGGTCTCGGTCGGCTCGTGGTCGCGCATCAGCCGGGTGCCGGCCGTATAGCTGCACTTCGCCGCGCAGGCCGCCAGCAGGCGCCGGTGCTCCGGCGCCATATCCTCGAAGAAGGGCTCTTTCTCGATGATGGCCAGCAGCTCGTTCATCCCCGGCCCTCCGGATCGCGGCGCACCGCGGTGACTTCCTCGGTGATGTCGATCCCCACCGGGCACCAGGTGATGCAGCGCCCGCAGCCGACACAGCCGGAGGTGCCGAACTGGTCGTGCCAGGTGGCCAGCTTGTGGGTGATCCATTGGCGATAGCGCGCGGCCACGGACTCGCGGTGTGGCCCGCCGACCAGGTGCGAGTGTTCCTGGTTGAAGCAGGAATCCCAGCGCCGCACGCGTTCGGTGCGCTGGCCTTCCAGGTCCGGCACCTCCTCGACCTGCGAGCAGAAGCAGGTAGGGCAGACCAGGGTGCAGTTGGAGCAGGACAGGCAGCGCTCGGCGGTTTCCTCCCAGCGCGGGTGCTCGAAGGCCCGGTTGAGCACCTCGCGGGCATCCGCCGGCATCTGCCGGCCCACCTTTTCCGGTGCCTCGGCCCACACCCGCTCGGCGGCGGCCTGCTCGGCATCGCTGGCCGGGTGCGGATCGAGCCGGTCGAGCATCGCGCGCCCGGCCTCGGACCCGGCCTCGGCGACCAGAAAGTGCTGGGTGGCGTCGATCACCTCGGTCAGCGCCAGGTCGAATCCCTCGCGGGCGCGCGGGCCGGTGTCCATGGAGGCGCAGAAGCAGGTTCCGCCCGGCTCGGCGCAGCTGACCGCAACCATGAAAAGGTCCCGCCGGCGGGCGGCATAGCCGCGGTCCTGCACCGCCTGGCCGAGGAACACCCGGTCCTGCACGTCGATCGCCGCCAGCTCGCAGGCGCGCATGCCGATGAAGGCACGGCGCGGCGCGTCGGAGGTGCCGGGCTCGGTCACGAAGCTGCCGTCCGGCTGGCGGGTCAGCCGGAACAGGGTCTCCTCGGGCGGGAACAGGTATTTCTTCCAGGAATGCGGCCCGACCACGTAGCCGAACAGCGCGTCGTCGTCGCGTTCGCGCAGGCGGTAGTGCCCGGGGGCCTGCTCGTCGGTCCAGCCCACCGGCAGGTCCTCGAGGCCGCCCACCCGGTCGTAGACGATCGCGCCATCGCGCCGTGTCGGCCCCACCACCTCGTAGCCGTCGCCGCTCAGCAGGCGGATCAGCGTATCCACGGCTTGTGGTGCGATCACTTCCACAGACGGCTCCTGGCCCTTGGGCGAGCCGCTCGGTACGGCAAGGCCCCACACCCGTCCATAGTGCGGCAAGAGCGTGGCGCGATCCAGCGACATCCCGGGCTGGTAATAACCCGGATACCTGCCACACTCCATGGAGGGCGGTGTGCGGCCCTGGCGACCCGTTGTCCGGGGAAAACGATGCCAGTTATGAATGCGCCGGCGAGGCACAACATCTTCGTGGTCGGTCTGGACGACTTCCATCTGGGCCAGCTCCAGACCCTGCCTGGGGCGGAAGGTTATGCCTTCCACGCATTGTTCACACGCGAGGAGGTCAAGCCCTGCGCCCGGTTTCCGGTGCGTCGGATCCTGATCGAGGGTCGCGAACGGTTGAGCCAGTTTCCCGGCACGGTGGATGCCGTGGTCGGTTTCTGGGACTTCCCGGTCAGCACGATCCTGCCCCTCCTGCGCCAGGCCAGGGACCTGCCGGGGCCGACCCTGGAAAGCGTGCTGAAGTGCGAGCACAAGTACTGGAGCCGGCTTGAACAGGCCCGCGTTGCACCCGAACACATCCCGGCCTTCTGCGCGGTCAACCCGTTTGCCGACGATCCCCTGCGCGAGGTCACCCTGGATTTTCCGTTCTGGATCAAACCGGTGAAATCGGTGCTCTCCTACCTCGGCTTTCGCATCGGCGATGTGGACGACTTCCGGCGTGCCATGGAGCGGATCCGCAGGGAGATCGACCGCTTCGGCGAGCCCTTCAACCATGTCCTGGGGCACGCGACACTGCCTCCGGAGGTGGCCGGGGTCGATGGCAATCACTGCATTGCCGAGGCGCTGATATCGGAGGGGCGTCAGTGCACCCTGGAGGGGTATGCCTGGCAGGGCGCGGTCCGGATTTACGGTGCTGTCGATTCCCTGCGCGAGGGCGCGGCCGGCTCCTCATTCTCCCGCTACCAGTACCCGTCCATCCTTCCGCAGACGGTACAGGCACGGATGGAGGAGATAGCGGACCGCGTGATCCGGCAGGTGGGCTATGACTGCGCCCCGTTCAACGTGGAGTTCTACTGGGATGAGGCCACGGACCGGATCTGGCTGCTGGAGATCAACACCCGCATCTCCAAGTCTCATGCCCCGCTGTTCCGGATGGTGGATGGCTGCTATCACCATCAGGTGATGATTGATTTGGGCTTGGGGCGCGCGCCGACGATGCCCCATCGCCAGGGGGCCTTCCGATGTGCGGCCAAGTTCATGGTTCGCCGGTACCAGGATGCACGGGTCGTGCGGATGCCCACGCCGGCGGACATCGCGGCCGTCGAGGCCGAGTTCCCCGGTGTGGTCGTACAGATCGAAGTCGAGGAGGGCATGCTGCTGTCGCAGCTTTGTTATCAGGACAGCTACTCCTACGAGGTCGCAACCCTGTTTATCGGGGCCGCGGACAACACCGAACTGGAGCGGATCTACACACGCGTGATGGAGCGGCTACCCATGGAGTTCGAGCCCGCCACACCCCCGGGCGAGGTACAGTCATGAACGTTGTCCACGACTTTCCCTGCGCGGTGGAGGTCGAGGAATACATCCCGATCCCGCTTGCTGACGGCACGCGTCTCGCCGCCCGACTGTGGCGCCCCGAAGGCGCCGAACAGCAGCCGGTACCCGCGATCCTGGAATACATCCCGTACCGCCGCCGTGATTCCACCCGGCTGCGCGACGACGCGATGCATCGCTACTTTGCCGGTCACGGTTACGCCTGTTTGCGGGTGGACCTGCGCGGGTCCGGTGACTCCGAGGGGGTGCTGGAGGACGAATACCTGCAGCAGGAGCTGGACGACGGCGTGGAGGTTCTGCGCTGGATGGGTGAACAGCCCTGGTGCAACGGCAATGTGGGCATGATCGGCATCTCCTGGGGCGGCTTCAACGGCCTGCAGATCGCGGCATTGCAACCGCCGGAGCTGAAGGCGGTGGTCAGTGTGTGTTCCACCGATGACCGCTATGCCGACGACGTCCATCACATGGGCGGCTGCCTGCTGGGGGACAACCTGTCCTGGGCCTCGACCATGTTTGCCTACAACTCCCTGCCGCCGGATCCGGAGATCGTGGGCGAACGCTGGCGCGAGATGTGGTTCCAGCGCCTGGAGGGCAGCGGGCTGTGGCTGGAGAAGTGGTTGCGCCACCAGCGCCGCGACGACTACTGGAAGCATGGCTCGATCTGCGAAGACTGGTCCGCGGTGCGAGCCCCGGTGATGGCGGTCAGTGGCTGGGCCGACGGCTACTCCAATGCGGTCTTTCGCCTGCTGGCCAACCTCCAGGGGCCGCGACTGGGTCTGGTCGGCCCCTGGAGCCACAAGTATCCGCATCAGGGTGTACCGGGCCCGGCCATCGGTTTCCTGCAGGAATGTCTGCGCTGGTGGGACCGCTGGCTGAAGGGTGAGCAGAACGGGATCATGGACGAACCCATGCTGAGGGTCTGGATGCAGGACAGCGTCCCGCCGACCACCCGCTACGAGGAGCGCCCTGGGCGCTGGGTAGGCGAACCACACTGGCCCTCGGCGAACGTCGAGTTCGAACCGTTGACCCTGGCCTGGCCGGGGCGGCTGGAGAGGGCATCGGCTGTCGCGCCGGAACGCGAAATGACCCTGCAGTCGCCGCTGAGTGTGGGCCTGTTTGCTGGCAAGTGGTGCTCGTATGCCGCGACCCCGGACCTGCCCCATGACCAGCGCGAAGAGGATGGGGGTGCCCTGGTGTTCACCAGCGCCCCGCTGGAAGAGCCCCTGGAGGTCCTCGGCGCCGCGATGCTGGAGCTGGAGTTGAGTGTCGACCAGCCCGTCGCAATGGTTGCGGCGCGGTTGTCCGATGTTGCCGCTGACGACAAGGCGACCCGCGTCACCTACGGGCTGCTCAACTTGACCCACCGCGAAGACGCCGAGACCCCGCAACCCCTGGAGCCCGGGAAAACCTACCGCGTCCGGGTCAAGTTCAACGACGTGGCCCAGCGCTTCCCGGTAGGACATCGCATCCGGCTATCGCTGTCGACTTCGTATTTCCCGCTGGCATGGCCGGCGCCGCGGCCGGTCCGGCTGCGGCTCATGACGGGCGCGAGCCGTCTGCTTCTGCCCCGTCGCGCGCCGCGCGAAGACATGGATGCCCGAATCGCCTTCCCGCTCCCCGAGGGCGGGCCTCTCTCGACGGAAACCCATCAGCTAACGCCGCAGCTGCACAACTGGCGGGTCATTCGCGACCTGGCGGAGGACGAGTCGACTCTCGCGGTGACCAACGATGCGGGGACGGTACGGCTGGACGACCTGAACCTGGAGATGCAGCGGAAGGCGCTGGAGTGGTACAGCTACCAGGGTGATGACTTCAACTCGGTGCGTGGGGAGACCCTATGGGAACGCGGCTTCCGACGCGGCGACTGGGCGGTGCGCACGGTAACCCGAACGGTGCTTACCTCGAGCCCCACCGATTTCGAGATCCACGCCCAGCTGGATGCGTACGAGGGCGAGCGTCGCGTCTATGCCCGCAACTGGGACGTGAAGATCCCCCGCGACCTCGTCTGACAAAGCCACCAGGGTGGTTGGAGTCTGCCCGTGACAGCGCCCGATCCTGCGTTATGCTGGTGCCATCGTCCGGTCTCGGGGGCGGTTCCATGGGGCACGCGCATCGTCGCTGCCCAGGGCCGGTTCCTCCCTCATGCGCAAACACCGGAACGAGGCATCGTTGGGAAACCCCTTGGGGACCTAGCGTGCGCAGGTACTACGCGAGCCCTTATTCAACCTATGGATTAGAGAGAACGTTATGCGGGTCACCGTATTCAGTGTTCAGCAACACGATCGCGAGTTTCTGCTCCCTGCTTTTCAAGCGGCGGACATGAAGCCTCTCCTGCATGCCGAACGCCTGACCGCAGAGACGGTGCACCTTGCCACAGGGTCGGATGCGGTCTGCGTCTTTACCAACGATGACTTGCACCGGCGCGTGATCGACGGGCTCGCCGATCACGGGGTGCATGTGGTGGCGCTGCGCTGTTCCGGCTACGACAACCTGGATATCGACCGCGCCCGCGAGCGTGGCGTGCGCGTGGCCCGGGTGCCGGCCTATTCCCCGAACGCGATTGCGGAGCACGCCGTCGCCCTGCTGATGACGCTGAACCGGCGCGTTCACCTCGCCTGGGACCGCACGCGGCGAGGTGATTTTCGCCTCGATCACCTGACCGGATTCGATCTCGTTGGCCGCTCGGTGGGCATCGTCGGCACCGGCCGCATCGGCCAGGCCTTTGCGCGCATCATGCTGGGCTTCGGCTGCCGGGTGGCGGCGCACGACCCGTATCCGAACGCCGAGCTGCAGGCCGCGGGTGTCCAGTACCTCGAGCTGGACGCGCTACTGGCGCAGTCCGAGGTGCTCAGCCTCAGCTGTCCGCTGACTCGCGAAAACCGCCACCTGATCAATAGTGACAGTCTGGCGCGGCTCCCGCGCGGGGCCTTCCTGATCAACACCGCCCGCGGGGCGCTGGTTGATACGGATGCGGCCGAGGCCGCGCTGGAGTCCGGTCAGCTCGGCGGGCTGGCGATGGATGTGTACGAGAACGAGGCCTCGCTGTTCTTCCGCGACTGGTCGCTGGCCGGGCTGCCCGATCGCCGCCTGGCGCGGCTGATGCAGCGCGACGACGTGCTGGTCACCGGCCACCAGGCTTTCCTGACTCGCGAGGCGCTGACCAACATCGCGGACCACACGGTGACCAACCTGCAGGTGCTGGCGGCGAATACCGAGGCTGCGGCTACCCTGGAGGGCCGAGTGGTTTGATCGGTGCCTTTCGCCTGGCCCGGCAGGCCAGGGTGCCTACGGCAGGAGCCGATACCCGGCGCCGAGCACGGCGCAGACGAGGATCAGCGGGATGATGCCCACCCGGAAACGGGCCAGGGCAATAAAGGCGGCGATGCCGAGCAGGGCCGAGAACCACTCGAAGGTGCCCTCGAAGCCGGCAGGCCACAGGACGTGCCAGGTAAAGAACACGGCCAGGTTCACGATCACCCCGACCACGGCGGCGGTAATGCCGGTCAGCGGTCCGGTGAAGTGCAGATCGCCCCGGGTGCGCTCGACCAGGGGCGCGCCCACCAGGATGAACAGGAACGACGGCAGGAAGGTGAAGAAGGTCGCGACCAGCGCCCCGAGCAAGGCGGCCAGCAGTACCTGATCCGGGCCGAGAAACGCCTGGGTCCAGCCGCCGATGAAGCCGACGAAGGTGACCACCATGATCAGCGGCCCCGGCGTGGCCTCGCCCAGCGCCAGCCCGTCGATCATCTGGGTCGGGCTCAGCCAGCCGTAGGTCTCCACTCCGCCTTGATAGACATACGGCAGCACCGCGTAGGCCCCGCCGAAGGTCACCAACGCGGTCTGGGTGAAGAACTGGCCCATGCGGGTCAGCGTGGCGTCCCAGCCAAATACCGCGAGCAGCAAGCCGAAGACGGCGGCCCACAGGCCGAGGCCGACCACGAGGAAGCGGATCACGCGCGACCAGCGAAACTGCATCCAGGGCGCGGGTGGGGTGTCGTCGTCCACCACGGCCGGCCCCGTGGCCTTGTGGCTGCCGGCGCTGTGCGATTCGCCGCTGCGGAAGCGTTCCGGCCAGACCCGGCTGCCCAGCCAGCCGAGCAGCCCCGCGGCGATGATGATGTACGGGAACGGGATGTTGAGCACAAAGATCGCCAGGAACGCCGCAATGGCCATCAGCCATAGCAGGCCGTTGTTCAACACGCGTCCGCCGATGCGCCAGCCGGCATAGACGATGATTGCGATCACCGCTGGCTTGATGCCGTAGAACACGGCCTCCACCGCCGCCACATCGCCAAAGGCCAGGTACACCCAGGACAGCCCGGTGATCAGGACCAGCGAAGGCAGGATGAACAGCAGCCCGGCCATCACGCCGCCGAAAGTGCCGTGCAGCAGCCAGCCGAGATACGTGGCGAGCTGCTGCGCCTCCGGCCCCGGCAGGACCATCGCGTAGTTCAGCGCGTGCAGGAAGCGGTTCTCGGAGACCCAGCGCCGCCGTTCCACCAGCTCCTCGTGCATCATCCCGATCTGCCCGGCGGCACCCCCGAACGAGATGAAGCCGAGCTTGAGCCAGTAACGAAAGGCCTCGCCCCGGGTCGGGGCGTCCGGTCGTTTATCCGAGGGCTCTGTCATCCGTCACGTCCGTTCGGGTTGGGCAGCGCTTGTCCGAGCCCATCCGCGTTGTCCTTGATTGCAACAAAAAGGCCCGGCGCCTTGCGGAGCCGGGCCTCGGGGAGCGCATCGGGGTGCCCGATGCGCGAGGGGTTCTTAGCCCTCGTTGTGGTAGCGGGTGATCCGCTCCACTTCGTTCTTCGCGCCCAGGACCACCGGTACGCGCTGGTGGATGCCGGTGGGGCTGATATCCATGATGCGCTCGCGACCGGTGGTGGAGGCGCCGCCGGCCTGCTCGATGATGAAGCTCATCGGGTTGGCCTCGTACATCAGGCGCAGCTTGCCGGCGGTGCCCTTGGCCTGCATCTTGGAGTCCATCGGGTACATGAACACGCCGCCGCGCGACAGGATGCGGTGCACCTCGGCGACCATGGAGGCCACCCAGCGCATGTTGAAATCCTTGTCGCGGGCGCCTTCCTTGCCGGCCAGGCATTCGTCGATGTAGCGCTTGACCGGGGCCTCCCAGAAGCGGCTGTTGGACATGTTGATCGCGAATTCCTCGGTGTCTTCCGGGATCTGCACGCTGTCCTTGGTCAGCAGGAACTCGCCGAAGTCCTTGTCCAGGGTGAACATCTGCACGCCCTTGCCGGTGGTCAGCACCATCATGGTGGACGGACCGTACAGGCAGTAGCCGGCGGCGATCTGCTTGGTGCCCGGCTGCAGGAAGTCCTCGGTCTTCGGATCGGAGACGCCTTCCGGCGCCTTCAGGATGGAGAAGATCGTGCCGACGGAGACGTTCACGTCGATATTGGAGGAGCCGTCCAGCGGGTCGAACAGGACCAGGTAATGACCACGCGGGGCGCCGGCCGGCATCTCGCAGATCTCGTCCATCTCCTCGGAGGCGAGGCCGGCGGCGTGGCCGTTGTGGCCCAGGGCCTCGATGAACACCTCGTTGGTGATGATGTCGAGCTTCTTCTGCGTCTCGCCCTGCACGTTCTCGGAGCCGGCGGAGCCGAGAACGCCGACCAGGTCACCCTTGTCGACGAGGTCGGAGATCTTCTTGCAGGCCACCGAGATATCGTTCAGCAGGCCGGTGAATTCGCCGGTCGCGCCCTGGATACCGCGCTGAGTCTCGATAATGTAGTTGGTCAAAGTCGTGCCGATATGCATGATGCAATCCTGATGCTGTTGTGAATCGGGTGACACCGCGCAATCGAGGTGCGTGAGCACCATGACGGGGCGAACGGCCCCGGTGCGCCGAGTGTCTTAACCGGCATAGTGTAGCAAAAGCACCCGGATGGGCCGATCCGACGGGTAGTTCATGGCTTGAGCGGGCTGGCACTTGTCGTGCATGGCATCCGGGGCTGTATCCACAAGGGAGATTCGCATGCCGCAAAACGCGCTGTACGCCCAGTCCGGCGGGGTTACCGCCGTCATCAACGCCAGCGCCTGGGGGGTGATCGAGGCGGTGCGCGCCCATCCGGCCCATTTCGGCAAGATCTATGCGGCGCGCGACGGCATCCTCGGTGTCCTGCGCGAGGAGATCATCGACCTGGATCAGGAGGACCCGCTGACCCTCGCGGCCCTGCGTCATACCCCCGGCGGGGCGTTCGGCTCCTGCCGTTTCGACCTGGGCGATCCTGACAAGGATCCGGAGCAGTACGAACGCCTGGTCGAGGTCTTCCGCGCCCATGACATCGGCACCTTCTTCTACAACGGCGGCGGCGGTTCCATGGATACCGCGCTGAAGATCGCCAGGATGGGGGATCGCATGGGTTTCCCGATCAAGGCGATCGGCGTGCCCAAGACGATCGACAACGATCTCGCCGTGACCGACTCCAGCCCCGGGTTCGGCTCCGCCGCCAAGTTCATCGCCACGGTCGTGCGCGAGGCCAGCCTGGATGTCGAGTCCATGCACACCAGTTCCACCAAGGTGTTCGTGCTCGAGGTAATGGGTCGGCATGCGGGCTGGCTGGCGGCCGCCGCCGCGCTGGCACAGGAGTTCGATGGCCAGCCGCCGATGCTGATCCTGTTCGCCGAGACCCTGTTTGACCAGGACGACTTTCTCGAGCACCTGAACCGGACCATCGAGCGTCACGGCTACTGTGTGGTGGTGGTCTCCGAGGGTCTGAAGAATCCGGATGGAACCCTGTTCTCGGTGGCACAAAGCCATGATGTGTATGCCTACACCCAGCTGGGCGGCGCCGCCCCGCGCCTGGCCGAGCTGATCCGCGAACAGACCGGACACAAGCTGCACTGGGCGGTGGTCGACTATATCCAACGCTCCGCGCGGCATATCGCGTCGAAGGTGGACGTGGAGCAGGCCTATGCCTGTGGCCGTGCGGCGGTGGAGGGCGTGGTGGCCGGCGAGGATGCCTTCATGCCGATCATCCGCCGCGATTCCAACGATCCCTACCGCTGGAGTATCGGTTTTACCCCGCTGGAGACCGTGGCCGACGTCGAGCAGGGCATGCCGCGCGAGTACATCACCCCGGACGGCTACGGCATCACCCAGGCCGCGCGCGATTACCTGCGCCCGCTGATCCAGGGCGAGGACGCCCCGCCGTTCGACCAGGGCCTGCCCTGCTACCCGCGCATCCGGGGCGAATTGCTGCCCAAGCGTTGCCCTCCGTTCGAGGTCAAGACCGACTAGTCATTTCCGGGCGAGTGGGCGTCGGCGTCCAGCCAGGCCCGCTGGAAGGCGAAGAACTGCCGGGCGACCCTGTCCGCCTCGTCGACGCGCAGATAGTCCGCGTGTTCGGCCGGTGCACAACGCGCACAGACGAAGGTGATGCCCTCACAAAGGCTGGTGCAGCACGGGGTGTTGTCCGTGCGGCGCGGCCGGTAATGCACCCACACGGAGGCCGTATCCGCAACCGCGGTGGGCCCGGATTCCAGGCTGAGCGCCGCACCGCAGTGGCTGCAAGCCGCCTCGAGCTGGCTATGCGCGCCGCTCAGCATCGGGATGGCCAGCGCGTCGATGGCGCACATCGCGGCGACTGGACCGCGCCCGGCGACGCTGACCGTGATCCGCCCCGGTGCGGCGCTGTACGGGTAGCAGCCCAGACCCTGGGCCTGATGGGCCACGGCATCCAGCGCGGCCAGTCGCTCCAGCGCGCGGATATCCAGCTCCCGGGCCTCTGGTGGCCGTCCGCGCTGGCGCCAGTGTTCCAGGACTTCGAGATAGGCGGCGCGCACGGCTTCGGGGGCATCCCGCAGGCGCTGTTCCAGCGGGAAGTCGCCGCGCAGGCGTCCCAGGGCGGCGGTCACGCGCGCCGGCCTCATGACGAGGCGCAGCAGCCGCCCGGGCCCTCCTGCTGGATGGGCGGACAGGGCACCGTGCCGTAGGAGCAGAACACGCAGCAGTCCCCTGGAAGTGGCCGGAGCAGGGCCCCGCAGCCGGTGCATTCGTAGAACCACTGGCAGGCGTCGGTGGGCATCGTTTCCGTCTTCTGGTGCCCGCATTCCGGGCAGGTCAGGGTCGATTCGGGCACGATCTCGTTCATATGCGTTTCAGCTCGGTTTGCGAGGATGGGAGCCAACGACCGGGGCTGGCGGGAAAAACCCCGCCAGACAACCGGAATCGGCACAAACGCCGTCTGGCCAGCGTCTATTCTCTGCCAAGCCCGCGCAAGACGGGCCCACAACCGGATCCCGGATGGAGGAAATCATGTACTCGCGCATTCTCAATCGCACCCTCGCCCTGACCGCTGCCAGTGTGCTGGCCGCCGCGTTTGTCGCGCCCGGCCAGGTCGCGGCCCAGGGCGCCTACTTTGCCCCGGCGGACGGTTCGCCGGACGAGGTCGCCTTCGAATACCGCATGCACGAATACGGCTGCGCCAATGTGCGCGGACAGTGGCGCGCGACCAACAACACGGATGACTGGCTGGAAGTCCGGGTCACCAAGACCGCCTACAACTGCCCCGGAGAGCTGGAAGACGACGTGCGCACGACGACCCGCCTGTGGCGCACGCTGGGTCCGGGCGAGACCCAGGAGCGCACGCGCGACAACTCCGTGTGCGGCGGGGCCTGGGCGCGTGGTGTCGAGGTCCTGGAGTACGAGATCAAGGTAGTCGACGCCCCCGACGAAAGCTGACAGACGTGTGAAACCGGCCGCGATTTTCGTTTGCGGCCGGTCAATTCGCGGCTCTGGCGGGCTACACTTCTAACAACCGTTCACCGATTTCAAGGAGTCTGCCCATGAGCGTTCATTCGTTCCGTCGAGTTCTGTCCGCACCCGCGGCACTGCTGGTCGCGCTGGCCCTGACCCTGCTGCCCGCCACCCCGGCATTCGCCGATGTCGGCATGCTGGATACCGGCAGCATGATCCAGCAGGCCAGCGCGGACGACACCCGCGCCCAGTTGCTGGAACAGCTCAATGACGCCGAGGTTCGCGCACAGCTGATCGAGATGGGGGTTGATCCCGAACGTGCCGAGCAGCGTGTGGCCCGCCTGACCGACGACGAACTGGCGCAGCTGGAGGCGCACATGGAGACCGACCCGGCTGGCGCGGCCAGCGTCCTGGGTGTGGTCGCCATCGTGTTCGTGGTGTTCGTGATCCTGGATGCGGTGGGTGTGACCGACATCTTCTCGTTTGTCGGGCCGTCCCGCTAAGCCACGCCCTGCATGGGGTTCATCTCGACGCGGCGAGTCACGGGGTTTCTCGCGCTCGCCGCGCTTATCTGGCTGACTGGTTGTGCCACCGCGCCGCAGAGCGCGGGTCTGGCGAGCGAGCGTCCGACGGACCTGCCGGCGCGCGTCGAACTGGCTGACACGCCGTTCTTTCCCCAGGAGCAATACCAGTGCGGCCCCGCCGCGCTGGCCACGGCGTTGAATGCCCGGGGTATCGACGCCGCGCTGGATGATCTGATCGAAGAGGTTTACATCCCCGCCCGTGAGGGCAGCCTGCAGACCGAGATGCGCGCGGCGGTGCGTGCGCGCGACCAGGTGGCCTACCGTATCGAGCCCCAACTGGAGGCGATCCTCCGCGAGGTGGCGGCGGGCAACCCGGTGGTGGTGTTCCAGAACCTTGGGGTGGCCCTGATCCCGGAATGGCACTTTGCGGTGGTTATCGGATACGACCTGGACGATCGGGAGATCTTCCTGCGCAGCGGCCCGATCCAGCGTCATGTGAATTCCTTTGCCCGCTTCGAGCGCACCTGGGCGCGGGGTGAGCGCTGGGCCTTCCTTGTGATGCCCCCCGATACCCTGCCGGCCACCGCCCAGCCGCTGCGCTGGCTGCGTGCGGTCAACGAACTGGAACAGACTGGGCGTTTTGCGGCGGCGGCCATGGGCTACGAAACCGCCATGGATCGCTGGCCTAATGAACCGATCCCCTATGTGGGCCGCGCCAACGTGGCCTTTGCCCAGGGCGATCTGCCGGCGGCGGAGAATGCCCTGCGGGCGCTGGTCGAGCGCGACCCGGCCCGCCACGAGGGCTGGAACAACCTCGCGCACGTGTTGATCGCCCGCGAATGCGGCGAGCAGGCACGCGAGGCCGCGAGCTGTGCGGCCGATCTGGCGGGACCGGGAGCGTATGCGCGCACCCTGGGCGCTGCGGCGGAGGCTCCGGACGGCGGCGCCGAGTGTCGGGCCCTGCCGCCCTGTGGCGTGGCGACCGAGGCACGCGCGCGGTAAGACCGCACGGGTTCCGTCATCGCGAGGCGCGAAGCCCGCGGCGATCGGCAGGGTGTGGATGACCGCGCAACGCTCGCAGGGACAGTCCCTGTTGCGTCAGGCCGAGCGTTTTTCCAGGGCCTGTTCGGCGTGCTTGAGCACCAGGCCCAGGTTCTGCTTCTCCACGTCCGTGACCTGCGGGTCATTCTTTACCGCTTGACGCAGGTGCTCCACCAATTGCGCCAGTTCGTCGCGCGAGATCTGCTGGAAGTTGAAGCCGCCGCCGTAGCGGGACTCGAGCTGGTCCCAGTAGTCGGCGAGCGGGGGGCGGTAGTCATCACTCATCGGGCAGTCCTTGGTTGGGGCGGGCGCGGTGTGCGCGAAAGGCATTTTGTCTGTTCGTGGTGCTTGCGGTCTAATGGGGGCTTTCCCGGCCGGCCTTTCGCCCATGTCCGTTACCGCCATCTATCCCGGCACCTTCGACCCGATCACCCACGGTCACACGGACATCGTGCGGCGTGCGGCACGGTTGTTCGATCGCGTGGTGGTCGCGGTGGCCGCCAGTCCCAACAAGGGTCCGGCCTTCCCGCTGGGGACCCGCGTGGCCCTGGCCGAGCAGGCGGTGGGTGACATCCCGGGCGTGGAGGTGCAGGGCTTCGATGTCCTGCTCGCGCACTTTGTCCATGCGCAGCAGGCCAACGTGATCCTGCGCGGATTGCGCGCGGTGTCCGACTTTGAACATGAATTCCAGCTCGCAGCGATGAACCGACAGCTTGCGCCGGAGGTCGAAACGCTGTTTCTGACGCCAGCGGAGGAGTACAGCTTCGTCTCCTCCAGTCTGGTGCGGGAAATCGCCCGACTGGGCGGCGACGTCTCAAAATTCGTTAGCCCCGGTGTGGCGCGCATGCTGGCCGAACAAAACGGCGCAGCACGCTAGCCGGGCCCCGCCACTGGATACGAGGAACGGCCCATGGCCCTGATGATCACCGACGAATGCATCAACTGCGATGTCTGCGAGCCCGAGTGCCCGAATGAGGCCATCTACCCGGGGGACGAGATCTACGAGATCGACCCCACGCTGTGCACCGAATGTGTCGGCCATTTCGACGAGCCGCAGTGCCAGCAGGTCTGCCCGGTGGACTGCATCCCGCTGGATCCCGATCACAAGGAGACCCGCGAGCAGCTGACGGCCAAGTACGACGCCCTGATGGCCGCGAAGTAGGCCGCGACATGGATTGGCGCCGCCCGCTCCTGCACTGCGCGGTCTTCGTCACCCTGTCGCTGGCGGCGCCGCTGGCGCTGGCCGGCCCGGGGCAGCACGCAGTGGCGAGTGCGCATCCGGCCGCCACCGAGGCGGGCGAGGCCGTACTGCGCGACGGCGGCAATGCCTTCGATGCCGCCGTCGCGATTACCGCTGCCCTGGGTGTAGCCGAGCCCTACGGCTCCGGGCTCGGGGGCGGCGGGTTCTTCCTGCTGTACGAGGCATCCTCTGACCGCAGCGTGATGCTCGATGCCCGCGAGACCGCCCCGGCCGCGGCCGACCGCGACATGTATCTGGATGCCGACGGCGAGGTGATCGACGGCTTGTCGCTGGATGGCGTGCTTGGCGCCGGCATCCCCGGCATGCCCGCCGGCATGGATCACCTGGCGCGGGAATACGGACGCCTTTCGCTGGCCGACAGCCTGGCCCCGGCGATCCGTCTGGCCGAGGACGGTGTTCCGGTCAGCGGCCGCTACCTGCAGATGGCGGGCTTTCGTCATCAGGCCCTGCGCCACGGGGCTGACGCACGAGACATTTACCTTGAGGCGGGTCGCCTGCCGGACGAAGGCGCGATTCTGCGCCAGCCGGACTTGGCCGTGACCCTCCGGCGCCTGGCGGACGAAGGCCGTGATGGTTTCTATACCGGTGATCTGGCCGAGCGCCTGGTCGCCGGCGTGCGCGAGGCCGGCGGTATCTGGACTCTGGACGACCTGGCGGGATACGCGGTCGTCGAGCGTGACCCCGTGCGTCTGGACTATCTTGGCGCCACGATCACCACCGCCTCGCCACCATCTTCCGGCGGGGTCGCGCTCGGCCAGATCCTGAACATCCTGGCGTTCTACGACCTCGAGGCACTGGCGCCGGATATGCGCGTCCACCTGACCATCGAGGCGATGCGCCGCGCCTATCGTGATCGCGCCGAGTACCTGGGCGACCCGGACCATGTGGATATGCCGCTGGAGCGGCTGCTGTCACGCGACTACGCAGCCGGTCTGCGCGCCACCATCCATCCCGACACGGCCACGCCCAGCCGCTACCTGCCGCTGTCAGTGGAGCCGCAGCCCGAGGTTCCGGGCTCGGCCGCGGCCGAGAGTCGCGAGACGACGCACTTTTCCGTGATCGACGCCGAGGGCAACCGGGTCGCGGCCACGCTGACGCTGAACTACCCGTTTGGGTCCGGCTACGTGGTGCCCGGGACGGGCGTACTACTGAATAATGAGATGGACGACTTCTCGGCCAAGCCGGGCGAGCCCAACGCCTATGGCCTGGTCGGTTTCGAGGCCAATGCCATCGCGCCGCAGCGCCGCCCGTTGTCGAGCATGAGCCCGACCTTCGTCGAGACCGAGGATCGCGTCGCGATCCTGGGCACGCCGGGTGGCAGCCGCATCATTACCATGGTCCTGCACGGCGTGTTCGGCGTGCTCGAGGGGCAATCCATCGAGGAGGTCGTCGCGGCGCCTCGCTATCACCACCAGTATTTGCCCGATCGGGTGGAACACGAAACCGGGGCGTTCGATGCCGAACTGCGTGGCCAGCTGGTCTCGCGAGGGCATCAGCTGGTGCCGCAGGTGCGTCCGTTCGGTGACATGCACGCCATCCTGTGGGAGCGCGGGGCGGGTCGCCTGGAGGCGGCTTCCGATCCGCGCGGCGAGGGCGAGGCGCGGGTGTTCCAGCCCTGAAGACGCGCTGATGGACGCGCGTGCCGGGAGGCGCGCGAATGGATCAGAGTATCCTAGGCCTTCACGAATTGCGCCCACACAAAAAGCCGCACCCCGAGATCGGGGAGCGGCTTTTTTCGATTCACTGCAACCGCTGGGCCGGCAGTGCCGGCCCGGAACCCGGGGTCTTAGCCCTGGGCCAGATCGCGGATGCGGGCGTTCAGACGGCTCTTGTGGCGAGCCGCCTTGTTGCGGTGAATCAGGCCCTTGCTCACGGTCTTGTCGATCACCGGAACGGCCTCTTTGTAGGCCTCGGCGGCTGCCTGGGCATCGCCCTTGTGCAGCGGCTTCAGCACGGCCTTCATGGCCGTACGGAAACGGGAGCGCAGCCCCATGTTGTGGGCGCGGTTCTTGACCGCCTGACGGGCCCGCTTACGGGCAGAAGCAATATTTGCCAAAGTACTTCCCTCGCGTTAAATCGCTAGGTTCTGGAAAGGCGGCAGAGCATACCCCCGGGGCACTTCAGCGTCAACCGGGCCGTGCGCGTGATGGGGATGGCCTGGGGCCGTCCATGCGTCTACTGTAGAAGAAAGAAAGCCATTCAAAGGAGAACAGGATGAATCGATTCAACCAGACCCTTCGGGCCGCACCGGCGACAGCATCGGCCATGGCCCTGCTGTTCGCGGCGCTCCTGGTGGCGAGCATTGCCTTCATGCCGCAGGCCAAGGCCTTCGAGCCGGAGGCCAAGGTCGTCTATCACGCCGACTTCGCCGACCCGCGCCGCTTCTCCGCGATGCTGACCAGCATCAACAACATGATGACGCATTATCAGAACGAGTTTATCGATGCCGACGTGCGCATCGTGTTCGTGGCGCACGGCATCCGCTTCCTGACCGATGACGACCTGGCCGATACCCCGTTCGAGGCCGACGAGGAACTCAAGGAAGAGCGCGACACCCTGCGTGGGCGCCTGATGAGCCTCGCCAGCACCCACGGCGTGAAGCTCGAGCTGTGCGAGATCACCCGCTCGCAGATCGGTCTGGACGAGGACCTGATCTACGATCACGTCAACTTCGTGCCCTCGGGTGTGGTGCGCGTGGCCGAGCTGCAGAACGAGGAAGGCTTCGCCTACATCAAGATCGAGTAAGGGCCTTCCGCATGCTTGACCCGAAGCCCCGCCTCGGCGGGGCTTTTTCGTGTCTCCACGAAGGTCCGGAGACGGCCAGGGGTGGGTGCGATACTGGGGCATCGCGGGCGGGGTGCGCCGGCCTTGCGCAATACCCCCTCGAGTCCTTTTTCTCCGTGCCCTTCGTGGTGCAGGAAGGCCGCGTCGGGCGTGCCGTTCAGCCGTGGATTACAGGACTTCGAGCTTGGCGAAGCTCAGCACCAGCCACTTGGAGCCGGCGTGGGCGAAGTTCACCTGGACCCGGGCCGAGTTGCCGGAACCCTCGAACTGGGTGATCAGCCCCTCGCCGAACTTCGCGTGGTGCACCCGTGCGCCGATCGCCAGGCCCGCCGCGGAGGCCTCGGCGGCCTGCGTATCCATGGCCCCGAAGCCCGCCGTCTTGTTCCGGGCCGCGGCAAAGCGGCCCGCGCCATAGGGCGAGGCCTGCGGGCGCAGCACTTCCAGCGCGCCCTCGGGGATCTCGTTGATGAAGCGCGAGGCGACGTTGTAGGACTCGCGCCCATACAGCCGCCGCGTCTCGGCATGGATCAGGTACAGTTCCTGTTCGGCGCGGGTCATGCCGACATAGGCCAGGCGGCGCTCCTCTTCCAGCCGCCCCGGCTCTTCCAGCGAGCGGGCGTTGGGGAACAGCCCCTCTTCCATGCCGGTCAGGAACACCAGCGGGAACTCCAGGCCCTTGGCCGAGTGCAGGGTCATCATCTGCACTGCGTCCTCGTGCGGGTCGGCCGCGCCCTCGCCGGCCTCCAGCGCGGCGTGGGCGAGGAACTCGGTCAGGCGATTACCCTCGCCTTCCTCGCTCTCGGCGGTGCTCCCCATGTCGAAGGCGCGCGCGGCCCCCACCAGCTCGTCCAGGTTTTCCAGGCGCGCCTCGCCACGCTCGCCCTTTTCCTTCTTGTAGTGCTCGCGCAGTTGCGCGCGCTCGATCGCCTGTTCCACCTGATCGGCCAGCGGCTGGCGCGGGAGCTCCTGCTGCAGGGTGCGGATCAGCTGTACGAAACCGGCGACCGCGGTGCGAGCGCGTCCGGGCAGGGCGTCGGCGTCCACCGCGTGGGTGGCCGCCTGGAGCAGGCTGGTATCCGCTGCCTGCGCGGCCTGGCGCAGGCCCTCCAGGGTCTTCTCGCCGATCCCGCGCGGCGGCTGGTTGACCACCCGCAGGAAGGCGGCGTCGTCATCGCCGTTGCCGGCCAGGCGCAGGTAAGCCAGGGCATCGCGGATCTCCTGGCGCTCGAAGAAGCGCAGGCCACCGTAGACCCGGTAGGGCATGCGCCGGCCGATGAAGGTCTCTTCCAGCACGCGTGACTGGGCGTTGGAGCGATACAGTACGGCGCACTCGCGGTGCAGCCCGCCCTGATCCACGTGGCGGGCGATGGTCTCGGCGATGAAGCGCGCCTCTTCCTGCTCGTTCAGCGCGGTGTACAGGCGTACCGGTGCGCCTTCGTGGCCTTCGGTCCACAGTTCCTTGCCCAGGCGGCCGGAGTTGTGCCGGATCAGGGCGTTGGCCGCGTTCAGGATGTTGGCGCTGGAGCGGTAGTTCTGCTCCAGACGCACGACCTGGGTGCCCGGGTAGTCCTTCTGGAAGTGCTGGATGTTCTCGATCTTCGCGCCGCGCCAGCCGTAGATCGACTGGTCGTCGTCGCCCACGGCAAACACCGGACTGCCCCCGGCCAGCAGGCGCAGCCAGCCGTACTGGATGTCGTTGGTGTCCTGGAACTCGTCAACCAGCACATGGCGAAAGCGTGTGCGGTAGTGCTCCAGGAGGGCCTTGTTGTCGCGCAGCAGTTCCAGCGAGCGCAGCATCAGCTCGGCGAAGTCCACCACGCCGGCGCGTTCGCAGGCCTGCTGGTAGGTGGTGTAGACACGCACCCACTGGCGAGCGACAGGGTCCCCGGTATCCGGCAGGTGTTCCGGGCGCGAGCCCTCGTCCTTGCGCGCATTGATGTACCACTGCGCCTGCTTCGGCGGCCACCGCGACTCGTCCAGCTCCAGCCCGCGCAGCACGCGCTTGACCATGCGCAGCTGATCATCGGAATCGAGGATCTGGAAGGCCTGCGGCAGCTTGGCCTCCTGCCAGTGCTGGCGCAGCAGGCGGTGGGCCAGACCGTGAAAGGTCCCGACCCACAGCCCGGTGGCCGGGTGGCCCAGCAGCGATTCGATGCGCCCACGCATCTCGGCCGCCGCCTTGTTGGTGAAGGTAACCGCCAGCAGGCTGTGCGGCGCCACGCCTTCGACCTCGATCAGCCAGGCGATGCGGTGCACCAGCACGCGGGTCTTGCCGGAGCCGGCGCCGGCCAGTACAAGCACCGGATGCGGCGGGGCGGCCACGGCCTCGCGCTGGGCCGGGTTGAGGGAATCGAGCAGGGGGGAGACATCCATGCGCGAATGGTAGGGAAACCCGGCCGGAATCGCACGTTCTGCATGCGGGCCGTGTGCCTTCGCCCGCGCAAACGCGCTACCCTCGGAGGCAGCCTTGAAGAAGACGCTGATTCATCGACTCCGTGCGGGAACCTCGCGCGCCGATCAGGTCCCAAAGGCCGACGCATCAGGAATGAGAAGAGACCGCGAATGAACGAGATGCCATCCCGGCACCGGCTGGACAGCCCCGTATCCGGGCAGGAACTGCACCCGGATAACCTCGCTTTCGCCGAAGATCTGCTGGAGCGCTACCAGGCCGATCCCGATTCTGTCCCGCCGGCCTGGGCCGATTACTTCCGCTCGCTGGAAGGTGCGCCGCGCCCGGAGCGCCGACGGCGCTCCACCGATCGTCCGGACCTGGCCCATGAACAGCTGCAGATCCGCGTGCTGCAGTTCATCAATGCCTACCGCTATCTCGGTCACTTCGGTGCCCGCCTGGACCCCCTGGAGCGCGAACCGCCGGAGCCGCCGCGCGAGCTGAGCCGCGAGCATCACGGCCTGGATCAGGTCGGCCCCGATGTCACCTTTGATCCGGGCTCGCTGTTCATCGACGGCCGGGTCTCGCTGGATACGATCGAGCGGGTGCTGAAGGAGACCTACTGCGCCGGCATCGGTGTGGAATACATGCATCTGATGGCCACCGACGAGAAGCGCTGGCTGCAGGAGCGCCTGGAGTCGGCACATGGCCGCTTCGGTTTCGATGACGACACCCGCCTGGCGATTCTCGAACGTCTGACCGCGGCCGAGGGTCTGGAGCGCTATCTGCATCGGCGCTATGTCGGGCAGAAGCGCTTCTCGCTGGAAGGCGCGGAAAGCCTGATCCCGCTGCTGAATGCCCTGATCCAGCGGGGCGGCGCGCGCGGGCTGCAGGAGTTCGTGGTCGGCATGGCACACCGCGGACGCCTCAACGTGCTGGTCAACCTGTTCGGCAAGTCCCCGGAGGAGCTGGCCAACGAGTTCGAGGGGCGTCCGCGCGACGACCGTGGCACCGGCGACGTGAAATACCACATGGGTTTCTCCTCGGACCTGGATACCCCGGGCGGTCGGGTGCATCTGGCGCTGGCCTTCAATCCCTCGCACCTGGAGATCGTCACCCCGGTGGTGGAGGGTTCAGTGCGCGCGCGCCAGGTGCGCATCGGCGACCGCAAGGGCAACCGGGTGATGCCGGTGGTGATCCATGGCGATGCCGCCTTTGCCGGGCAGGGCGTGGTCATGGAGACCCTGAACATGTCCCAGACCCGGGGCTTCTCCACCAAGGGCACCGTGCATGTGGTGGTGAACAACCAGATCGGTTTCACGACTTCGACCCTGAAGGACGCTCGTTCGACGCATTACGCAACGGATGTCGCCAAGATGGTGAACGCGCCCATCCTGCATGTGAATGGCGATGATCCCGAGGCCGTGGTGTTCATCACCCAGATCGCGCTGGACTACCGCATGCGCTTCGGCAAGGACGTGGTCATCGATCTCGTCTGCTACCGCCGCCAGGGCCACAACGAGGCCGACGAGCCGGCCGCGACGCAGCCGCATATGTATCGTCGTATCCGCGACCTGCCGACCACCCGCGAGCGTTACGCCAGACGCCTGATCCGCGAGGGCCTGACGACCGAGGACGCACAGGAACAAGCGCTGGAGGACTATCGCGGCCGACTGGATGCCGGCCAGCCGGTGGCGCTGTCGTTGCTGCGCGAGCGCAACAGCCATGCCGGATCCTCGACCAACTGGGGCCCCTATCTGAACCAGACCTGGGACCAGGACGTGGACACCGGCGCCCCCGCCGACCGTCTGGCGCGCACCCTCGAGCAGCTTTCCACCCCGCCGGAGGGTTTCCGACTGAACGACCGCGTGCAGAAGATCCTGGATGCCCGCGTGGCCATGGCGCGCGGCGAGCAGCCGCTGGACTGGGGTGCGGCCGAGACCCTGGCCTACGGCGCGCTGATCCAGGACGGCTACCGCATTCGCCTGTCCGGGCAGGACTCCAGCCGAGGCACCTTCTTCCACCGCCATGCGGTCCTGCACGACCAGGAGACCGGCAAGGCCATCGTCCCGTTGCGGCGCCTGGATCCGGACCACCCGCGTTTCCTGGTGATCGATTCGCTGTTGTCCGAGGAGGGCGTGCTCGCCTTCGAATACGGCTATGCCACCGCCGCGCCCGAGGCTCTGGTGGTCTGGGAGGCGCAGTTCGGCGACTTCGTGAACGGCGCCCAGGTGGTGATCGACCAGTTCATCTCCTCCGGCGAGCAGAAGTGGGGGCGCCTGTCCGGCCTGACCCTGTTGCTGCCCCACGGCTACGAGGGGCAGGGGCCGGAGCACTCCTCGGCCCGCCCGGAGCGCTTCCTGCAACTGGCGGCGCAGGAGAACATGCAGGTCTGCGTGCCCACTACGCCGGCGCAGATGTTTCACCTGCTGCGCCGGCAGATGCTGCGGCCCTATCGCAAGCCACTGATCGTGATGACCCCGAAGAGCCTTTTGCGCCACAAGGACGCGGTCTCCGACCTCGATGCGCTGGCGACGGGCCAGTACCAGACGGTCATCGACGACGCCCGTATCGAGGATCCCGGCAAGGTGAAGCGCGTGCTGATGACCAGTGGGCGCATCTTCTACGATCTGGCCGCGCGCCAGGCCGAGGGCGAGCACGCGGATACGGCGATCCTGCGCCTGGAGCAGTGTTACCCCTTCCCCGAGGCGCGCCTGACCGAATTGCTGGGGCGTTATCCGGAGGCGGATGAATTCGTCTGGGTCCAGGATGAACCGGAGAACCAGGGTTACCTGGAGTTTGTCGCCCCGCGTATCAACCCGCTGCTGGCGGTGCGTGGCCAGACCCTGCACGCCGTCGCGAGACCCCCGGCCGCCGCGCCCGCCGTCGGTTACCCCGAGGTGCACAAAGCGCAGCTGAAAGATCTGCTCGAGCGCGCGTTCGGGCCGATCAGCTCGCGTGACACGCCGCACCCCACGCCCTGAACATTCGATAAAGACGCACAGAACAAGGAAGCGAGATGGCATCCGATCGCACCCCGATCCAGGTCCCGGAACTCCCCGAGTCGGTCGCCGATGCGACCGTGATCGCCCTGCACAAAAAGGCTGGTGACGCCGTCAAGCGCGACGAGCTGATCGCCGAGCTGGAGACCGACAAGGTGGTCCTCGAGGTGTCGGCCCCCAGTGCGGGCACCCTGGTCGAGCTCTCCGCCAACGAGGGCGATGTGGTCAAGGCCGACGCGATCCTGGGTTATCTGGGGCCCGCCGAAGCCGCCCCGGAGGACCCGGACGAAGAGACCGAGGATGAGGCAGCGCCTTCCAGGGCATCGACAGCCACGGAGGGCGGCAAGCCGGCGTCTGTTGCAACGGGGGATCGGGAAGAGGAGCCGGCCGCTGCCTCCTCACCCGAGCCCGCGCCGTCCGGGGCCGGGAACGGATCGGCCGGAAGCCCGCCGCCGCCCACGCCGGCCGTGCGGCGCCTTCTGCAGGAAGCCGGCCTGCGTCCGGAGGATGTCGAGGGCACCGGCGACGACGGGCGCATCCAGCGTGCCGACGTGGAGCGGGCGCGCAGCGATCGCAGCGCGCCCGCGGCTTCTTCGACGCCATCGGGTTCCGTCGGGGCGGCGCGACCCCAGGCGCATCCGGCCGACCCCGGAGACCGAGCCGAGCGCATCGAGCGTGTGCCGATGACCCGCCTGCGGGCGCGCATCGCGGAACGGCTGCTGGAAGCGAAGCAGACCACCGCGATGCTGACCACCTTCAACGAGGTCGACATGTCCGCGGCGATGGCCCTGCGTAGCCGCTACAAGGAGCCCTTCGAGAAGCGCCATTCCATCAAGCTCGGCTTCATGGGTCTGTTCGTGGCCGCGGCCAGCCGCGCACTCGAGCGCTTCCCGGTCGTCAATGCCGCACTGGATGGCGAAGAGATCGTCTATCACCACTACAGCGACATCGGCATCGCAGTCTCCTCCTCGCGCGGACTGGTGGTGCCGGTCCTGCGCGATACCGGCAACGCCTCCATTGCCGAGATCGAGCGGCGTATCCGCGACTACGCCGAGCGTGCCCGCGACGGCAAGCTGGATATCGACGAGCTGCGCGGTGGCACCTTCACCATCACCAACGGGGGCGTGTTCGGTTCGTTGTTCTCCACGCCGATTCTGAATCCGCCGCAGAGCGCGATCCTCGGCATGCACGCGATCAAGGAACGCCCGGTCGCGGTGGACGGCGAGGTCGTCGTCCGGCCGATGATGTACGTCGCCCTGTCCTACGACCACCGCCTGGTCGACGGTGCCGAGGCGGTGCAGTTCCTGGTCGCCATCAAGGACGCCATCGAGGACCCGGCGCGGTTGCTGCTCGACGTTTGACCCTGTGAGGTGGAGTGGTGGCGTCAGGCTACGACTCAAGCCGCATCCCACGTGATGGCTGGCTCAGTCGTCCGTGACGGGACGGCGCCGGGGGCCGGGGCGCAAGCTGAACAGCAGCACGCCGGCGCCGAACAGGGCGAGCGGCCAGACCGGCCAGGCAAGCCCCTGCCAGGCGGTGACCTCCAGCTGCGTGGCCAGCCCCGCGAGGGCCAGCAGGGCCACACCCGCCCAGCCTTCGTTGCGGCGGCGGGACTGGCGCCTCAGCCCGTTTTCCAGCTCGAGGATCTGGCGGCGTAGCGCGGCGTCGCGCTCGGCCCGCTGTTCCTCCACGGTCAGGGCCTTCTCCAGGTGTATCGGCAGTTCCGGCAGGTGCGCCAGCAGGCGCGGCAGGTGTTGCTGCGCGTTGCGGATGAATGCGCGCACGCCCATGCGTTCGTGCATCCATTTCTCGATGAACGGCTTGGCCGTGGTCCACAGGTCCAGCTGGGGGTAGAGCTGGCGGCCCAGGCCCTCGATGTTCAGCAGGGTCTTCTGCAACAGCACCAGCTGCGGCTGGACCTCCATGTTGAATCGCCGCGCGGTCTGGAACAGGCGCAGCAGGACCTGGCCGAAGGAGATCTCGTCCAGCGGGCGCTGGAAGATGGGTTCGCACACGGTGCGGATCGCCGCCTCGAACTCGTCGACGCGGGTGTCCTTCGGGACCCAGCCGGATTCCACGTGCAGCTCGGCGACGCGGCGGTAGTCGCGGTTGAAGAAGGCGTGGAAGTTCTCGGCCAGATAGCGCTGGTCGGAGTCCAGCAGCGAGCCGACGATGCCGAAGTCCACGGCCAGGTAGGTCGGGTCGTCCGGGTGGGTGGCATCGACGAAGATGTTGCCCGGGTGCATGTCGGCGTGGAAGAAGTTGTGCTGGAACACCTGGGTGAAGAAGATCTCCACGCCGCGCTCGGCCAGCAGCTTGAGGTCCACGTTGCGTTCGCGCAGGGCGGCGACATCGGCCACCGGGAGGCCGCCGATGCGCTCCATCACCAGTACGCTGCGGCGGGTGTAATCCCAGATGATCTCCGGGATGTAGAGGAGGTGGCTGTCCTCGAAGTTGCGGTGGATCGCGGCGGCGTTGGCGCCCTCGCGGATCAGGTCCAGCTCGTCGGTGACGGTCTTTTCGTATTCGTCCACCACCTCGCGCGGGCGCAGGCGCTTGGCCTCGGACCAGTAGCGGTCCGCCAGGTCCGCGATCAGGTGCATGACCTCGAGATCCGCACGGATGGTCTTGAGGATGCCGGGGCGCACCACCTTCACGACCACCTCGCGCCCGTCCTGCAGCGTGGCCGCGTGCACTTGGGCGATGGAGGCCGAGGCGATTGGTGTGTCCTCGAAGGCGGCGAAGGCGATCTCGATCGGGCGTTCCAGCTCGGCCTCGATCACGGCGCGCGCCTGGTCACTGGGGAACGGCGGCACCCGGTCCTGCAGGCGCGCAAGCTCGATCGCGATGTCGTCCGGCAGCAGGTCGCGCCGGGTGGAGAGCATCTGTCCGAACTTGATGAAGATCGGTCCTAGATCCTCCAGCGCCTTGCGGATGCGCTCGCCGCGCGTGCCTTCAGTGCGGCGGAACCAGTTCCAGGGCACGAGATAGAGCAGGAAGCTGAGCGGGCGCAGCGGCTTCAGCGTGAACAGGATGACGTCCAGGCGATAGCGCACCAGGACCCGCGCAATGGTCCACAGCCGCAGGCCCCGGTGCAGCGCGCGGCGCATCAGGCCTGCCGGTCGTCAGGTGCGGAGGCCGGTGCCTCCAGACGACGCAGCCGCGCATCCAGTCGGGCGACGTCGTCGCGCAGCGTGGCTACGTCTTCGGCGAAGGCCTCGAACGCGCCGCCGGCCGGTAGCCACTCGAGCTCGTCGCGCAGGTGGTCGGCCGTGTCCTCGGCGGACCGCCGGCCCAGGTGCCGCAGGCTGTCGCGCGCCTGGTCCAGCAGGTGGCGCAGCGGCCCGGCCGCTCCGGCGCCGGCAAAGCGTTCGAACAGATCTTCCCAGTTGATGCCGGCATCGCGCAGTGCATGTTGCAGGTCGGAGAGCACGGTTGCATCACCCGTGATCGTCAACCCGGAGCGGTCGTCACGTGCCATCGCCGCGGCCAGTGACAGCGGCGAGCCCTTCAGCTGCACGTCCACTGGCTCCTCGACGCCGCCTGTAACCTGCAGCCGGTCGGCGGCCCCGACCAGCGACAGCGTGAGCCCCGGCGGCTCGATCACGATCGCGATCGCACGCCCGGCCAGCCGCGCCCGGTCCTTCTCCGGGGCGCTGGCCAGGTGTTCGTTCAGCGTGGCTTCGATCAGGGCCGCGAACGGACTGGGCAGGGCGAAGGGTTCGGCCATGAGAACGCTAGAGCTTGGTGCCGCGGTGCAGGGCGACGATGCCGCCGGTCAGGTTGTCGTATTCGACCCGTTCCAGCCCGGCGTCGCGCATCATGCCGGCCAGGGTCTCCTGGTCCGGGTGCATGCGGATGGATTCGGCCAGATAGCGGTAGCTGTCCGCGTCGTTGGCGACCAGCTTGCCCATCAGGGGGAGCATCTTGAACGAATAGACATCGTAGATCGGGCGCAGCGGCGCCATCGGCTGCGAGAACTCCAGCACCAGCACGCGCCCGCCCGGCTTGATCACTCGGCGCATCTCGGCCAGCGCGCGCTCCTTGCGGGTCACGTTGCGCAGGCCGAAGGCGATGGTCACGCGGTCGAAGTAGTCGTCCGGATAAGGGAGCTGTTCGGCGTCCGCCTGCACGAAGTCGAGGTTGCCCACATGGCCCTCGTCCAGCATGCGGTCGCGCCCGGCCTCCAGCATCGAGGCATTGATGTCGCAGACTACGATTTGCCCCTTCGGTCCGACGCGTGGCGCAAAGGCCCCGGCCAGGTCGCCGGTGCCGCCGGCCAGGTCCAGGATCTTCATGCCTGGGCGCACGCCCGTGCGCTCCAGGGTGTAGCGCTTCCAGATGCGATGGACGCCCATGGACATCAGGTCGTTCATGACGTCGTAGCGCGACGCGACCGAATGGAACACCTCGCCGACCCGCGAGGCCTTCTCGGACTCGGGGACGCTCTGGTAGCCGAAGTGGGTCTTGCCGGATTCTTCTTTCATCAAAGTGCCGTTGTCAGTGCGTCTTGCGCTCGTGTCCGGCCTCTTTCAGCCGATCCAGGTAATCCTGCCACAGTCGCTCCTGGTTCGTGCCGAGCTCGTGCAGGTAGTCCCAGTCATAGATGCCGGTGTCGTGCCCGTCGGAGAACACGAGCTTCACCGCATAATTTCCGACCGGCTCGATCCCGGTGATGTTCACGTCTTCCTTGCCGACCTGCAGCACCTCCTGGCCCTTGCCGTGCCCGCGCACCTCGGCCGAGGGCGAATACACGCGCAGGAACTCGCAGGGCAACTCGAAATGCGAGCCGTCCGAATACGCCAGCTCCAGGATGCGCGACTTCTGATGCAGCTGGATATCGGTGGGTCGGTGGGTACTGCTCATGTGGCCTCCAGAATCCTCGGTCCGGGATGGCCCGGAAGATCTTTCGCGACCGCCCAAAACGGCGGACGCCAACGGACTGCGAGGATACCAGCCCTGTGGGTCAGCGTGGCATCTCCCCGCGCACCGCAGGTCTGCCGGCCTTGACACCCTTCGGACCTCGCGCCAGAGTCGGCAACCTTAATCATGGAAAGGGAATGTCCATGACCTCGCCACGGACTGGCGCATTCGCCGTACAGGCACACCTCGATCTTGCAGCCGCCATGACCTTTCGTGCTCCCACGCTCGCGCGGGTCGGATTCGGGCGGGCGTTCGATTGTCGCCGCGGAGGTTTTTCCCATCCCCCCTTGCGGTTCCAGTTGGGCATATCACGAACCGCGAGAGGCACTCCATGTTCTGGTTGATCGCCTATGTGATCGCACTGATCGCGGCGGCTGGCATCCTGTCCGAGCGATCGCGGGCGCCCGTTCGGGCCAGGGTCCTGTTCGCCCTTGCCGTTCTCGCGGTGCCATTCGTGCTGCAGACCTTCGGCTGGATGCTCCTGGGCGATGAACCCCATGATCTGATCGCGGCCCAGCTCGGGCTTCTGTCATACGTCATCGGCCCCATTCTGGTGGCCTGGTACTTCCTGTATCGCTATCCGCTGCCGGCATCCGCACGGCATGCTCCGAAACTGAAGAGCTTTCGTCTGGCGGTTGGCGCCTGGCATCGCCATATCCTCATTCTTGGCTTCATGGCGTTTGTCGTGGTCGGGATAGGCGCCACATACAACCCGCTCACGCAATGGGCGTACGACCGCGTTGGGCAGCACAACCTCGAAAACGAGGTAGTCCGGGCCAAGCTGGCGGACCAGCACTTCGATATCCCGATGCGATATTTCGTGATTGATGCGTACGTGCCGCGTGGATACTGGCCGAGAGCCAAGAATCGCCGGGTGGATGTCGGCGCCCTGAGCATCTACGTCCTGTTGCCGGATCTGCGACCCTTCTATCCCGAAGAGGAACATCTCTGGAATCTGGAGGGTGACGGCCGCGGGGACCGGGTTCGTGTGACGATCTGGGAGGATGATTTTTCCAAATCCAACGTAAAAACCTTACGAGCGCGGGCCGCCGAATCAGGGGAGCCCCTCGCCCCGGAAACGGCAAAGACGTATGGCGTTGATCGGCACAATGAGGATGTGGAAGCTTTGTTGTACGCTCGCAGACTCCGTCTGTTTCCTCGCGATGAATCCGAAGCGTGGTTTATCACCTGCGCGAGTCCGAAGGACGTCCCTTCCCCCAGTTGCCGGATGAAGACCGCATTCCGTCCCGGCATCGCGCTGGAAAAGACCTTCGGCCTTGAATACCTCCCCGATTGGCGCCGCATCGCGACCAAGAGCGAGCGGCTGGTGGATTCTCTGGCGGTCGAAGGGGCCAACCCATGATGACCCTCAGGCGCTTTTGCGCCCTCGATGTCGAATGGTTCGCGCTCGGGTTTATTCAGTGGCCCAGCCGAAAGTCGGCCCCACGGAAACGAGGGCGGAGGTCATGAGCGTCGCCGGCCTGATGGGATCAGTGCTCATTGCCCTGATTCCCATGGCGGTTGCCATTGTTGCGGCCATTGGGGTGCTGATTGCCGTCCGTCGTGCGTCGGCTGCTGTCAGGATCGGCTATGCCCTGCTCATGCTGGCCCTGCCGGTGGCCGTGATGCTGGGATTCATACTTCTTCTGGAAGAGTATGGGCGTGAGATATCCACGGGACTGCCGGTGGCCCTGTTCGCGTTGATTGGCATTCCGCTGATGGCCGTCTGGTGGTTTCGGCGGCGCCACCCAGTGCGGTTGGAGACGGGCGCGCCCGTCGCCCCCACGGTGCGCAGCTTCCGCCTTACGTTTCGCTACTGGAGGCTGGAGCTGGCCCTCGTAGCCCTGGTGGTGCTGGTCGTCTTCACGGAGAACCCGGTCTCGCACAAGATCAACGACTATGCGGGCAGGATTTATCTGAATATCGCAACGGCGCACTTCGACTTGTCAGGCCACAAGTTCGATGTGCCGGTGCGGTTTTTCTACTCGGTCTATGAAGAGCTGGGCCACTGGCCGTACCCCAGAGAGGGGCGGCATGAACCGGCGACCCTCCAGTTGAGCGTCCTCCTGCCGGATCTGCGGCCTTATCACCACGAAGACCGTGATCGCTGGACTCGGGATGACGACGCACTCGGAGACCGGGTGGAAATCACGCTTTTGAATGATCCGCCGTTGTCGTTTGTTGGCTCGATGGCGCGGCTCGCAAGGGAGAACCCTCAGGACGTCCGGGCATCCGATGATGACCTCGCCGTGTTCGACATCGATCCCCAGGAAGTGAGCCTGAAGGCCCTGGGCCAGCCGCCGTTTTTCATCCCTGAAGACGCATCAAAGAACCTCGTAATCCATTGTGCCCCGCCAGGCGATCAGCCCGCTTCTGAATGCATGGCCTTGACCGTCTTTCGCGATGATCTCGCATTGACCTATCGCTTCGCCCCCGAGCACCTTCCGGACTGGCAGCGAATGGATCGCGAGGTTCGACAGCTCCTGGACTCCCTTTCGGTCGAGCTCGACGCGCCATGAGGCCTTCCGCGCGTCTTTCCATCCCCCATGAGTGGCGGTCCCGTTTCACTCTCTATCCGATCTTCGTGATCCGGACGCAGAACCGGGGCAGGGGCGCATGAGCGGCGCCGGCCGGCTGACCCTGATCGTGGTCGTCCTGGTGGCGATCTGGCTAGCGGGTTCCGCCCTGTGGTCGGGCCTCGCACGGCCCTGGCTCGCCGGGGTGGGGGTGTTCGACACCCTGCACGAGATCTATGGCGAGCCGCCGAGGCTCGAGATCCAGGAGTTTTCGCCCCCGATTCGCAAGGCCAACATCAATGGAGTGCCGATTGCGATCCCGTCCAACTATCTCGCGCTGGTCGGCATCGAATACAAGGATCAGAGCACCTGGGCGCCACGGGACCCGGATACGCCGAAGCCCGATGAGCGGACTTTCGAGGATGAGGCCCATGCCTTAACGCTCGCGGTCCGATGGCCGGATCGGAAGCCGCGCAGCCCGGAAACGCGGAAAAGCTACTGGACCAAGGGCGATCCCGATGGCGATCCATGGTTGCAGATTGGCCTCGGCGCCTACAGCAATCCGGACGCAACCGGGCGGGATCTTGGTTGGGCACCGCTTGTGCGTGGAAGGATCGAGAGGATCGAGGAACGCACCCACACCAGGAGGCTCCCTCCACGAAACCCAACGGAAAGATGGGGTGGGACAGAAGAAGTGCGAATCCACTACGAAATGCGGGGTACCGATCCGGAGACTGGCCTGGAATGGGCCAAGCCAATGGGTCCCGGGACCGAACGCTTTCATGCCTGGAATCTAACGCTCCACTGGAAAGGCGATCTCGACGGCTACGTCAGCGACATGATCGAGTGCTACAACGGTCAAATGCCGACGCCCGAGGGTCGCCCGGTCTGCCGGCATCGATTCACGCTGCCCGAGTGGGGTGCATGGGTTGATTTCGGTTACCCGCGCGCTTTGCTTCCGCAATGGCGGGAGATTCGGTCTGCCGTGCGCGATCTCATTCTGGACTTTGAGGTGGCCCCCCTGGAGAACGCAGAAGAGGATCCATGAGCATTCGCCAATCGCTCATCAACCTTCTGGCGAAATACCCCGGCCCGACGGAGGCCGAGGCCCGTCGTTGGCGGTACGCCTTGGTCGCAATGGGTGCACTGGCCCTTGTCGCCGAAGGGAGCCTTGTCTTCATCCTTTATCACATGGATCCGGCTGCTCCCCCATTCTGGTTAACTGCTCCGGCGGGCTGGCTATGGGAGCATGTTCCCGCTGCACGTGGTTTCACGAACAGCTCCTACGCCCTTCGCGCACAGATGCCGTACGTATTTGTGGTGTTTTTCTTATTGGTGATCGCAACTGCTGCGCTGGTGGCCTGCTGTAACCGCCGTGGCTCGATGTTCGGCATGGCCGTCAATTTTCTCCAAGAGGGGATCTTTAGGCAGGCGGTTATCCTCGTCGTGCTTCCAATCGTCTACTACGCGGTCTATTTCGTTGTTTTTTCTTCCGATCAAGATCCAGTTATGGGTCCGAATGAAAGATCGTACAGGCATTACAGTGTTTTTTTTGAGGCTCATTTGGGAGTGTTGTCGGCGTGGGTTCCATTGGCAATATTTTGCGGTTTCTTTATTGGGGTGCATCTTGCCTTGATTCCGGAGATTCCCAGGCTTGTAAGGGCCGCCTGGGCTGGCCGAACTCGATTGCCAACGGATCCTGGAAGCTAATCGTCCATGTACACCTTGGCTTACTTCTCGGTATGGCTGTCTTTTCTTTTTGTCTGGACGGCTCTCTTCAGCCTGATCATTCTTGGATCCCGTAGACGCGCTGGGCTGGGTGCGCGGATGTCCTGCGCATGCCTGACTTTGCTGGCCCCGTTTTTGGTGTTCTTCCTGGGGGCTCTGGGTGTCTGGTGTGCGCCCGAAGGCGTGCCACGGTGGCTCGAGATGACGCTGGTGTTCTACCTCCCGCTTGTGACGCCGTATCTGGTCCGTACCCTGTTTGTGTTGCGCTGGCCGGTTCATGCGTAACGGCCCGTGCGCACTATCGCCGTCCTGCCGGACCTGATGGGCAGCAGCGAGGTGCATGATCTGCATCAGGCGCTGGTGCGCCCTGCCGCCAACGACGCGACCTCCGGAAAAGCCGTTGACAGAGCGGCCTGAAGCCGGGAGCCTTTAAAACCATCGCTCATGGACAGGGAAAAGCCATGACCTCGCCACGGATCGGCGTCCTCTCCGCAGTGCCGCTTCGGCTGATGCCGCATCGCGCTCCGATAGCGTCGGCGCGATGCCCGCTATACGTCCGGTCCACCGCCCCCACCTCAATGGCCGATATGCCGTTCCCGCTATCAGCTCTCGGTAGCAAACTGCGGCGGTGGTTCGATGATAGCTGGTTGGTTGGGTTTTGAGCTTCCCGCCGTCCGGCACCCGGAGACACGCGCCATTCGCTCGGCCCCAGACCTTTCGCACGATAACACGGTCAGTTCTTTCTTTTCCCTGCTTTGATTTCTCGCGAAAGGCAAAGGCAGTATTTGACCGCCGGGGAACCTTTGACAGTCAATAGAAAAGAATTCAGGTGGTCGTCTAATGCCAAAATGGGTAACTAATTCGCGATTTCTTCGATGGGTGAAGAAGACCTCTCCCTATCAAATATTCGTGGCTCGAGCGCTGCAAAGAAAAACAACGGAAGTGTGGTACGGCATTTCTGCATTGCCCGTTGCGATGGCTACGGCATGGTGGATTGGAAGCCTGAACCCTGTTCTAGATATAAAAGATATGGATGCTCGAGAGGGTGTGGTTACGGAAGTCAACTCCGGGGGTCACAGGACATCGGGGTCGATCGTTTTAAAGTTGAATCAAGAAGGGCTGGTTCGCTACAGAGCGCCGACCGCTCACAAGTACTCCCAAACGATTACTGGTAAACGAGTTGTGGTATGGAGCCAAAGCGAAATTTCTGTTTTTGGGCGAAATAACGTCCTTTATCAGTTGGAGTTCGATGGTGAATATATCATTAATTATGAAGATGCTGAGTCCCGAAGAAAAACAATGCAGGAAAACGATGTTCTAGTGATTGTGCTTCTTCTGGTGCTTGGATTGATCCCACTGGTGCGTGTTTGGTGGGTAAATAAAAATCCCACGGGTGGCAAATGAAATATATAAATACAAGGAGGTTTGGATGTATCTAATAGGGTTGACCAGCAGACCCTGGATTTTGTTCAGAGCGCCCTGCAGTTGGAGCTATCGCCAGCGGAAATCGCTTCCAGTGTGGATGGCGCAAGTCAGGGTCAGACTGCCGCTTCAACAATAGCCGCTCTCAACACCTTGGAAACGTTTGTCGCAGTAGCAGGGAAAACGATAAGGGGTGTGGGCTCGCGGGCGCCCCTTTGGTTGATAACGGGGCGACGGGGTCAGGTCTTGCCTTTTACCCTCTTCGGGCTTTGACGGACGGCAAGAGGCAAGACCTGACCCCGAAAGCTTCGTGCGGCCTCCAGAATCCACAGTCCGGGCGCCGCCCGAACCGAATCAGCGGACCGCCAAACGGCGGCCATCAATGGACTGCGAGGATACCAGCCCTGCGGACCAGCGTGGCATCTCCCCGCGCACCGCAGGTCTGCGGATCTTGACACCCTTTGGGTGGCGCGTCAGAGTCCGCAGCCTTATTCATGGAAAGGGAATGTCCATGACTTCGCCACGGATTGGCGTGCCCCCATCTCGACAAGAGTCGGACGACGAATTCCTTGCGCCAGGTGCCTGGATAGGCCGTCGTGCTCTCCCGCGCCTTGCGGACGATCGCCGCGCAGAGTCGCAGGACCGCCGTTTTGCCTGGTGTTCAGCCCCAGGGTCTCCTGCTCGCATCCCCGAGGCCGCTTCTTTCCGGCCGTTCGGGAGGGTGGCCTCATGAGGTCTGCCCTGGTCACCGTTGTATTCGTGCTGGCCTGCCTGGGTGCGGTGTATACGTTGCTACCCGAGGTCCGGCATGGCGTGAACCTCTTCGCGGCCGAGTTCGCTCGGGGGTTCAAGCAAGGGTTTTCCTCGACCGCTGGTGGCGTCCCTCTTCCGGGGTGGTCTCCGGATCACTCGTCAGAGCTTTCATCCGAGGTTTCGACCGGGCGGAGTGGTTCGGAGCCGCGACCCCTGGGCGATGTTCGGGACTCGAGTATTCCGGCCGGTTCTGGCGCTGACGTTGACCTGAAGGGCTACGGCAACGTGCCGAACCTGCGCGTGGCCCTGGAGCGCGACGACAGCGGCCGTTTGCGCGAGCATGTCGAGGCCTTTCGAGACGAGACCGACGTGCAGGCGCGTGCCGCCCGCATGAACGCGTTGCTGTTTGAATGGGCCGGAGCCGCCGACGTCGATCCGGAAGACCGTGGGCCGAACATCGATGGCCGCAAGCTTGTCACCTTGGAGGCCTTCCTGGACAGAGATTTCCGCCAGCAGGGCAGCCCCGACCCTCGCCCGGGAGGCGCATCGGAGTTGCACAAGGCCTTCGCGATCTTGAAAACGGCGATGTACGGCGAGCTCATGCGGCAGACGCACTTGGCGCCCTACTTCGATGCGATCAGCTTTGCCCTGAACGAATCCGGTCCCGGCTTCGATTTCTCCGATACCACGAGCGCCCTGCAGGACAGCTTCGAGCGCGACCCGATCCGGGGGCTGACCGATTTGTTCGAATTCGAGCGGGCGGGTGGCGAGCGCCTGCGCGCAATGGGCTTTGACCCCTACCGCCTGATGCGTGACTGGCTGCTCGAGGCCGGGAGCGACCCGAGTGTGCAGGCGGCGCTATCGGCCCTGGGCTGGGACGGCGTGCGCATGGGTGGCCAAGGCACGGTGGGGCGCGAGATTGTCCTGGCCCGCAATGATGCCGGAACGCTGAAGGCCGGATCCGGCGGTGACTGGCTGCTCGGGGGCGATGGCGACAATGTCCTGCAGCCCGGGCCCAGTGACAATTTGTTGTATGGCGGCGCTGGCGACAATACCTACCGCTTTGACGTGGGTACCGGCCATAACATCCTGGTGGAGATGCACGGAGACCGCGGCCGTAGCGTACTCGAGCTGGGCCCGGACATCCGCCCAGAAGATGTCGATATTCACGTCGAGGACCACGAGCTGGTGATCGCCCACCGAAATGGCAAGGACAGCATCCGCGTCCAGAATTGGTTTGGCTCCATCCACCGCGAGCGCCATCGTCTGCGCGCCGTGCGCCTCGCCGACGGGCAGACCCTGGAGCTTCCCCAATGAACGCCACGCCAGAGCGTTCAGCAGCAACTTTGTCAGGGCCGCCTGAAGCCGGCAGCCTTTAAAACTATCACTCATGGACAGGGAAAAGCCATGACCTCGCCACGGATCGGCGTAATGCCCAGAGTACCGATTCGGTTTGTGCCGCATCGCGCTCCGATATTGTCGGCGTGTTGCCTTGCTATGTGTTCCGGTACACCGCTGGATTGGCTTCCGTTGTGTTTTGACCTAGCCGCGGATTTGCCCGGATTGGCTATTACAGCCCCAAGCCTTGGGAGGTCCCCATGGCGTGGCTGATTCCCTATGTGATCGCGATCCTGACGGCCGTCGGGATCCTCTCCGAACGACGCCGCGGATCGTTCCGCATGCGCATGATCTACGCGGTAGTGGCGCTGGCAGCGCCCCGGCGCTGATGGCCATCGGCAAGGCCTTTCTCGGACCGGATTCCGCGGCGATCGCCATTACCGCGTTGATCCTGCTGGCCTTCGTGGTTGCGCCCTGGCTGATTGCCTGGCACTTCCTGCATCGCCATCCTCATCTCGGAGTCCCCGACCCGGAGCCGAGGAGTTTCCGCCTTTCGGTCGGGGCTTGGCACCGGCACATCGTGTTCCTGGGCATCGTGGCCTTTGCCATCGTCGGCGTGATGCTGACCCACAACCCTCTTACGCAATCGGTGTACGACTATATTGGCGCGGACAATCTTGAGAACGAGGTAGTCCGCTCCGAGGTCGCGGGAGAAAGCTTCGATATCCCGATGCGGTATTTCGTCATGGACGGTTACGTCAAACGCGGATATTGGCCGCGCGCCAGGAACCACCGCGTGGATGCAGGAGCTCTGTCCTTTAGCGTACTGCTTCCTGAGCTTCGTCCTTTTTATGCGGAAGAGGAACACCTCTGGAATCTCGACGGGGGCGGTCGTGGAGATCGGCTTGATGTGATGATTACCGAAAACAGGGCGCCAAACTGGTATGAGGCAATCCGCCAGCGTCTGAATGAAGAAGACGACCGTCGCATGTCAAATGAGGAAGCGGAAGCTTACGGTGTTGATGCTATCGGTCACGAGCTTAAGGCATTCTCATCCGCAATGGGCGTGAGATACATACCACGGACGAAATCGCCCCAGCTTTCCATTAGCTGCGTGGACCCGAGGGAGGTGCCATATCCGAGCTGCAGGGTAAAGAGTAATTTCCGAGACGCCGTGGTTCTGGAGTACCGCTATTCCAATGATTACCTGTCGGACTGGCGTCGAATTGATCAAGAAGTAAAAACTCTCATTGACCGGCTCTCAGTGGCTGAAGAATGGTAGCCGATCGCTGAAATCGTTTCTCATGGGTGAGGTATAGGTATGAGCCACAAGCAAGGTTCTCGTTGGCTCGGAACCGCCTGGGGCCGATTCGGACTGCTGGTCGGTGTTCTGGTTCTGCTGTGGATTGTCGCTTCGGCCCTGTGGTCGGGCATCGCCCGGCCGTTGCTGATCGAGCATGGCGTACCCGAAGCCTGGCGCCAGCTTTATGGGGAGCCCCCGCCGCTGGTCGAGGAGCGTCCGGTCCCGATCCGCAAGGCCAACATCAATGGTGTGCCGATTGCGATTCCCTCCAACTACCTTGCACTGGTCGGCATCGAATACAAGGACCAGAGCACCTGGGCGCCACGGGATCCGGATACGCCGAAGCCCGATGAGCGCACCGTCGAAGACGACGCGAAAGCTTTCTCGCTTTACGTCCGCTGGCCGGACATGGCTCCCAGAAGCCCGGAGACGCAGTCCAGTTTCTGGACCAGGGATGACCCTGACGGCGACATCTGGCTGTTAGTCGGGGTGGTGGCGATTTCCGGTTTTCGTCGCGATGGCCAGTTTTCGTATGAACTTCTCCGTGAGCGCGGTGATTGGGCCCCCGCCCTTCGAGGAGTCATGCAGAGACTCGACGAGGGTGAGCGCATCACTCATGAGTGGGATGATGAGAAGGGGCGTTACAAATATCTGAAAAACGTTCGGTATGAAATGAGGGGGCGCGACCCCGAAACCGGGCTCCAGTGGGCGAAGCCTGTGGGGCCGGGGACGGATAAGCTCGAGTTATGGAACCAGACTCTTTATTGGAAGGGTGACGTCGATGGTGTTGTGACCGACTATTTCCAATGCCGGGCCGGAAGTACGGCGAACCCCGATTTTGTTCATACATGCCGCTATAAGTTCACCATTCCTGAATGGGGGGGCCGCGTAGCGTTTCGGTTTCCACGCAACAAGCTTGTCGAGTGGCGCGAAATGAAGACGGCGGTGCGGGACGTCGTTCTTGGCTTTGAGTCGGATTCCGACATCTAGTGAATTTAGGATTGCAATAAATTTAGTCTACAGGGAGAGAGACTGATGACCAATGAAGGGATTCATACGCCGATAACCCAAGACGATCTGGATTATGCCAGGAGCCTCCAGGCAGAAGGCCGGCTCGCAGATATGTATGACTACCTGGCTACCTTTGGTGATAGGTATTCCATATTAGCCAGAGGGGTCGTAGAGGGAGATACGATGTCCGGCCAGGTCGCCTTAAGGTTTATGGAGGCTGCGGCAGAAGGTGAGGGAATCCCTTTTGGAGAATCTGAGACTGATGCAATCCGCAGTGATATGGCGGATCAATATTTGGTCACGCTCCAAGGAATTCTGGATATATCCGACCAAGGCGTCATCTCTCGCGAGACAAACCACAGCGAGGCGCGCAGACGACGGGGTCAGGTCTTGCCTTTTGCCCTCTTCGGGCTCTGACGGACGGCAAGAGGCAAGACCTGACCCCGAAAGGCGAAAGGCACGTGCCGTGTGAATGATGGCCCAGGCAGAAGATCGCGCCAGCCCCGGAGACGAAGCCCCGTCGGGATCTTGCCGGGCAGCGGACGATGAATGGACAAGGAGCTTGAGCGATGGAGACCGGAAGCAACTGGGGTGGCGACTTGCCCGAGGGTGCAGGACGAGGACTCTTTAGGCGCCTGGGCGTCCTCGCACTGGTGATCGGGGGTATGGCCCTGACGCAGCAGGCTCTGGCGGAGGCGTATCCGGAAACCGCCGACGAACTCTGGGAACGGATGCCTTCGCAAACGCATGATCTTCGCCCGGGGGACAGAATTACGGACTATCGGACGCCGTTTTGTGAGCAATTGCGTGCGGATTTCCAGGAGCGCCCCGAGAAGTTCGAGCGCATCCGCCCGGACGTGGAGACGGACGATTTTGATGATCCGGCGTTACGAGCGATGCTGCCCGGCTGTTCGCGGAAGGAGTTGACCTTTGTGCAGGAGAAAACGCCGGGCATGGCGGACACGGGCTACGCGCGCAGTGCCTATTACGCAGACGAGGGATTTGCGCTGTGGTCGCTGCAGTCGATCGACCCGGACTATCCGGAAGACGTCGTGCTGGTATGGCAGGGACCAAGGTACGTCTTGACGGATGATCCGTTAAATCCGTACCGCACGCCGGAAGAACGGCGCGGCTACGAGCGGCGTGATGCAGACTTCGGTCGGATTGCCGGGGTCAATCCCGAAACCTGCGAATTCGTTCCGCGCTACTCAGCGAGCACCAGGGGTCGGAGCAAGGATCTGGCCGATCCTCCGACCAGGGATTTGTTCATTGTGAGGTACGAAGGAGAGCTTTTCTATTTTAATGGCGCGGTCCGTTATCCGAAGGATCAATTTCTTATAGTGCGGCTTATCTATCCCGGTACTGAAAAATACTGCAGCTATTTCTATTACGATTCGGAGTAAACGCCAGGAGGGCAGACGATGAGTATTGATTACCGAAGTTCTGATGACTGGAAGGCGGGTGCCGCCGAATTGCTGAAGCCGCTGGAGAACGCTGACTATGACGCCTACCTACATGACGATGGCGTAGGCATCCCCACCCTGGGGTATGGTTCTGCGCTCGTACGGGAGTACGCCGATGGTTGGAGAGTGCTCGACGGGCTCGAAGAGACACTCCAGAAGGTGGGGCTGGAGCCACCCGATAGTAAGACCATAGATGTGCTGGAGCGCATAGCTACGGCGAAGAACGAAGGGAATAACGCAAAGGCCTCCGAACTGGCAAAGGAAATCACCGGCGACAACTCGCCCTGGATGGTGCCCGCGGATTCGGCGGCGGCCACCGAGCTGCTGGTGAACGAGCTCGAAGGAGCGGAGATCGGCCTGAAGGCCCGTCTGCGCCATCACCTTGGCTCGGAGGAGGGCGACCGGGTTTTCGAGTCGGTAGAGGGCACCAAGGAGGGACGGGCACTGCTTTCGCTGGCTTTCAATAGCCACACGTTGATCGGCCCGGGGCTCAGCGGTGCGCTGGCGGACGGCAACCGCGCCGAGGCCTGGTGGGAGATCCGCTACAACAGCAACGCCAGTCAGGAAGGCGGTATCGCCAGGCGACGCTACATGGAAGCGGCGGTCTTCGGCGCGTTCAGCGATGATCCGACACCGGCCGAGCTGCAGGACTGGATTGATCTTTTCGCCGAGAAAGGCGAGCAGATGCGGGCCTACGACGAGCGCTTCGAGAGCAATTTCAGCACGGCCGAGGGGGACCTGGCATTTGCCTTCGGCGACGACGCCCCGCCGCTTCTGACCCTGGAAGATCTGGAGCGCAGAATCACCGAGGAGGCGGCCAGTCTGATCGAGGATGCGACGGTTCGGGTTGAGGAAGCGGTCGAAAAGTTCAACCTCGCGGAGTCCCACGCCTCCCCCGTCATCCTGGACCTCGACGGCAACGGCATCTCGACGCTGGGTCTGGATGCCGGCGTACAGTTCGACCACAACGGCGACGGGTTTGCGCAGGCGACCGGCTGGGTGGGGCCCGCGGATGCGCTGCTGGCGATGGATCTGACCGGGAACGAGGAGATCGAGACCGGCAGCGAGTTGTTCGGGAACGCCAGCGAGATCGAGGATGGCGTGACCGCCATGAACGGGTTCGAGGCGCTGGCGATCCACGACACAACGGACCATCCGCTCTCGACCGCGCGGTCCAAACAAGGCATTTTGGTGAAGGTTCACGGGGCGTCCTCCTTGGAATGGCTAAGTCGGCAAACTCAGCATCCTTCGGAGTCGCCCCGTGGACAACCTATTGAGAGATCACACCTAGGCGATAGGGCGGCATCGCATGATGTAAACGTTCGTGTTGGAGTCGGTCTGTGTACTGACCGGGCACGGTTAATGATCTGTCACCGCGCTGTATGGGCGAGCTGCAAAGCGATCAGCGTCCCATTGGGTTAGTTGCGGGATTGTAGTGCCCCCAAGCGATACATGCTCGGCTTGGCTCTCATCGCTGCCCGGTGTCGTGACGATGGGCTGAGTCCCTTCTCTGGAGTCAGATTGCCGCCGGTTTTTGTGCGCGGGGCATTGTTTGTGCGAAGGGAGCGATTAGCTCCAGGCGGTGCGGGCGCGGTGGTAGAAGTCGGAGTCTTCGCTGGTGGCGCCCTGCAGGGAGCAGACGGCGGCTGCGAACCCGAGCGCGCGCTCCAGCGTGGTCGCCCAGGGCCAGTCGTGTTGCAGGCCGATGATGGCGACACTGGCGAACGCGTCGCCGGCGCCCACGGCGTCGCGGAAGCCGTCGACCGGGGGGACCGGGGCCGGCCAGTGCTGGCCATCGGTGGTGTGGATGGCTGCGCCGTCGGCGCCGTGGGTGATGATCAGGGCGGAGCGGATCGCGGCGCGTTCCAGGAGCGCCGCCGATCGCTCCGGTGCGGCGACGTCGGGGGCCAGCGTGGCCGCCTCGTCGGTGTTCAGCTTGACCACGTCGGCCCCGCGCATCAGCGCGAGGACGTCGTCGGGCTGGTACCACGGGGCGCGCAGGTTCACGTCGACGAAACGATGTTGTGCACGGGCCTGTAACCGTTCCAGTAGCTCGCGGTTGTCCGCGCGCAGGGCGAGCGTGCCGTGATAGAGGAGGCCCGCGGTGTCCGGCAGCTGGTCCGCCCATTCCGCCGGAACGGTGTCATAGGCCTGGTCAGGGACGATGGTGTAGGTCGGTTCGCCGTCTTCCAGGGCGATGCGGACCTGGCCGGTGGGGGCCGCGGGGTGCCTGTACAGGCCGCGGGTGTCCATCCCGATGCGGTTCATGCGCTCGCGGATGCTGCGGCCGTCCGCGTCGTCCCCGACTCCGCCCACGAAACAGGCGGCCTCGCCCAGCTGGTGCAGGTTCCAGGCGACGTTGAAGGGCGCGCCGCCGAGGACGCGCGTACCGTCGGGGAAGCAATCGAACAGGACTTCGCCGAAGATCAGGTGGGGTTGAGGCGTGCCGTTCATGGGTTCCCTCGGCAGTGGATCAGTCGCCGGCCCGCTCGATGCGGTCACGGCCTCGCTTTTTCGCTTGTAGCAGCGCGTGGTCGGCGGCATCGAATATCGCCTCCGGGGCGGCGGCGGGGTCGATTCCGGCCAGCCCGGCGGAGATGGTGACCTTCAGACGCGTCTTGCCGGAGCGCACGATCAGACGGTCCACAGCGTCGCGGATGGTATTGGCCTGGCTGTATGCAGCGTCAGGTTCGCGATGGATGATCATCACGAATTCCTCCCCGCCGTAGCGCGCGACGAAATCCGGCTCGCGCACGCCCTCGGCCAGGATCTCGGCGACCGCCCGCAGGACCTTGTCGCCGGCAGTGTGGCCGTACTCGTCATTGATGGTCTTGAAGTGGTCGATGTCCCAGACCAGCAGCGAGGCCGCGCCCGATTTCTCGAGTTCTGCGGGGAGTTGCTCCAGCCGCTGTTCGAAGGCCATTCGATTGGGCAGGCCGGTGAGGCTGTCGCGGCTGGCTTCGGCGCGCGCCTGTTCCAGCCGGTTGCGCAGCGCTTGCACCTGACCCTCCAGGCTGCGGCCCTTGGAGCGCAGGAGGCGGTTCCGTTCCTGCACCACCTGCAGTTCGTCTTCCTGCTCGTTCCGAAACGTGGTGACGCGCTCCACCATGCGGTCGAGACCGCGGGTCACCTCGGTGCGCAGCGTCGCGAGGTCCTCGACGTCGACCACCCGGCCTTTGATGTGTTCGACATCCCCGGAGATCCCCGCGTGCAGTTCGGAGACCGATTCCCGGGCGCGCTGGCCGCGCGCCTCGTCTTCGGACAGGGCGGTATCCACGTCTTCCAGGCGGTGCCAGATCTCGCCGACGACCTCGGTGAGTTCTTCGCGCTCCGTCATTGCCTGTTCGCACTTGTCGTGCATCACCGAAAAGAGGCGTGTGAGGGTGCGTTCGATCTCTGCCTTGTCGCGCCGATCGGCGGCCCGGGTGAGGGCCTCCAGCTCGGGGTCGAGGAATTCGAAGCCGAGCAGGCCACGCTGGACGACCGCGAGGATGCCGTCGGCCAGGTCCTCTCGCTGATCGCTGGAGCGCACGGCATCGGCCAGCTGGCCGCTCAGGCGATCCAGCCAGGCGGTGTCGCCGGGGTCGGATTCGATGGCGCGGGTCAGGTCGCGCACGGCGCCTTCCAGTGCCGGCACCTTCGCGGAGACCACCGCGAGCGATCGCAGGGCGACACGGCGGATCGCGTCCTGCAGGGCGCGCTCCCGATCCAGCGAGCGCTCGAGCTCGATAATGGTCTTGCGCAGATCGCTGTCGGACATCGGGAAATCCCGGGTAGTAGGCGCGCCTATTTAAACGCGGAAATGGGGTGGATGCCAGGGAAACACGGACTAATGTGCACACTGGCGCTCGAACCGTACCCGTCTTTCGACATCGGTTTAGTGCGCTGGATCATGAAGGGCCTGGCGCTGTGGCAGTTCGATCTCGATACCGACCGGCAGGTGGTCGGAGAGCGCCACGTTGTAGACACGCACGTCGCTGACGTGCAGGTCGGGGGTCAGCAGGATGTGGTCGAAGACCCGACGCGGGTCCCAGGCGGGATAGGTGGCGGGGCAGGCCATCGGCTCCATCAACCCGGTACGCGCGATCAGTTGCCGCAGTTCCTCGCTGTCCTGCTGGCAGTTGAGGTCGCCCATCACGATGGCATGCGGAAAATCCTGGATGCGCTCCGCGACATAGGCCAGCTGGGATTTCCGCGTGCGCTTGCCCAGGGCCAGGTGCAGCAGGAACAGCACCAGCTCCTCGCCGTCGCCCATGGCGTAGCGGGCCTCGATCGCGCCGCGGCCGGGCAGCGCTCCGGGCAGACGGTGCATTTGCACCCGGTCCGGCTCCAGGCGCGAGAACAGGGCGAGAGAGTGCTTGGCGAACTGCCCCAGATCGCGGTTGATCCGGTTGTAGGTATACGGGAAATGCGCACGTTCGGAGAGATAGGAGGCCAGATCGACGAAGTTGCTACGCAGGCTACCCCCGTCCAGCTCCTGCACACCGACGATGTCGAACTCCGAGATAAAGCGCGCCACCCGGTCGAGGTTGTCCATGCGCCCACCGTAGGGGAGCACGTGCTTCCAGCTGTTGGTCAGGTAGTGATGCAACCGGGAGGAGTGGATGCCGACCTGGGCGTTGAAGCTCAAGAGCCGCAGGCGCTGGCGGCCCTGCTCGTGGTGATATCCCAGGCGTTCCGGGGTGGAGGCTTCCGGTTGTGTCGCGCCCTCGGGCCCGGTGGGCGCGGTGCGATCATGGCCGGACGCGATCGAGGTCATCGCGGGTCGTCTCCTGCTGGCGGGGAAGTCCGCGTTGTCAGAATGGACAAACCAGCTCGCCCAAACGTTCCGTCAGCTTCATGTTCTCGCTGTAGTCGACCGGGCAGTCGATGATTGTTACGCCGGGTGTTACCAGGGCCTCGCGCAGCGCCATCTCCAGGCTGTCGCCGGGTTCGATGCGCACGCCGTGCGCCCCGAACGACTGCGCCAGCTGCACGAAGTCCGGATTGCCGAACTCGACGAAGGCCTTGCGGCCATATTCGCGCACCTGCTTCCACTCGATCAGGCCGTAGGCGTTGTCGTTCCAGATCAGGACGACGAAGTTGAGGCCCAGGCGCACGGCGGTTTCCAGTTCCTGCACGTTCATCAGGAAGCCGGCATCGCCGGTGACCGCGACCACCTGGCGTTCGGGATGGAGCTTTGCGGCGGCAATGGCGCCCGGCAGCGCAATGCCCATGCTGGCAAAGCCATTGGAGATCAGACAGGTATTGGGTAGCTCGCAGCGGAACATGCGCGCCATCCAGAGCTTGTGAGCGCCCACATCGGTGATCATGATCGCGTCGAGGTCGGCGGCGGTGCGCAGATCCCAGATCAGCTTTTGCGGCTTGAGCGGCACCTGGGTGTCGTTGCGGTGCTCGTTCATGTCGTCGATCAGGCTCTGGCGTAGCGGGCGCAGGATGGTCTCTTCGCGGGGGCTCACCTGTTCCGCCAGGCGGTGCAGGCAGGTCGTCAGATCGCCCAGTACCTCGGCGGTCACATTGTAGTGACCGTCGATTTCGGCCGGCGCGGAGTCGATATGGATCAGGGTCCGGTCGGCGTCCGGATGCCAGAAGCTGGGCGGGTATTCGACCAGGTCGTAGCCGATGCAGACGATCACATCGGCCTTGTGGAAGCCAAAATTCACGAAGTCCTGGCTTTGCAGGCCGACCGAGCCCAGCGCCAGCGGGTGGCGGAACGGCAGTACGCCCTTGGCCATGAAGGTGTTGGCGACCGGAATGTTCAGGGCGCTGGCGAGCATGGCCAGGGCGCCGCTGGCGCCGGAACGGATCACGCCGTTCCCGGCCAGGATCAGCGGGTGCCGGGCCTCGTTCAGCAGGCGCGCGGCCGCCTCCAGGGAGGCTTCGGCCGGTACGGCGGCCGGGCCGGCATGTACCGGCAAGGGTGGATTCGGGCACGGCAGCGAGGCGATGTTCTCTGGCAGCTCGATGAAGCTGGCACCGGGTTTGCCGCCTTCGGCCCACTTGAAGGCCTTGCGGATCACCTCGGGCAGGATCTCGGGTTCCAGCACCTGTGAGCTGTACTTGGTGATCGGCTGGAACAGGCCCTTCAGGTCGAGGACCTGGTGCGATTCCTTGTGCAGCCGATGGGTGCTGGCCTGGCCGGCGATTGCGACCAGGGGGGCGTGATCCATGTTGGCGTCGGCGACGCCGGTGATCAGGTTGGTGGCACCGGGCCCCAGGGTCGCCAGGCAGACGCCCGCCTTGCCGGACAGCCGCCCGTGAACGTCGGCCATGAAGGCCGCGCCCTGCTCGTGACGGGTGGTGACGAACTCGATGGGGGAATCGGCCAGGGCGTCGAGAACGGCCATGTTCTCTTCCCCGGGGAGGCCGAAGATGCGTTCCACGCCCTCCTGTTCGAGGCACTCGACCAGACGTTGCGCGGTGGTCGGATCGCTCATGGCCGAACCCGCCGGAACGGGCCCGCGTTAGCCGCGGGCACGTTCGATCAGGTAGTCGGCAACCTCCAGCATTTCGTCGTGCCCGCCGGCCATGCTGGCCGAGACGATAGCCTCGCCATTGACGACCAGGGTGGGGACGCCTCCCACGCCGTAGTCCTGCACCGCCTCGGTGGCCTCGACGATCCGCTGGCGAATCGCGTCGGAGCGCATGGTTTCGCGGAACTCGTCGGCGTCCAGTCCGCGCTGGTTGATGAAGCGCAGGATGGCGCTTTCCGAGCGCAGCTGGCGGCCCTGATCGTGGATCGCGTCGTAGAACGCCTGATGCACTTCGTCGAGCACGCCCAGCTTTTGTGCGGTGTAGTAGACCCGGGCATGCAGCGCCCAGACATCGTTCATCGGTGCTGGCAGGTATTCGAACTGTACGTCGTCGGCCAGGCCGGGCTTCCACGCCTGGACCTTGGGCTCGAATTCGTAGCAGTGCGGGCAGCCATACCAGAAGATCTCGACGACCTGGATCTTGCCGTCCTCCAGGCCGGTGTCGAGCGGCGGCTGGATGGCGCGGTAGTGCTGACCTTCGCGGTATTCGGCCGCGAGGCTGGTACCGGTGGCGAGCAGCAGGCCGGCGCCGCCCAGAGCGCCCATGAATTCACGACGCTTCATTTACAGTTCTCCGTAGGAATGCAGGCCGGACAGGAACATGTTCACACCCAGGAAGGTGAAGGTGGTGACGAACAGGCCGATGATCGCCCACCAGGCCATGACCGGACCGCGCCAGCCCTTGGTAAAGCGCATGTGCAGCCAGGCCGCGTAGGTCAGCCACAGGATCAGGCTCCAGGTCTCCTTCGGATCCCAGGTCCAGTAGCCGCCCCAGGCCTCGGCGGCCCACATCGCGCCGAGCACGGTGGCGATGGTGAAGAAGGCGAAGCCGATTGCGATGGCCTTGTACATCACGCTATCCAGCGCTTCCTTGCTGGGAATGCGCTGGGTGATGGCGGCGTCCGGGCGGGTCCGTTCCAGACGGTGCTTGATCAGGTAGGCCACGCCCAGCATGGCGGCGATGGCAAAGCCGCCGTAACCAACGAAGTTGGTGGGCACGTGGATCTTCATCCACCAGCTGTTAAGCGCCGGGACCAGGGGTTCGATCTCCTGCGCGCCGCGGCTGAACATGTACCACAGCAGGAAGGTGACCGACGCGGCGATAACCAGCATCACGAACGCACCCATGGTGCGCTGGCCGGTGCGGCTCTCGTAGTACAGGTACATCAGGGTGGTCATGGCGGCCAGCAGGATGAACACCTCGTAGAGGTTGGCCACCGGGATGTAGCCCCAGGTCGGGTCGGTCAGGTAGATCTCGCGCCAGCGCACGAGCAGGGCCATCAAGCCGGCGCCGGCGCCGATCCAGGCAAAAGCCCCGCCGACGCGGGTGGGGAAGTCGGAGCGGCTGAACAGGCCCGTGACGTAGGCGACTGTGGACAGGTACAGGAAGACGCTCATCCACATGACACCGGCCTGACCGGAACCGACGTAGTTCAGCCAGAAGTTGGTGCTGCCGCGGGCGAGGTCATCGGCGTATAACCAGATCCCGAACAGTGCGAGTACGCCCACGATGATCGAGAAGGCCTGCCATGGTCGCCAGAACCAGCCCATCCAGGCGCTGAGACCCACGGCCAGGATCAGGCCGCCGGTGTCGTAGCGGTCCATCATGTGGCCGTACTGCCAGAAGGCAATTACGCCGACCGCGATGGTCAGGGCGATATACGCCCAGTCGCGCAGCTGAATGCGCCGGAAGATGCCGGGCCGTTCGAAATCCAGGGCCTCGTGGGGTACTGACATGGATCGCTCCTCCGACTGATTAACTTCTAGTCGTTCTTGTTGTTTGATTCACGGGTGCTGTCATCGGCGTTGCCGACTGGCTTCTGATCGATGATCCAGCGCTTAAGATGCGCGAAACGTTCCTCGAATTCCACTTGATGGCGGTTGCTGGTGCCGGCCATCACCACGTGGGTGCCTTCGCCGTCCTCGCGCCGCCGCGCCATGATCCACAGGCGCTGATAGGACACGTAGAACAGCAGGAAGATCCCGACAATCAGCATGGTGCTGCCGACGTACACCGTGCTCTGGCCCGGGGCGCGGGCGATCTGCAGGCCCGAGGCCTCGCGGTGCTCGAAGTCCTTCAGGTGGAAGAAGAACGGCGACTGATACAGGCTGATCGCGTTGATCGCCGAGATTGTGTCCTCCAGGAAGCGCTGTTCTTCTTCCTGGATCGAGACCACACCCTCGTCCTGCAGGACCTCCATGTAAAGCCCCTGGAGGCCGGCGTGAAGGATGCGGACCATCAGGTCACGTACTTCCTCGATGCGATCGGCCGGGACGCGGCGTTCGATCTCGTTGTGCACGGCCATGTAGCCGCCCTGGGCAAACAGCCCCATCAACTCGGCCGCGGTTTGCGCAATCGCCTGGTTCTGCGACCCCTCGACGGTGTCGTCGTCACGGGCGACCTGGCGGGCGATCTCGTTGCGCACCTCGGGGTTGTGCAGCATGGCCAGATAGGTGCGGAAACGTTCCAGCGAGTTGTCGGCATCGGCCGGCAGGAACAGGTAATGGAACTCGTCGGCCGGGCTCTCGCGCACGCCGCTCAGGAAATACATCGCTCCTTCCTGCAGGGCCGGGCGCTGGTAGTTGCGGTAGTACAGGCCATGGCCGGTGCGATCCATCAGGCGGAAGTCGAAGCTCGGGCCCATGTGCCGGTTTTCGCGCACGCCTTCTTCATTCAGGAGCGGGACCACGTTCTCCAGCTGGAAGTTGGTGAACTCGATGGTACGGGTATCGCCATCCGGGGTCGGGATGTCCATCTCCTGGAACACGCGGCCGGGGACTTCGAGCGCTTGCAGCGCCTCGGGACCCAGCGGGATGGCGTCGATGTCCAGGCGGGTGCCGCCGTCGGCAAAACTGGCCTGGAAGATGGCGTAGCCGTTGTAGATCAGCGGATAGTTGACCGAGATCGTATGCCGCAGCGGCTCGTCGCGGTTCGGATCGTGGATGATCAGGTCCGATTCGTAGGAGCTCTCGGCGCCGGTGGAAAAGCGCTCAATGCGGAACTCCTCCAGTTCGATGCGGAACGGCAGTTCCTGGACGAAATAGCCCTCCCGCATCGGCAGGAAGACCACGTTGGCCGAGGCGCCCTCGGGGATCTCCACCGAACCGCGGAAGGACGGGTTCCAGTCCGGGATCCAGGCTGAGCGGGGGACCTCGGAGATCGGCACGCTGCGGGTCTCGATCTCCAGGTTCCCCAGCCATTCGTTGATCTTGAGCAGGGTCGTGCCATCGGCCAGGGCACCGACACAGATGACGACAATACCGACATGGGTCAGCAGGTAGCCCAGGCGATTCCAGCGCCCGCGCATCGCGGCAATGACGGTCTGGCCGTCGGTGCTCTTCTCGCGGGCCCGGAACCCCTGGGCCTTGAGTACGCGGTGGGTATGCTGCAGGAATTCATCCTGCGGTTGATCCAGGTCCGCCTCGGCGCTGGCATTGAACGAGCGCAGCGACTTTTCCTTGACCTGTGTGTTGTAGCGACGCAGATCCTTGATCAATCCAGGGGTCTGGCGGTAGACGCAGAATGACGTGGAGATCACCAGGAAGGCGACGACCAGGAGGAACCAGGTGGCCGAATAGACCTGGTACAGCCCCATGCCGGCAAAGATCTCGTGCCAGAACGGACCGTAGTCCATCAGGTACTCGGTATAGGGTTCGTTCTGTACCAGGACAGTGCCGATGACCGACGCAATCGCGAGCGCCACCAACAAGGTGATCGCGAGGGTCATCGAGCCCATGAAATCCACAAGGATGCGGCTACGCCGCGGCTTGCGGGCGGCTTTCTGGCGAGATGCGGAGGACGGGCTGGCGTCTGCGGCCTGATCGATATTCGACATTCTGAAACCTGCTTTAACCCTGGCGACTATGCGAAGCAACCCGAGGGGGTTCAATTTCCAAGACAAACTGCACGGGCGTTCCGCGAGCACTGGGTGGACCGATGGCGTGCCGAGGAGTTCGGTCGTGCCCCACCATGACGCAAGCGGCTACGAAGGCATTCCCGCAAAGCGTGTTTTTCTTGCGCCCAACAAAAAGGGGCGGCCGAGGCCGCCCCTTCCCTGGGTCGCTTCGCCGCCGATCCTGCGCGGCGCAACTGCGGACCGGATCAGTTACCGGTCTGCAGGCCGGCCATGTACTGGGACACGGCCTCGATGTCGGAATCCGACATGTTGCGCGCGACGTTGCGCATCATGCGACCGTTGTCGTTGGCGCGATCGCCGCTGCGGAAGTAGCGCAGCTGGTCGGCGCTGTACTGCGCGTGCTGGCCGGCGACGGCCGGGAACATCGCTTCCGGATTGCCGTTGCCGTTGGGGCCGTGGCAGGCGATGCAGGCGGCGACATTCTGCGACGGGATGCCGCCGCGGTAGATCTGTTCGCCGCGCTCGACGACTTCTTCGTCGGCGGTGCCGCTGCTGATGCTCTGTTCGGCGTAGAACGCCGCAAGGTCGCGCATGTCCTGCTCGTCCAGGTTGGCGACTTGGCCCAGCATCAGGCTGTTCACGCGGCGCTCGGACTTGTAATCCTGCAGCTGCTTGGTGGTGTACTTCGGGTGCTGGCCGGCGAGCTTGGGCCATTCCGGGTTGACGCTGTTGCCGTCAGCCTGGTGGCAAGCCGCGCAGGACTGGGAGAGTTCCTGGCCGCGCTGAGGATCGCCCGCCTGGGCCGCCGACAGCGGGAGCAGCAGGGATACGGACAGGGCAGCAAAGAGAGCGGAAAGCTTGTGGTTCATGATGGAGAATCTCCTGCTTGTAAATGCGTGCCGGGTCTCGACCCGTTCCTTGTGCCCCATGGTAGGGCGATCAACATAAGGGGCGCAGTTTATAGCACAATGCTAATTTGTACTCAAAAATAAACCGAGCCCCGCACTCGGCCAAGGACTGTATCCCCCCATGCAACCCCGATTCCGCGAGACCGCCTTCATGCGCGGGGTGGCTCAGCTATCCCAGCTCCCCGAGGATGCCGGCGTCGAGATCGCCTTTGCCGGGCGTTCCAATGCCGGTAAGTCGAGTGCCCTGAATGCCCTGTGCGGGCGCAAGGCACTGGCGCGGGTCGGGCGCACACCGGGACGCACCCAGGAGATCAACCTGTTCAGCCTGCCGCCGGCCGAGCACTGGCGGCTGGTGGACTTGCCGGGTTACGGCTTTGCCAAGGTCTCGGCCGGCAAGCGGGCCGAGTGGGACCAGTTGCTGGGGGCATATCTGCGGACGCGCCAAAACCTGATCGGGCTGGTGCTGATCATGGATATCCGCCGCCCGCTGACGGACCTGGATCGCCAGCTGCTGGAGTGGGTCCCGCTGGAGCGCTGCCGCCTGCACTGTGTGTTGACCAAGGCGGACAAGCTCTCGCGCCAGGAGGCCGATCGGCAGCTGCGCAAGGCCCATGGCGAGCTCGAGGTCATGGGCGTGGAGGCGACGCTGCAGACCTTTTCTTCCCTGAAAAACCAGGGCGTGGACGATTTGCGCGGCCTGCTCGGCGACTGGCTGGTTGACCACGAGTCCGGTTGAGCCACGGGCATGGGGCCGGGTGTCAGGCGTTGGGTCAGGAGGCTTGGACAAAAAGAAGCCCCGGCCTTGGGGTGGGACCGGGGCTAATTTCGGCCTCTACAGGGGGTGGAGAGGCCTAGTGCCCGCTCAGGGAGAGAAGCGGGCCGCGCTGGGCTAGAGCGCTTATGAAGTGAGAAAGCGTCGTCCGGGCAAAGTTCCGGCCGGATCCGTCTGGATTGCGAATTTTTTCACAGAATCGATTGCCCCGGCCTCACACAGGCGTCCTGCGTGAAAGGGGCGAACTTATTCGCGGCCCTCATGGCCCTCTATTCGGGCCTGCAAGGTAGCCACCAGCTCGCTTGCCGATGTCCCGTGCGGGTGGATCTCCAGGAGTTCGCCTTCGGGCCCGATCAGGTAGGTGGACGAGCTGTGATCCACCACATACCCCATGGCCGAGTCGATCTCGGTGCGTTCGTAGAACACCCCGTAGCGTTCGGTGATGGGGCGTAGCTCCTCGTGGGAACCCGTGGCGGCCTGGATGGCCGGGTGGAAGTGGCCGACGTAGGTTTCCAGGCGCTGGGCGTCGTCGCGTTCCGGGTCGACGCTCACCAGTACCGCGGCGACCTTGTCCTCCAGTTCCGGGGGCAGGCGATCCAGCGCGGCGCTGATCCAGCCCAGGCTGGTGGGGCAGGCATCCGGGCAGGCGGTGTAGCCGAAGTACACCCAGACGTATTGCCCTTCCAGGTCCGCGAGCCGGAACCGGTTGCCCTCGGTGGATACCGGCAGTTCGATCGGCCCGCCGGATACCGCATCCGCCACCGGCAGGCGTTCGTGGTCGGCCCCCTGGGGTACGGGCGGCGGTGCCGGGCGGAGCATCACGAAGACGAGCAGGGCGCCGGCCGCCAGCACGGCCAGCGCCCATAACAGGCTGCTCAGCGGAATGCGCTGCATGTCGATCTCCCTCAGGGTGTGTCGCTGTGGCTGCGGCGGGTGACGAAGCGGAACTGGACCCGGGCCGCATCGGGGTCGCCCGCGGGCATGACGGTGGCGGCCCAGGTCATGGCCTCGGTGGTGCAGATGGGCAGCGTCGTCTCGCCGGCGTAGCGGCCGTCGCCGGTATGTTCCAGTCGCGGGCGCTGAAAACCCATGTACATCTCCACCCCGGCCAGGTCCAGTTCCAGGGCCTCCGGGTCGCCCAAGTGGGTCCGCGCGGTCGCATCCAGATCCAGGGTCAGGGCCAGGGGTTGCAGCATCGGCACCGGGCGCGGCGCGATCTCGAGGGTGAGCGTGCCGCCTGCCGGATGGGTGGCGGTGCAGGGGGCGACGTTCAGATCGCACTCGCCCGGCTGGAGAATCGTGACGTCGCCCGAACCGCCGGTGTCCAGATAGCGATCAGCCAGCACCCAGGCCGTAGCCAGCAACAGGATCGCGACCAGCCAGGGGGCGACCCGATTGAAGCGCATGGCGGGCGCGTCCGTCATTTAGTGCGCATCGTCCCAGTTGGCGCCGACGCCGATATCCACCACCAGCTCCACGTCGAGATCGGCGGCGCCGCTCATGGCCTGGCGCACGAGGTCGGTCAACGCATCCAGTGCGTCGTCGGCGACTTCGAATACGAGTTCATCGTGTACCTGCATGATCATGCGGGCATCGATTCGCGCCTCTGACAGGTCGTTCGCGACCCGTACCATCGCGCGCTTGATGATGTCGGCGGCCGTGCCCTGCATCGGGGCGTTGATCGCGACGCGCTCGGACTGCTGGCGCCGGGCGCCGTTGCGACTGTTGATATCCGGCAGGTACAGGCGGCGACCGAACAGCGTCTCGACATAGCCGTTCTCGCGCCCGCTGGCGCGCGCCTTCTCCATATAGTCGTGCACGCCGGGATAGCGATTGAAGTAGCGGTCGATGTATTCGCGCGCCTCGCCCTGCTCGATGCCGAGGTTGCGCGCCAGCCCCCAGGCGGACATGCCGTAGATCAAGCCGAAGTTGATCGCCTTGGCCGCCCGGCGCTGGTCGTTCGAGACCTGGTCTGGCTCTGTGCCAAAGACCTCGGCGGCGGTCGCGCGGTGGATGTCCTGCCCCTCGGCGAAGGCGCGCAGCAGGCCCGCGTCCTGCGACAGGTGGGCCATGATGCGCAGCTCGATCTGCGAGTAGTCGGCCGCCAGCAGCTGGTGGCACGCCTCGGCGATGAAGGCCTGGCGGATGCGCCGCCCGGCCTCGGTGCGCACCGGGATGTTCTGCAGGTTTGGCTCCGACGACGACAGGCGCCCGGTGGCCGCACCCGACTGGTGATAGGACGTATGCACCCGCCCGGTCTTGGGGTGGATGCGCCGGGGCAGGGTCTCGGTATAGGTGCTGCGCAGCTTGGACAGCCCGCGGTGTTCCAGGATCAGGCGTGGCAGGGCGTAGTCACCCGCCATCTGTTCCAGCACGTCCTCGGCGGTCGAGGGCTGGCCCTTGGGCGTGCGCCGCAGCACCGGCAGCCCCAGGCGTTCGAACAGGATCTCCTGGATCTGCTTGGGCGAGCCGAGGTTGAACTCGCCACCAGCCTCCTCGAAGGCCTCGCGCTCGATACGTTCCATCTCGGTCAGCAGCGCCTGGCTCTGCGCGCCGAGCTGGTCCGGGTCGACCTTCACGCCTGCACGCTCGATATCCGCCAGGACCGGGACCAGCGGCATCTCGATCTCGCGGTAGACGAAGGCCGGGCCTTCCGCTTCCTTCAGGCGCGGCTGGAACACCGCATCCAGTTGCAGGCAGATGTCGGCATCCTCGCCGGCGTAATCGGTGGCGATGCCGATATCCACCTCGGCGAACGGGATCTGCTTCGCGCCCTTGCCGGCCACGTCCTCGTAGTGCGTAGTCTTGTAGTCCAGGTGGCGCTCGGCCAGGGAGTCCAGGTCGTGGCGGTTGGCGCCGGCGTCCAGGCAGAAGGATTCGAGCAGGGTGTCGTCCTGGATCCCGCGCAGGGTGATGCCGTGATTGCCCAGCACGTTGCGGTCGTACTTCAGGTGATGGCCGAGCTTGCCGTGGTCCGGGGACTCCAGCCACGGCTTCAGGCGTTCCAGCGTCGTGTCGAACGGCAGCTGCGGGTCCGCATCCGGCCCGGTATGGGCGAGCGGAAGGTAGTACGCGGTACCCGGCTCGAACGCGAACGACATGCCGACCAGTTCGGCACGCATCGCATCCAGGCTGGTGGTCTCGGTGTCGAAGGCCACGCGCTCGGCCTTGTCCAGGCGCTCCAGTAGCCCAGCGAAATCGGCCTCTTCGCGAACGGTCTGGTAGTCGCCCTTCGTCTGCGCGGGTCCGGGGTTGTCGGCGGCGGTATCGCCGTTGCCGCCCTCCAGTTCCGCGCGCCAGCGAGTGAAGCCGTAGCGGCGCACCATCTCCAGTAGGCGGTCATGGTCCGGCTCCTGGATCGCGAGGTCGTCGGGGCCGACATCCAGCGGGACATCGCGCTTGACCGTGATCAGCTCGCGCGAGGTCGGCAACCGGTCGGTGGCCGCGCGCAGGTTCTCGCCGATCTTGCCGCCGATGTCGTCGGCCTGCTCGAGGATGGTGTCGAGGTCGCCGTACTTCGCGATCCACTTGGCCGCGGTCTTCGGGCCGACCTTGTCGACGCCCGGGATGTTGTCGACGCTGTCGCCCATGAGCGCGAGATAATCGACGATCTGCTCCGGGGCGACGCCGAACTTCTCCCGCACGCCGTCCGGGTCCAGGGTGACGCCGCTCATGGTGTTCACCAGCGTGATGCGGTCATCCACCAGCTGGGCGAGATCCTTGTCGCCGGTGGAAATCACCACCGCGTGGCCGGCGCGTGCCGCCTGGTCGGCCAGGGTCGCGATCACGTCGTCGGCCTCGACGCCCCCGACGCACAGCAGCGGCAGGCCCATCGCCCGGACCAGCTCGTGCAGGGGCTCGATCTGGGCCGCCAGCTCATCCGGCATCGGGGGGCGGGTGGCCTTGTATTCGGGGTAGATGTCGTCGCGGAAGGTCTTGCCCTTGGCGTCGAACACCACCGCCATGTGCTCCGGCCCGTAGTCCGCGCGCAGCTTGCGCAGCATGTTGGCCACACCAATCATCGCGCCGGTCGGGGCGCCATCCGGCGCGGTCAGTGGCGGCAGGGCGTGGAACGCGCGGAACAGGTAGGAGGAGCCGTCGACCAGGACGAGGGGCGGTTGCGACATGCAGGCGGAATCCGGACAGGGAACGCGCGCCATTCTACAGGGCTGGCCGTGAGGCGCCCATTCGTGCGGGCCATTTGTATGGATACGTTTGTATGGACGCGGGGCGCCCGTTACGCTTGAGTCTCCATCCGAGGAACCCTCCGCATGAACAACCGTGAACGTGCCGAACACCCGGGCCTGCGTCCGATTGATGACTCTGCCCTGACCCGCGAAAGCTGGAAGATCTTCCAGATCATGGCGGAGTTCGTGGAGGGCTTCGAGCGCCTGGCGCACATCAAGCCCTCGGTCAGCATCTTTGGTTCTGCACGCTTTCCCCCGGAACATCGCTATTACCAGCTGGGCGAGACGACCGCGCGCCAGTTGTCGGATGCCGGCTTTGCGGTGGTCAGCGGTGGCGGGCCGGGCATCATGGAGGCGGCCAACAAGGGCGCCTTCGCCGGGCACTCGCCCAGCATCGGCCTGAACATCCAGCTGCCCCACGAGCAAAGTTCCAATCCCTATCAGGACATCGGGCTCGGCTTTCGCCACTTCTTTTCGCGCAAGGTGATGTTCGTGAAGTATGCATCCGCCTACGTGGTCCTGCCGGGCGGCTTTGGCACACTGGACGAGCTGGCGGAGATCCTGACGCTGGTGCAGACCGGCAAGACCCGACGTATTCCCGTGGTCCTCGTGGGCAGCGAGTTCTGGAAGGGGCTGCTCGACTGGTTCCAGGATACCCTGGTGGAACAGGGCACCATCGACGAGGAGGACCTGCAGCTATACTCGTTGGTAGATTCGCCGGAGGATGTGGTGAGCGCGATTTTCGAGCACTACGAGACGCGCAGCTTCGAGCCGTCCGCGGAAGAAAAGAAACGACTGATGGAGCTGTGACGATGACCCCGACCCGCCTGAGCCTGCCCCTGTCGCTGCTGGCGGCCCTGCTGCTGGTGCCCGGTTCGGCGCTGGCGCAGGAAGACCGCGAGTGGGGGGATGCCCCGCCGCCGCCGGAACTGGACGAGGCTGCCGACCCGTCGCCTCCGGTGCTGGACGAGCGCGCCCGCGAGCAGCGCTCCCTGGAAGCAGCCGACATCATCATTATCGAGCGCGATGGCGAGACGCGGCGCGAGTACCGCATGGGGGGCGAGCTGGTCATGGTCGAGGTTACGCCCGCGGTCGGCCCGACCTACTACCTGATTGATACCACCGGCGATGGCACGCTGGATGGTCGCCGCAACGAGCTGGATCCCGACTTTGTACCCCCGTCCTGGGTGATTTTCCGATGGTAATGAATGAATCCGAAATTCAGCGCTGCGGCGAGCTTGCCGATCTGGCACTGACGGTCGGTCCCGAGGGGCCGGAACTCGACGGCCGGCCGGTGCAGTGCCTGCGCCTGCCGGCCGCCGCGGCGCCGGCCCTGGAGCAGGCCGTCGCCGAGGTCCCTGCTGGCTGTGGCCGCGTGATCGGCCGGGGTAAGGATGATGCGGCCGGGCAGGTGGTCCTGGTGCTCGAGCGTGGCCAGGCCATTCAGGGCACGGTCGCGGCCGAGGGGCCTGGCAGCCTGGAGGCCCTGGGCGAGCGCGCGGCCGACTGGCAGGGCCGCCACACGGCCGGCGCCCTGCCCGCTGGAGACGGCTACCGCCGCGGCGTGCTGCAGCAGAGGATGCGTGAGCGTGCGGACACAATCACGTCTTCGCTGGATGCCGAATCGCGGACGATCCTGGATACCGAGCTGCACCATCAGGGGCTGTACCGTTTCGAGGACCTGCCGCTGGCGGGAAGCGTCTGGCAGACGGTTCGCATCTATCCGGAGGGCGCCGGCCTGGCCGATCTGGTCCTCCCACCCGCGCCGGTGCCGGCCTTCTGGCAGGTCGCACGGCTCGCCCTGGCGGTCGCCGTGGATGACGCGGGGCGGCCGGATGCCGAGGGCTACCGGGCGTTGCTGTCCGGATATAACGGACGGCGGCCGTTGACCGCCATCGAGCGAGGGGCGGCGCCAACCCTGCTGCGCCTGGCTGCGCTGGACGACTGGCTTGCCGCACTGGAGGCCGGGGCCGATGGGCGCGCCGAGCGCGAACGGCTGGCAGCCCTTCAGGCAGAAGCGGCTCGCTTGCAGGGTATCTGGGTTCGCGCCGCGGCTTGAGGGCCCAGTCGGCCCGCACTGACGTATGGGGTGCCTGGGCCAGTCGTTCGCAAACACAACGAGGCGGGGTCGTGGATCCGTGCCTTCCAAGGAGGAAAGCCCATGTTCCGAATCGCTGTCTGGCTGGCGTTGCCCCTGGCCGCCCTTCTCGCCCCTGCGCTCCTGAGTGCCGACGTCTATCGCTGGACCGACGATCAAGGCAATGTCCACTTCGGCGACCGCCCCCCCGAGGGGAGCCGTAGCGAATCGGTCGATGTGCGTGAGCCGATGCGGGGCGTGCCGCTGGAGGGCGCGCGTGAGATCCTCGAGCGCCCCGTGCGCCCGCGCGGTCAGCCCGAAGCGGAGGGTGCCTACCAGCGGGTCGCTATCGCGCGGCCGGGGGATAGCGAGGGCGTGCGGGCGAACGATGGCAATGTGACCGCGGAGCTCGAGATTGAACCGGCGCTTGACGCCGATGCCGGTCACCGTGTGGTCTGGTTGCTGGACGGGGAGGCTGCCGGCGAGGGGGCCTCGACGAGCGCGACCTTCCAGGGCCTGAACCGCGGTGCCTATACCCTGCAGGCGCGGGTCGTGGACGAGTCGGGTCAGGAACTGGGCGCCAGCGATACCATCGAGTTCAACGTGCTGCGCATGGCCATCCCGCGCAGTCAGCAACAGCAGCAACGGCCCCAGCAGTTTCCGTCGGGCGGAGCACCGCAGGCACCGCAGGCTCCCCGGGCGCCGCAGCCGGTGACGCCTGGCCCGAATTGACGCCGGCACTCGCATAGCGCACCGAAGTGGTGCGGTTGACGCCCCAGATTGGTGCTATTATTGCACCACTCTGGGGCGTTTCGGTTTCAAGGGTGTCGGCGGCCAGGCTTCTGGTGTGACGCAGCCCTCGGCTTCAGCGTCCCGCCCGGCGATTTTCGCTTGGCGCGATTCCTGCTTGAGGCCTTTCGATGACTACGCCCGCTGCCAATCCCGGTATGACCACCCCGCCCTGGTGGGACGACCTCTCCACGGCCGTGCTGGTGACCGATGCGGAACTGCGCCTGCTGAGCCTGAACAGTGCGGCCGAGGTCCTGCTCGGGCTTAGCCGCGAACGCATCGTCGGTCACGGACTGGGGCAATGGCTCAAGTTGGACCGGAATCTGGCCAACCGCCTGCGTTCGGCGCTGACCCTGGATCAGCCGATCACGCTGCGTGCCCGTCAGATGGAGCCCCTCCGAGCCGACAGCTTCCTGGCCGACGTGATCATCACGCCACTGCACGCCGCCGGCGAGCGGCCAGGCCAGCTGCTGTTCGAACTGAACGCCATCGACCGCCACGAGCGCATCAGCCGCGAGGAACAGTTGCAGAAGCAGCAGGCGATCACCCGTGCAGTGACGCGCGGGCTGGCCCACGAGATCAAGAACCCGTTGGGCGGGCTGCGCGGCGCGGCGCAGTTGCTCGCCAGCGAGCTGGACGACTCGGGCCTCAAGGAATACACCCAGATCATCATTCGCGAGGCGGACCGCCTGCGCAGCCTGGTCGACCGCATGCTGGGGCCGAACAACATGCCGCGGCGCGAGGCCGTCAATCTGCACGAGGTCCTGGAGCACGTCCGGGGCCTGGTCAGCGTGCAACTGCCGCTGGGGCTGAAGATCCGCGGCGACTACGACCCCAGTATTCCCGACGTGCAGGCGGATCGCGACATGCTGGTGCAGGCCATCCTCAACCTGGTGCAGAACGCGGTGCATGCACTGGAAGACGGGGGGCAGATCACCCTGAGCTCGCGGATCCTGCGCCAGTACACGATCTCCGGGAAGCGCCACCGGCTGGTGGCCAAACTGAGTGTGCGCGACAACGGCCCCGGCATCCCGGAGGAGATCCGCGAACGCATCTTTTTCCCGATGGTCACCGGGCGCGCCGAGGGCACCGGGCTGGGGCTGCCGATTGCCCAGAGCCTGATCCAGCTGCATGACGGCTTGATCGAATGCCATTCGCGCCCGGGGGCGACCTCATTCGACATCCTGCTTCCTATTGATTCCCCCCAGGGCCGGGAGGAGACGCACTGATGGAACCCATCGTCTGGATCATTGACGACGACGACTCGATTCGCTGGGTGCTGGAACGCGCCCTCCAGCGTCACGCGATCGCCGTGCGCGGCTTCGAGACCGCGGACGCTGCCTGGGCGGCGCTCGAGCGGGATCCGGTCCCGGACACCATCGTCGCCGACATCCGCATGCCGGGCCTGAACGGGCTGGATTTCCTCGCCCGCATGCAGACCCGCCCGGATCCGCCGCCGGTCATCATCATGACCGCCTTCTCCGATCTGGAGAGCGCGGTGGGCGCTTACCAGACCGGGGCCTTCGAGTACCTGCCCAAGCCGTTCGACGTGGACGAGGCCGTGGCCCTGGTGCAACGCGCGCTGGAGGCGCGCCGTGCCGGGCAGGAGAACGGCCCCGCCGGTCCCGAGATCGAGGAGACCCCGATCATCGGCGAGGCCCCGGCCATGCAGGAGATGTTCCGTGCCATCGGGCGGCTCTCGCGCAGCAATATCACCGTGCTGATCAATGGCGAGTCCGGTACCGGCAAGGAGCTGGTCGCGCGGGCCCTGCACCAGCACAGCCCGCGCGCCGACCAGCCGTTGATCGCGCTGAACACCGCAGCCATCCCCAAGGATCTCCTGGAAAGCGAGCTGTTCGGTCACGAACGCGGCGCGTTCACCGGGGCCAACCAGAGTCGCAAGGGCCGCTTCGAGCAGGCCGACGGCGGGACCCTGTTCCTCGACGAGATCGGCGATATGCCGTTCGACCTGCAGACGCGTCTGTTGCGGGTGCTGTCCGATGGCACGTTCTACCGTGTGGGCGGCCATACCCCGATCCGGGTGGACGTGCGCATCATCGCCGCGACCCACCAGGACCTGGAAGAACGCGTCCGCGCGGGCTTGTTCCGCGAGGATCTGTTCCACCGCCTGAACGTGATCCGCATCCACGTGCCCTCCCTGCGCGAGCGGCCGGAGGATATCCCGTTGCTGGTACAGCACTTCATGGCCGAGGTCGCTCAGGAACTGGGGGTGGAGGCCAAGACCATGCGCCCCGAGGTGGTCGCGGAGCTGCAGCGCCTGCCGTGGCCGGGGAACGTCCGCCAGCTGGAAAACACTTGCCGCTGGCTCACCGTGATGGCGTCGGGCCGCGAGGTGCACCTGGATGACCTGCCGGCCGAGTTGCACCAGCCGACCGAGAGCCGTGCCGAGCCCGGGAGTGCCCCGGTCCGTGTCGCTGCCGGGCCGCGGGACTGGACCGCCGAACTCGCCCAGGTCGCCCGCCAGCACTGGCAGCGCGGCGATCACGACCTGCTGGGCTCGGTCCTGCCGCAGATGGAACGCACGGTGATCCGCGAGGCCCTGAACGCGACCGGTGGTCACCGCCAGCAGGCGGCCGCCCTGCTTGGGTGGGGCCGCAACACCCTCACCCGCAAGATCCAGGAACTCGGCCTCGACGACGAGTAGGTCTTTTCACCGCGAAGGCACGAAGAAGGGCAAGGGCGATTTAACCCCAGAGATCACGGAGGACACGGAGAAAACCAGGGATCGTCTTGTTACGGGTAGGATGCAGATGAGCCATGCGAAACGCATCGGCCACACGGGGTGGCTCGGCCCCGATGCGTTTCGCATGGCTCAACGCATCCTACCCCTCTGAAAAATTGGCGCCTTTCTCCGTGTCCTTCGTGGTCAACAGGCTCTTTAGTGAACCGGCCTTTCAGGTGGTGGGATCCTGCGGAGCAGGCGGGGCGCAGGCGGAGACGGCACCGTTCAGTTGCAGGGTGCCGGTCAGGTCGCGCACGTGGGTGTAGCCGTGGCGGTCCATGTAGTCGCTGATGCCGTGCAGGATCTTCGGCAGGCACAGTGCGTCGTAGAACAGGCCCGTGCCCACGCCCACGGTGCTGGCGCCGGCGATCAGGAATTCCAGCGCGTCGGTGGCATTCATCACGCCGCCCTGGCCGATGATCGGCACGTTGTGCGGCGCGGCCACCTGATAGACCTGCTGCACCTTCAGCAGCGCGATCGGCTTGATCGCCGGGCCGGACAGGCCGCCCTGGTTGTTGCCGATGACCGCGCGTCGGTTTTCCACGTCCACTGCCATCCCCATCAGGGTGTTGATGACCGCAAAGGCGTCGGTGCCGGCCTCGATGCAGCGCCGGGCATTCTCGGCGATGTCCGTCTGGTTGGGCGAGAGCTTGGTGATCAGCGGCTTGGAGGTGACCTTGCGGCAGGCCTCGACCACCCGCGCGGACATGTCCGGGTCATTGCCGAAGGCGACGCCGCCTTCCTTCACGTTGGGGCAGGAGATGTTGATCTCGATGGCGTCGATGGGCGAGTCGTCGAAGCGCCGGGTGACCTCGATGTACTCCTCGAGGGTGGAGCCCGAGACGTTGGCGAAGAAGCGCGTCTCGTCGAAGTCCAGCTGCGGCAGGGTGTGGTCCACCACGTGGTCGACCCCGGGGTTCTGCAGGCCGATGGCGTTGAGCATGCCGTCCGGGGTTTCGTAGACGCGGTGCGGGGCATTGCCCAGCCGTGCGGCGCCCGTGGTGCCCTTCAGGCAGATGGCCCCGGCATCGCGATTGGAGAAACCCGCCACGCGGGTGTATTCCTCGCCAAAGCCGACACAGCCGGACAGCAGCACCAGCGGCGTGTTCAAATGCAGGCCGCAGAATTCCAGGGCCAGCCGCGGATCGGTGCGCGAATCACTCATGCTTCACATCGTCCTCTATGAACCGGAGATCCCGCCGAACACGGGCAATATCATTCGTCTGGCGGCCAATACCGGGGCGGCGCTGCACCTGATCCACCCGCTCGGCTTCGAGCTGGACAGTGCGCGGGCGCGCCGCGCCGGGCTCGACTATCACGAGCTGGCCCGGGTGCAAGAGTATGACAGCCTCGACCAGTGGCGGGAATCGGTGCAGCCTGGCCGGGTGTTCGCCATGACCACGCGCGGGCAGGCCCGCTACGACGCCCCGACCTTCCGTGATGGCGATGCCTTGTTGTTCGGCCCGGAGACGCGCGGTCTGCCGGAGTCGGTCCTGGAGACCCTGCCGCCGGAGCATCGCCTGCGTCTCCCGATGCGCGAGGGCAGCCGCAGCCTCAACCTCTCCAATGCCGTCGCGGTGGTGGTCTACGAGGCCTGGCGCCAGCTGGGGTTTCCCGGCGGCGCATGATCCCAAACTGGCGGGATGGGCACGGCCTGCGGGATTGCACTACCCTCGGAAGAAAGCACCCGCGCCGTCCGTCTTTCGAGGGCGATCGCGTCCGTACGTCCACCACGAGAGGTTTCCGATGTTTCCAGTGCTGCGTTCTTTCTGTCTGCTGGCCGCCACGGCCCTGATCTCGGCCCCGCTGGCGGCCGATGAAACCACCGGTTCCGACAACTGGTGGTGGGACGACAACTGGTGGGAGGACGGGGTCATGTACGCCGATCTCGAAAACCACGAGGTGGCGATCGAACGCATCGAATACGAGCGCGATGGCATCGGCATTCCAGCGATGGTCGCCCGTCCGGCGGACGGTGAGGACTATCCCGCAATCCTCTGGACCCATGGCCGGCGCGGCCTGGACGATCTGGCCGAACTGCACGTGAAGCGCCTGGCCGCGCGCGGTTTCGTCGTGCTGGCGCCGGATCTGTACACCGGCCGCTTTATGGAGAGTCATCCGCTGGACCATGATTACGAGCTGGAAGGCGATCTGAACAGCGGTCTGGACGTGCTGCTGGAACGCGACGACATCGTGGGTGACCGCGCCTGTCTGGTGTCCATCACCCGTGGCGGCTACAAGGCGCTCAAAGTCGCCGTCACCTTCGAGCGCCAGGTCGAGGATGTCGCCTGCTGGGCCGGCTACTACCCGCACCTGCAGGACCCGAACCTGGGCGAGCCGCACCAGGTGTATCGCTACGCCAACGAGGTCAACGAGCTCGAGATCCCGATGATGATCCTGATCGGGGACGAGGAGCAGTATCAGCGTCACCGTACCGCGCGCATGGCCGCCGACGGTCTCGCAAGCCGCGGGGGCGAAGTGCACTGGATCGAATACCCCGGCGTGGGCCGCGGCTTCGACTTCCGCAACGGCAACAACCGCACCTTCGCCGACGACCTCGCATCGCGCGACGCCATGATCCGCGTCACCCGCTTCGTCAACCAGCACCTGCGCGACTGAACCTGGGGCATTACCGGCCCGTCGCCCGCCGGCATTGACCGCTGCGCGCCGGGCCGGCTAGGCTCGCCCCAATCCCCGGCACGGATAGCCGAGGTCCCAGCAAAGGATTCCGTTCATGAACCGCGTATTGTTCGCGGGCGTCCTGCCCGCCGTTGCCCTGGCGCTCGCCACGGGTTGCAGCTCCCCCTATCCCGACGAAGCCGAGTTCGATCTCGGCGATCTCTCGATCGCCGAACAGGCCGAGTTCCGGCAGCAAGTCCTCGGCAGTCTCGACGCGGGCTGGTCGTTCATGTTGTCCCCCGACGCCGCCGCAGCCGTGCAACCGCTCGGTGAACACCTGGACGAGCTCTCCGAACGACTGGATGAAGAGCCGAACGAGCCTGCCGACCTGGCGCTGATGTACGAGGGCGAGGCGGCGGCCGAGCTCGAGCGGGCCTACGTGACGTTAATCGACAAGCGCCGTTCAACCCGCGAAGCCTTCGAGAGCGAACAGGCCGAGGCCCGGGCAGAGCTGGAACAGGCGCACACGGAGCTGGCGGCCGAGCGCGAGGCGCTGGATGAGGAGCTCGCGGGGATCGACGCCTTCGTCGCAGACGAGCGCGAGGTGGTGGAGGCCCTGGAGGCCAAAATTGAGGCCCTCGAGGCCAGGCAGGAGGAGGTCGCGGATTCCATCCTCGCGGCGATGAACGAAGCCATCATGGAGCACGAGCTCCCGATCCGCGCGCTCAGCCAGTTCAACGGCTATTCGTGGCGTTCCTGGGAGGCCGACAATAGCCGTGCCTGTGCAGATACTGACAACCCATTGGTGGTCGATGCGCGCGAGTCGCACGGGGTTTGCGTGATGGTCTCCTCACGCCCGTACAGGGGTGATGACACCGTGCAGGAGCGCCTGGACCCGATCCTCGTCTCTGGCCTGCTCGATTACTACGAGCTGGACGAGACGCTCGGCATTCGGGCCCGCTTCGGGCGCCGCGCGCCCGACGGGACCCTGCGCGGCGATCTCGACGAGGCCCGCGATGCGCTGAATGACCGGTTCGTCGTCGCGGAAAACCGTTACGGCACCCGTCGCGATCTGCGCAATGAAGAGGTGCGGCTCGACCGCCGCGCAACCTCGCTGGACCATCAGACTCAGCAGCTGGACAACCGAACGATGTTTTCTGGCGGTCACACGAACGAGCGCAACGCGCTGAGCTCTGCCCAGCGGGCCTACGCCCGGGCGCTGCTCGCGGACGCGATGGGTGAGCACGTGCAGCCGATCGGCGAGATGAGCGATGACCACGTATTCCCGCTGGGCGCGCGCCGAGGCACGGCGATCCTCGTTACCCAGCATCGCCAGCGTGGCATCACCCGGAGGATGGAAACCATCCTGACCCTGTTCCAGGTCGAACTCGACGATGGATATGCCGATTACGAGCGGGTCCCGGTCAACCCGGAGCACGACAATGTCGATTTTGTTCGCTTCCGCGGCGAAGGCCGTGACGAGGCGAACCAGGTGATCTATGCCGCGCTGGCGGAACAGATGCTGAACTAGGTATGGACGGATTCGGGGCGCACGTCCGGTGTGTCCCGCAATGCACAAGGAGGAGTGAACGATGAAGACAAAGATGATGCTGGCCACCGCAGGGATCGGCCTTCTGCTGGCGGGTTGTTCCGGTGGTCCGTCGACCGGTGATGTGGAGCAGGCGCTGCAGGCGGCCACGGACCAGATGGCTCAGGAGATGGCGCAAATGGGCATGCCCGCGGGGGATGTCAGCTTTGACGTGCACAGTCGCGACTGTGCCGAAGTGGACGGAGGCCGAGCCTATGATTGCACGATCGAGGCCACGCTCAGTGACGGACGCGGGAATACGGAAGAGATTGTCGACGAGATTCGTATGGTAGAAGGCAGCAGTGGCTGGCGCGTAACCCGCTAGTCATCAAGCCTGTGCTGAACGAGAAACCCCCGCCGGATTACGCCCCGGCGGGGGTTTTTTGTGTGCAGCCCGTACCCAGCTCTCCCGGGCTTCAGGGCGCGGGCTGCTGCCGCGACTTAGAAGTCGTAACGCATGCCGATGGACAGCGCCGTGGCGTTCTCGCCTTCGGTGCCGCCCGGACGGGCGGAGCGCGCCGCACCCCACGGGGTCAGGGCCGAGGTGTCGTCGTTGTCGACCATGGCGATGTTGCCGTAGAAGCGCAGATCGCTATCCAGGCGGTATTCGAGACCCAGGGCATACATGGTGGCGTCGGCATCGTCCAGGTCGGAATCCAGCTGGAAGACGTGACCGTTCAGGTACATGCTCGGGGTCAGGCGGAACTGCCCGCCAAGGCCGTACACATCCGCCTCGATGTCCGGAGTCACCAGGTTGCCGCCAACCGTGCGGGTGTTGTCGACTTCAGAGTTCTGGTAGAAGGCGCCGACGCGGAAGGCGGGGGTGATGCGATAGCCGACGGCCAGGCGCCAGGCATCCGGATCGTTGGCTCCGTTTTCCTGCTTTTCGTAGGCCAGGGCACCGGTCAGATCGCCCATGCTGAGGTTTAGCGAGGTGGAGTAGGCCTTGTTCTCCGCGCCATCCCCGGTGGTGGCATCACTGGTCTCGTTGGAGTACTGAATGTTCCAGGTCAGGCCGCCGAAGCTGGGGGTCTGGTAATGGATGCTGTTGTTGAAGCGCTCGTCGTAGCGGCCGTGAGCATTGGTACGCGTCAGGTTGCGCATGTCGCCGACCTGGTCGCCAAAGAAGTTGGCGGGCCCACGGGCGCGCTTGAACGGGGTATCAAACTTGCCGACGCGCAGCATGCCCCACTGGTCGCCGCGCAGGCCGACGAAGGTGTCGCGGGTCGCGAAGCCGAGTTCTTTGTCGTCGTCGGTATCGAAGTCCACTTGCTGTTCGATCTGGAACATCCCGACCAGCTGCTCGCGGAACTCGCGCTCGCCCTTGAAGCCCAGGCGGCTGGACTTGCTCGAGACGTTGAATTCGTTGTAGTCGGCGCCGTCGTCAAGGATGTCGGCGGACAGGTGGGCGCGGCCGTACAGCGTCCAGTCGGCGGCGGCCAGGGCCGGGACGACCAGGCCGGAGGCGATCAGGCTGGTCAGCAGGTGCTTGCGGTTCATGGATTTCTCCCCTATTTGCGTTTGAACGTTGGCGAGACGCGAGTGCCTCTCGACAGGGCACAAGCATGGGGAGGCCGGGTGACGCCCCGGTTAAGCTGCGATGAAGATCGCGTGAAAAGGCAACACTGTTGTGTAGACGCAACGGCTATCCGGGGGAACCGGTCGAAGCGTGCCCGGTCTGCTCAGGCATGGGCGACACGATCTGCCCGAATGTCGAACACACATCAGGGGAAGAAGATCATGACGACATCCGTAAAGGCGCTGGCCACGGTCGTGGCGTTCACACTGGCGGGTATGGCGAACGCCCAGGCCACCCCGGTGGGTGTGGCGCAGGGGCTGGATGCGGACGAGCGGGTCCTGGTGCATGCCAAGGGCATGGCCGCCGAGGATGCGTTCATGGTGTTGGGGGCGCTGACCGTCAAGGGCCGCCTGATGCGCGACAGCGAGCTGGGCCATGAGGGCTACCGGCCGGATCTGTCGGAGGATCCCATGCAGTCCGTCGGCCAGACCTGGCTGGAGCTGCTGGATACCGTGCACGGCCGGCTGGTCGACGACGGTCGCATCCGGGCGCATGCAGGGGGTGATGACGAGGCGGCCCCGGAGGTCTATGCCGATGCGGCCTACCTCTATCACATGCATCACAGCGCCGGGCGTTTCGAGCATCTCGGTCTGTACGACGAGCTGACGCATACGCCCTCGCCATTGATCTCGATCCTCACCAGCCATGTCGTCAACGAGCGCCACGCCGACGGGGTCATGCATGCGGCGAATGGTTCCGAAGCCGACGGCTTCGCCTACGGGCTGGACGCGCTGCATGCCGCGACGTACGCCTGGGTGCGCCAGGACAAACCGGGTGGCGCAGAGGATATGGGTAAGATGGAGCGTGCCGCGCTGGAGGGCTGGCTGGGCCACTCGCGCGAGGATCTGGTGGAGGTCGCCCGGGCCATGGCCGAGGCTGCGGAGGCGGCATGGGACGCGGAGGCCGGCATCTATCAGCTTGACCAGGGCGCGGAGTGGTCGCTGGACCAGATCGGAGCGATGTTGCGCGGCCACAAGGCGCTCTACGAGATGCTGTACCTGTACGGTGACTCGGCGGATGCCGAACGCGCCGCGACCCTGGCGGATCGCGCCGCAGCCATTGCCGGTGCGGTAATGGCGGGCCATGGCCCGATGCGCGACTGGGGCCTTCCGGCCCGGCTGAAATTCGAGGACGGCAATGCCCGAGCAGCCGCCGATTACGTGGATACCGCGGCGCAGTGGCGTTTTGTACATCAGCTGACTGGCGGCTTCTCGCTACTGCGCGAGCGTGAGGGCACCGCGGGCCTGATCGGCGAGCGCACCCCGGAGCTGGAAGGCCAGGTGGGGCGTGCGATCGACCGGTTGTTGTTGGGTGCGCTGGACTACCAGCTGGAGGACGGGACGATCCCCGCGGCCCTCAGTTACGCCGATGGGCGCGTCATAGACCCCCGGGTGACCACGCGGTCGGTCGCGGCCTTCGTGCAGGCCGTTGGCAATGGCTACCGCATCGGGGAAGCGTTCGATCGGCCCGGCGCCTGGGAAGAGGGTTCTCCTCTGGCGGAGCGCAGCCGCGCGTTGTATGACGCCTTCCTCGGCCATGGCGAGCTCCTGACCGAACGGCTGATTCTCCGGGAGTAACGGCAGCGTGCCGAAGCGGTTGCTCAGTGCGAGTGGCCGGGATGCCCGTGGCGCATTCAGCGGGGCCGTCCTGGTGCTTCCCCTGGCAGGCTTGGGGCTCGCCCCGGCATGGGCGGAGGATGAGGCGCCGCCGAGGCTCGATCCGGTCGAGATCACGGTGACGGCGCCGCGCCTGGCGACCCCGCTGGCGGATCTGCCGGCGGCGGTCAGCCGGGTCGACGAGCGCCAGGCCACCGAGGGGCGCCAGGGCCTGCAGCTGGACGAGGCGCTCAACCGTGTGCCGGGGCTGTTCGCGCAGAACCGCTACAACTTTGCCCAGGATGCGCGAATCTCGATCCGCGGGTTCGGTTCGCGCGCCCCGTTCGGGGTGCGTGGACTGCGCATCCTGCAGGACGGGATCCCCGAGACCACGCCGGACGGGCAGTCGCAGGTGGATGCGATCGACCTGCTGAATCTGCGCGACATCGAGGTGCTGCGCGGGCCCAGCGCGGCGTTGTACGGCAATGCCTCCGGCGGCGTGATCGCTGCGCGCACCCGCGACGGGCGGGATCCGCGCGGCTTCGGCGGCGGCGTGCTGATGGGCAGCTACGGTTATCGGCGCGCCGAAGCGGTGGCGGAGCAGAACCATGGGACCCACCGCTATTCCCTGACCGCACATGATTTCGCCATCGACGGCTACCGCGAACAGTCCACCGCCGAGAAGCGCTATCTGCGCCTGCACACCGCCTCGGAACTGGAAGCCGGCACCCTCAACTTTCACCTGCGCTACCTGGATGCGCCGCGCACCGATGACCCCGGCGGCCTGACCCGCGAGGAGATGCGCGAGGACCGGCGTGCCGCGGCCCCGCTGTCCACGGCGCTGGACAGCACCCAGTCCGCTGAACAGCTGACCACGGGCCTGCAATGGGAACAGCCCCTGGCCGGGGGTGAGCTGCGTCTGGGTGGCTTCTGGACCCAGCGCGACTATGCGCAGCAGTTGCCCTTCCCCGGGGATTCCCGCGTCGCCTACGAGCGCGATTTCTTTGGAGTCAATGCCCAGTACGAGCGCGATATCGGGCCGACCCGCGTGCTGACCGGTGTTGATCTGGAGGAGCAGCGCGACGACCGGACCCGGCGCTGTACCGACATTCAGGGAGCCGCGAACTGCCCGGGTGGCACGCCTTCGATCGGCGACCTGACGTTGGATCAGCGTGAACAGGCGCGCTCTCGCGGGGTATTTGTCCAGACCGATACCGCACTCGGGTCGGACTGGAACCTGGTGGCCGGCGCCCGTCACGATCGTATTCGCATGTCCATCGACGATCACTTCGCCGAGCGGTTTGACGACGGTAATGACGTCACGGACCGATCGGGCCGGCGGACCTTTGACGAGACCAGCGGCATGGCCGGGCTGATCTGGCACTTCCGGCCCGAGTATCGCGCCTACGTGAATGTGGCGACCAACTTCGAGACCCCGACCTTCACCGAGTTTGCCAATCCGGAGGGCGGAGGCGGCTTCAACCCCGAGGTGGACCCACAACGGGCGCGCAGTATCGAGGTCGGTATCCGGCGCGAGAATCCGCAGCTCTCCTGGGAGGCCTCGGTCTACGCTACCCGGGTGCGCGACGAGCTGTCGCCGTACCAGCTTGAAGGTCAGGGCGACCGGACGTTCTATACCAACGCCGGGCGCACGGCCCGCGATGGCGTTGAGCTAAGCGCAGACTGGCGGTTGAACCCACAGTGGACCCTGAGCGCCGCTGCAAGCCTCAATCGTTTCCGTTTTCGCGAGTTCGAGGATGCCGAGGGAGTTCGCCATGACGGCAACCGGATGCCGGGGCTGCCGCGCGAGCAGTTGTTCGTCGAGGCCGACTGGCGCGACGGCCCCTGGTTCGTGACCGTGGACGCGCTGCACGTGGGGTCGCGTTACGCGGACAACGCGAACACGGAGAAGGTGGGGCCGCAGACGACGCTGAACCTGCGCGCCGGCCGGTTCTGGCAGCAGGGCGATACCCGTGCCGAGGCCTTCGTCGCCGCCAACAACCTGCTGGATGCGGACAATGTCGACAACATCCGGATCAATGCGGCGGGCGGCCGCTACTACGAGCCAGCGCCGGGTCTGACCTTGATGGCGGGGGTGCGGATGTATTTCGGACAGTGAGAGGGGGGCGGTGCGGTTCGCTGCGCTCACGGCACCCTACGATCTGCGGGTCCGGAAGCATCATCGTAGGATGCGCTGAGCGTAGCGAACCGCATCAACACACGTGTCCGACTAATCACGTCGCCCCGGTTCCTCCGGCGGCTGTCTTGGCTCGATCTCGTCCAACCGCCCCTGCTCGATCTTGCGCAGGGTCTCCGGGTCGGTCTCGTCGTCGTCCTCCCAGGAGGATCGGCGCGCCGGGGGTAACGGGTCACGCCGGTACAGGAACCCGCCACAGACCGCGCCCACCACCGCGCCGAACAGGTGTGCCTCGAAGGACACCTTGGGACCACTGGGGAACACGCCCCACAGCATGCTTCCGTAAAGGAACAGGATGATGATGGCGAGCGCGATGGACAGCGCATCGCGGCGGCGAATCCCGATCACGACCGCGAAGAACATCAGACCGTGGGTAAGGCCGGACGCCCCGATGTGCAGCCCCTCGCGGGCAAACAGCCACACGCCCAGTCCACCCATCAGCCAGATCAGCGGCACCGCCGTGCGCGTGGCCTGGGGAAAGCCGTAGAGGGTCAGCATGCCCAGCACCCAGAGGGTCGGGACATTGGCCAGCAGGTGGCCCCAGGAGCCGTGGATCAGCGGCGAGGTGATGATGCCCAGCACCCCGACCGCGTCGCGCGGGAGGATGCCCAGGCGTGACCAGTCACCGCCGGTCAGCTCCTGCAGCGCATGGATCGCGATCAGGATGCCGGCTCCGAGCATGGGCCACATCAGGGCGCGCCGAATGCGCTCGCGTTCGGCCCTGGGATCGGTCGGGGGTGCCGGCCGGCGCAGATTCATCATGTGCCTAGCCTGCCACGCTCGGGCACGAGGTCCAATTTCTCTGGCTCCCGGGCGCCGCCCCTGGCACCGTCATTGCGAGGCCCCGCAGGGGCCGTGGCAACCTCCCAAAGCTGGCACCGAGTCGGGAGCCGGTGGTTCCGGATGGAGGTTGCCGCGTCGCCTTCGGCTCCTCGCAATGACGGTGCCGAAGGCGAACGGCGGGATTAGTGCCCGCCCGGCCCCAGGTCGGCGCCCTTGTCGTGCAGGGCGAGCTTGTCGTGGAGTTCGCCGCTCTCGCCGTGCGGGGCCTTCACGTCGACCTCCATGCCGTTACGGCGGAACTTGCCGACCACCTTGTCGATCGCGGCCACGGCCGAGCTGTCCCACAGCGAGGCGCGGGTCAGGTCGATCTCCACGTTATGGATGCGCTCGCGATAGTCGAAGCTGTCGATGAACTTGTCCACGGCGACGAAGAACAGCTGGCCCCGCACAGTGTAGATGCGGGTCTTGCCGTCCTCCGACAGGTCACTCTTCACTTCCACCGCCTTGACCATCTTGCGTGCGAAGAAGATCGCGGCGAGCAGCACGCCGGCGAACACGCCCATCGACAGGTCGTGGGTGATCACGGTGACCGCGACGGTCACGATCAGCACCACGGCATCGGTGCGCGGCAACTTGTGCAGCGTGGTCAGCGAGCCCCAATCGAAGGTGGCGATGGAGACCATGATCATCACCGCGACCAGTGCGGCCATCGGGATGATCGAGACCAGATCGCCCAGCACCAGGATGAAGAACAGCAGGAACAGGCCGGCCGACAGGGTCGACAGCCGACCGAGACCGCCGGACTTGATGTTGATGACCGACTGGCCAATCATCGCGCAGCCGGCCATGCCGCCGAAGAAGCCGGTGACGATGTTGGCGATGCCCTGGCCCTGGGCCTCGCGGTTCTTGCCGGAGGGGGTGTCGGTCAGGTCATCGAGGATCGAGGCCGTCAGCAGCGACTCCAGCAGACCAACGATCGCCAGCGCGAAGGCGGTCGGGAAGATGATCTGCAGGGTCTCCAGGTTCCGCGGGATGTCCGGGAACAGGAACACCGGCAGGCCGGAGGGCAGGTCGCCCATGTCGCCGACTTCCAGCGTGGGCATGCCCATGTAGTAGACGACGGCGGTTAGCGCGATGATCGCGACCAGCGGTGGCGGCAGGAGCTTCGGGTAGCCCGGGATCATCGGCAGGCCGTAGAGGATGATCAGGCCGGCCGCGACCAGCGCCCACATGGTGGTGTCGCCATCGACCAGGTAGGGCACCTGGGAGAGAAAGATCAGGATCGCCAGTGCGTTGACGAAGCCGACCAGCACGGTGCGCGGTATGAACATCATGTAGCGCGCGAGCTTGGCCCACGAGAACAGGAGCTGGATGAGCCCGGTCAGGATGGTGGCCGCCAGCAGATACTGCAGCCCGTGCTCGGCCACCAGCGTGACCGTGAGCAGGGCCATCGCCCCGGTTGCCGCCGAGATCATTCCGGGCCGCCCGCCGGCGAAGGCGATCACCACGGCCATGGTGAACGAGGCGTACAGGCCCACGCTCGGATCGACGCCGGCAATGATGGAGAAGGCGATCGCCTCGGGGATCAGGGCCAGTGCGACCACGATCCCGGCGATCAGGTCGCCGCGGACATTGAAGAACCAGACCTTGCGCTGGCGGGACAGGAAGTCTTGTATGGTCTGCTGCACGTTGCGTTCCCCAATACCGGTGCGCGCCGAAGCCGACCCGGGTCGGGATCAACGGGTGAACGAACAGGTACCAGAGACTTTGGGAGGCGCGGATCCACGCGAAGGGTTGGATCGGCGTTTCCCCGGGAAGTAGCCGGGCCCGGTTGCCACCAGTGGATGGCGCGGTTGCAAGCGGTTCGGTGCCAGTACAGACTGAGAACCGCTCAGGAAAGGCGCGAAATTGTACCACTCTATGTAGTCGAGTTCTGAAGTTTTCATGACCCCGGGCGCGTACGCCGGGTCGGTTTCATGCGATCACAAAGGGGATCCCCATGCTGCAGCGCGTCATCATCGCCATCGACTTCTCGCCCGCTTCGGCCTCGGCCCTGGCGATTGCCCGCCAGCACTGCCCGGGGGCGAAGAAGCGGTTGCTCTATGTGATGAAGCCGTCGGACGTGGCCGGTCCCAGCTCTGCCGGTGCGTTCAGTGGTGCGGGCTCGTCGCCGCTGAACGCGAAGGACATGCGCAATGCTGCGGAGGAGAAGGTGCGTGCCCAGATGCAGGAGTGGGCCGAGGCAGACGACGACGTCGCCATCGCCGTGGGCAGCGCCCCCGAGGAAATTTCCCGCCACGCCGAAGAGTGGGGTGCGGACATGATCGTGATGGGGACCCGTGGGCGCAGCCAGATCTCCAACATGCTCTCCGGTTCTGCCACCGAGTGGCTGGTGCGCAATGCGCGCCTGCCGGTGCTGGTGGTGCACGACGTGCCGCTGTCCGACTCGATGAAGGAAAAGCTGCCGCCGGAAGGCGCCGTCGACTGAAGCGGCTCGCAGCCCTCCCGGCATGCAGAAGGCCCGCTTTCAGCGGGCCTTTCTCGTTCCTGCGGCATGCTCTCGCGATGACGGCTGGTCGGGCGTCAGCCCCCGGTCATGGACATGAAGCGCAGGACTTTCTCCGGGCGCTCGGAGAATTCGTGGCGTTCCGGCTTCAGGTTGATGGCCTGTACCACCAGGTCCTCCAGTTCCGAATCGGTGCAGCCCTCGCGCAGGTAGGGGCGCAGGTTCAGGCTGTGGTCGTTGCCGAGGCAGGTGTAGATGGTGCCGTCCACCGACAGGCGCACGCGGTTGCAGGTATCGCAGAAGTGCTGCGAGATCGGGGTGATGAAGCCGATGCGCACATCGGTATCCGGGATCTGCATGTAGCGCGCCGGGCCACCCCCGGGCATCACGCCGGGCACTAGGTTGTAACGCGGCTCCAGGCGGGCACGCACATCCTGCAGGTTCACGTAATGGCCCTCTTTCGCCTGGCGGCCCGTGTCGCCCATCGGCATGGTCTCGATGAAGCGCAGGGTGAAGCCGTGCTCGATGCAGAAGTCGACCATGTCCTCGACCTCCGGCTCGTTGATCCCGCCCATCACGACCATGTTGATCTTGATTGGGGCGAGGCCCGCGGCCTTGGAGGCCATCAGCCCGTCCAGCACCTTCTCCAGCTTGCCGCCGGTGATCTCCTTGAAGACCTCGGGCTTGAGCGAATCGAGGCTGACGTTGATCCGGTCGACGCCAGCATCCTTCAGCTCCTGCGCATGGCGCGCCATGCGCGTGGCGTTGGTGGACAGCGAGATATCGTCGATGCCGGGCAGGGCATTCAGGCGCGCGGCCAGATCCGGGAGGTTCTTGCGCACCAGGGGCTCGCCGCCGGTCAGGCGCACACGGCGGGTGCCGAGGCGACCGAAGGCGCCCATAACGCGCTCGATCTCCTCGAAGCTGAGCCAGTGTTCCGGCTCCTCGAAGTCGCGAAAGCCCTTGGGCATGCAGTAGAAACAGCGCAGATCGCAGCGATCGGTGACCGAGAGGCGCACGTATTCGATGCGGCGACCGAAGGCGTCGATCAGGGCGTTTCCTTCCGTGGGGGTGTCGGCGTGTTCCATTGGCGGGCCTGTGACGTCGAGTGGGGCGATATGTTCCGTGGTACACATCGTAGATCATTTTGCCGTCTTTGCCACATGAACGTGCAAATCATCTGTGGATTCGCGCCACAATAAAAAAAATCTTCACCCGATAATTCTGGTTTATCCGCAAATAGAAAAGACTCGTTGGCAGAATGTGTCCGCTCCGTCCACAATGCGCGATGCATAACTGAACCGAGATCACGAGGTCGCCCCCATGAGCGCGTTGCCCGAATTCGAAAAGCACGGCGAGCAGGAGATCAAGTACACCACCTGCTACATGTGCGCCTGTCGTTGTGGTATCAAGGTTACCGTCCAGGACAACAAGGTCCGCTACATCCAGGGGAATCGGCACCACCCGATCAACAAGGGTGTGCTCTGCGCCAAGGGCAACGCGGGGATCATGAAGCAGCAGTCCCCGGCGCGCCTGCACCAGCCGATGCGCCGCAAGCCGGGCACCGAGCGCGGTGCTGGCGAGTTCGAGCCGATCTCCTGGGACGAGGCGCTGGACACCCTGTCCGCGCGCCTGCAGAAGATCCGCGAGACCGACCCGCGCAAGCTGGCGTTCTTCACCGGCCGTGACCAGATGCAGGCCCTGACCGGCCTGTGGGCAACCCAGTTCGGTACCTACAACTGGGCGGCCCACGGTGGCTTCTGCTCGGTGAACATGGCCGCCGGCGGCCTGTATACCACTGGCTTCGCCTTCTGGGAATTCGGCGACCCCGACTGGGATCGCACCAAGTACCACATGCTCTGGGGTGTGGCGGAAGACCATGCCTCCAACCCGATCAAGATCGGGCTGGAAAAGCTCAAGCGCAGCGGCGGCAAGTTCGTCGCGATCAACCCGGTGCGCACCGGCTACCAGGCGATCGCCGACGAGTGGGTGGGCATCAAGCCCGGCACCGACGGCCTGTTCGCGCTGTCGATGCTGCACGTGCTGCTGAAGAACGACCAGTTCGACTGGGACTTCCTGGTGCGCTACACCAACGCCACCCAGCTGGTGGTACAGACCCCGGGCCAGAAGGGCGACGGCCTGATCCTGCGTGACGAGGCCGGCAACCCGCAGGTCTGGGAACTGGAGAAGGAGGCCTTCGTCGACGGCAGCCAGGTCGACATCAAGCCGGCCCTGTTCGGTGAGTACACCGCCCCGGACGGCCGCCCGGTCAAGACCGTGATGACCCTGCTGGCCGAACGTTACCTGGCGGACGAGTATTCCCCGGAGAATACCGCCGCGGTGACCGGCATCCCGGCCGAGCAGACCGAGCGCCTGGCGCTGGAGATGGCCCACGTCGCGTTCAAGGAGACCATCGAGCTCGACATCGAGTGGACCGACTCCTGGGGCCGCAAGCACGACAAGGTGTTCGGGCGTCCGGTGTCCATGCACGCGATGCGCGGCATCTCCGCGCACTCCAATGGATTCCAGACCTGCCGCGCGATCCACCTGCTGCAGATCATGCTGGGCTCGGTGGACTGCCCCGGCGGTCACCTGGCCAAGCCGCCATATCCGAAGCACATCCCGCCGGGCATCAAGCCGGCCAAGGAATGCGCCCCGAACACCCCGCTGAAGAGCCCGCCGCTCGGTTTCCCGACCGCGCCGGAGGATCTGGTCATCGATGACGACGGCAACCCGCTGCGCATCGACAAGGCCTTCTCCTGGGATGCGCCGGTGTCCAACCACGGCATGATGCACATGGTGGTGACCAACGCGGTCAACGCCGACCCGTACCCGATCGACACCCTGATCTTCTTCATGGCGAACATGTCGTGGAACTCCACGATGAACACCGCCGAAGTGATGGACATGCTGCGGTCCAAGGACGAGAACGGCGAGTACAAGATCCCGTTCCTGGTGGTCTCGGATGCGTTCAATTCCGAGATGGTCAGCTTCGCCGACCTGGTGCTGCCGGATACCACCTATCTGGAACGCTACGACACCATCTCCATGCTCGACCGCCCGATCTCCGAGCCGGCCGCGGCGGCGGACTCCATCCGCCACCCGATCCTCGAGCCCGATCGCAACGTGCGGCCGTGGCAGGAGGTCATGGTCGAGCTGGCCGGGCGCCTGAAGTTCCCGGCGTTCACCAAGGACGATGGCAGCCGCAAGTTCTCGGACTACAAGGACTTCATCGTCAACTTCGAGAAGGAGCCGGGCATCGGCTTCCTGTCCGGCTATCGCGGCAAGGACGGCAAGAGCCACCTGCGCGGCGAGCCGAACCCGAAGCAGTGGGAGGCGTACATCGAGAACCAGGGGTTCTTCCTGTACCACCTGGCGCCGAATCAGCAGTTCTACCGCTACGCCAACAAGGACTACCTGGAGCTGGCCAAGCACGCCGGCTGGGTAGGCAAGACCGATCCGATCACGATCGAGATCTACTCCGAGACCCAGCAGCGCTTCAAGCTGGCCGGCCAGGGCCTGTACGACGGCCCGCAACCGACCAAGCAGGAGCACAAGGACCGGCTGACCCAGTACTTCGATCCGCTGCCCATCTGGCACAAGCCGCTGGAGCAGACCCGGATCGACGAGGACGAGTACCCGTTCTACGCGGTCAACCAGCGTCCGATGTTCATGTACCACTCCTGGGATTCGCAGAACGCCTGGCTGCGCCAGATCTGCGCCCAGAACTACCTGTACATGAACCGTCAGAAGGCGGAGTCCATGGGCATCGAGGATCTGTCCTGGGTGTGGCTGGAGTCGCACAACGGCAAGATTCGCGCGCAGGTCAAGCTGATCGAGGGCTGCGAGCCCAGCACCGTCTGGACCTGGAACGCCATCGGCAAGCAGAAGGGCGCCTGGGGCCTGAAGCCGGAGGCGAACGAGTCGCAGAAGGGCTTCCTGATGAATCACCTGATCAGCGAGCTGCTCCCGAAGAAGGGCGACCCGATCGACAACATCACCAACTCCGACCCGGTCACCGGGCAGGCCGCGTGGTACGACCTCAAGGTCAAGATCACCCCGGCCGGTCCCGACGAGCAGAGCGCCTGGCCGCAGTTCGACGAGGTGAAGGCCACGCCGGGCATGTCCGAATCGCCGGACCAGTTGCGCTACCACGCGCACAAGCCCGTGCACCTGAACCGCGACATCCGCGACGTGCTCACGCGCGGTTCGCTGGACGACGAGAAAAACTGATCCGGCCCGGTTCCGCGACGGCCTCACGGCCATCGCGGGGCTTGCCCGCACGAACGATTTGAGGGAGTACCAACCATGCGACTTGGACTCGTAATCGACATGGACACCTGCGTGGGCTGCCACGCCTGCGCGGTGGCCTGCAAGCAGTGGAACACCAGCGGCACCACGGGTCCGCTGACCGACTATCGCCCCTACGGCGAGGACCCGAGCGGCGTGTGGTTCAACCGCATCCGCCACTACGAGGTCGGGGACTACCCCAACAACAAGACCGTCAACATCCCGATGTCCTGCATGCACTGCGAGCATGCCGACTGCGTGAATGTCTGCCCGACCGGCGCCTCCTACAAGCGCCCGGAAGACGGCATCGTGCTGGTCGATCAGGACAAGTGCATGGGCTGCAACTACTGCGCCTGGGCCTGCCCGTACGGCGCTCGCGAGCTCGACCGCGAAGACGGCGTGATGAAGAAGTGCACGCTTTGCGTGGACCGCATCTACGACGAGCAGCTGCCGCCGGAAGAGCGTCAGCCCGCCTGCGTGATCACCTGCCCGGCGCACGCGCGTTTCTTCGGCGACTTCGATGACGACGCCTCCGAGGTGAGCCGCCTGGTCCGCGAGCGTGGCGGCGTGAAGCAGATGCCCGAGCTTGGCTACAAGCCGGTCAACACCTATCTGCCGCCGCGGATCACCCGTTCCATCCCCACCGACGACGTGCGTGCCAACACGCTGATCACCTCGGTGAAGGACTGGGTCAACAAGATGGTGGCGCGCTAAGCGCGCCCGATCGGGGAGAGAAAACCATGCATCCGGCGTTTTCCGTCATTCTGTTTACTGTCATCTCCGGAGCGGGCTACGGCCTGTTCCTGCTGCTGGTGGCCTTCCATCTCGCGGGCATCGGCCCGGCCATGAGCCATGGCGAGCTGATCGCGCACGGGGTTGCGGCCCTGGGCATGATCACCGTCGGGCTCATGCTGTCCACCGGCCACCTGGCGAACAAGAAGAACGCCTGGCGTTCCTTTATGCGCTTCAAGACCTCCTGGCTCTCGCGCGAAGCGGTATTTGCCGTGCTGTTCTACCCGTTCGCCGCGATCTATGGCCTCGGCGTGCTGCTGCAGGGCCACGAGGTCGGTCCGTTGGCCGCAGTGGCTGGCGCCATCGCCGCCGTGCTGGCGGTGGTCACGCTGTTCTCCACAGGGATGATCTACGGCTGCCTGAAGACCATCCGCCAGTGGAACACCGCGCTGACCCCGGCCAACTACATCCTTCTGGGTGTGGCCACCGGTGCCGTCGCCTTCGCCGCCATTGCCAGTGTGTTCGGCAACGCCACCGCGATGCATGCGGGCGTGGCCATCGTGCTGCTGCTGATCGCCGGCGTCCTCAAGGGGATCTACTACTTCTGGATCTCCCGCGTGACCGGCCCGACCATCAACACCGCCACCACCTTCAACCGCGCGACCGTGCGCTTGCTGGATACCGGGCATACCGCCGGTACCTTCCTGACCGACGAGTTTGGCTACGATGCAGGCAAGAACACCACCGACACCCTGAAGATGGGCGTGTTCCTGCTCGCGTTCGGTACCCCGATCCTGGTGTTCGCCGCGATCCTGTCCGGCGTGCCGGCCATCGTGGCCTGGCTCGGCCTGGTCGCGGCTCTGGTGGGTGTGGTCATGGAGCGCTGGCTGTTCTTCGCCGAGGCCCGGCACGTCGTGCGCTTGTACCATGGGGACCAGCACACCTGAGCCCCGCTGGCTGAAGTGGCACATCGAACGCCCGCCTTGCGCGGGCGTTTTCATGGGCGGCCGTGGTGGCCGCTGGCCGGCGGGCGCGGATGTCTTACTCGCGCTGCTTGTCCTGGCGCATGCCGTGGATGATGTAATAGCCCACGTAGCCAAAGAAGGCCACGATCCCCAGCAGGGTGATGATGGTCAGAATGCCGATGGGCGACTGGAACATGATTTCGGTCAGCATGAGGGTTCTCCTGAGGTCTCGTTGCACCTCTGAAGCTAGCGCTGCCCCGGGCTGTCGAATTTGATCCAGATCAAGGCAGTAGCCGATCGCCCCGGCAACCCTGTGCATCCAGTTTCGTGATGCAACTACGCACGTTTGCTGCCAGTCGGCCTATCATTAGAGCGAGCTGATGCTATGGGTGGTGCGCCATTGCCGGTGCACTGCTGCGACGAGGTCCCTTTGAAACACTGGTACACCATTCAATGCAAACCCCGGGAAGAAGCCCGCGCCGAGGCGAATCTCGACCGCCAGGGGTATCGCACGTTCCGGCCGCTGATCCGCCGGCCCATTCGCCGCGGGGGGCGCCGCACCGCCGTCACCGAGTCCCTGTTTCCGCGCTACCTCTTCGCACAGCTTTGCGAGGTCGCAGAAAACTGGGCCCCAATTCGCTCTACGCGCGGCGTGCTTGGTTTGGTGCGCTTTGGCTCCAGCCCGGTGCCGGTTCCCGAGCCGGTCATCGAGGGGATCCGCCTGCGCCTGGACCCCGAGAGCGGCTGTCTCGATCTTACCCGTGACAGTGACTTCGCCCCGCAGCAGCCGGTCACCATCACGGATGGGCCGTTCCAGGGGCGCGAGGCCTTGTTTCTCGCCCGTACCGGAGAAGAGCGCGTGATCGTTCTCATGCAGATCATGAGCCAGTGTCAGCAGGTCGAGCTGCCGGCTGCGGCCGTGGGGCCTGTTGTCTGATCGGGCTGTGCGAGCGCAAGCCGGTCGTCTGCGATGTGCAGAGACTGGGGGTTGTCCGGGTGGGGCGGATCGGTTGTCCCGTTCAGCGGGCCTCGGCTGGAGAAGGGGCGTCCGGCCCCGGGATCCATCCGCATAACGAAGAAGGGCCCATACAATGGGCCCTTCTTTGTCGTCATGATGGCGCGCCCGGCAGGATTCGAACCTGCGACCCCTGCCTTCGGAGGGCAGTACTCTATCCAGCTGAGCTACGGGCGCAAGATCTGCAATGATACGGGCGCGAGCTTTGACGCGTCCAGCCATATTTGACCGCCACACTCGGTTTGTGGTCGTGGTTTGCATGATGCCCTATACTCTGCGCCCGATTTGCGCTTGATGCGCGAGGGCTTTCGAATAGCACACCACATGGCCGCTCAAGGCCGGGATCTCGGAGGGAGAGAAGTGGGAAATCAACCGATCAAGATGGACACCGGGAACAAGGTGTTGCTGTTTATTGCGTCCCTGGCCTTGCTGGGTACGGTCCTTTTCCTGGTGTCGCACCTGGCCGGCTGGCTTGCCGGCATGCAGGTGTCCCAGCCCGACACCGTGAGTGACGAGCGCGTCGCCCAGCGCATCGCGCCGATCGGTCAGGTGGTGTCCGGCCAGGTGGATAGCGCCGAGGAAGCCGCGGACCTGACCCCGGGCGACCTCTACTCGAACGTCTGCGCGGCCTGCCATGACACTGGTGTTTCCGGCGCCCCGCTCAAAGACGACACCGACGAGTGGAGCAATCGCCTGAACGACAAGGGCCTGGACACCCTGTTCGCCAACTCGATCAACGGCATCGGCGCCATGCCGGCGCGCGGTGGCGATCCCAGCCTGAGCGACGAGCAGATGCGCGACGTGGTCGCCTACATGCTGGACGAGGCCGGGGTCGATCACGACTACGAAGGCAGTGATAACGGCAATGGCGATTCCGCCGCCGAAGACGCTGCCGGGGGCGAAGAGCCGGTCGCCACTACCGAGACTGGCGAAGCGGCGGCCGAAGAAGAGGCCGAAGCGGTTGCCGCCATCGCGGTTGAAGATGGTGATGCGGAGCGCGGTCAGTCGCGTTACAACACCTGTGTTGCCTGCCACGGTGCCCAGGGTCAGGGTACCCCGGTGTTCCCGAAGCTGGCCGGTCGTGATGCCGAGTACATTGCCGACAAGCTGGTGCGTTACCGCGCCGGCGAGACCGTTGGCGACCAGACCGCGCTGATGACGCCGAATGCGGCCAACCTGTCGGACGAGGACATCGCCGACCTGGCCGTCTACGTGGCCACCTTCGAAGACTGATCGTCCCCGTAGGAACGGCAGTACAAAACCCCGCCCAGGTATCGCCTGGGCGGGGTTTCTCTTTTGGCGCCTCCTATTGCGTGCGCCAGTGGTCCAGGGCGCGATAGCTCAGAGCCTCGGTCAGGTGCTGGGTCGCGATCGCCTTGGCGTCGTTGAGATCGGCTATGGAGCGCGCCACCCGCAGGATCCGGTGGTAGGCCCGCGCGGAGAGCCGGAAGCGTTCCGCAGCCTTGTCCAGCAGCTCCCGGTCAGCCGTGCCGAGGACGGCGTACCGGTCCAGGGCTGAGCCATCGAGTGCGCTGTTCAGTCCGTTCTGGCGCTCGCGCTGCACCTTGCGGGCCCGCGCGACGCGTTTCGCCACGGAGGCCGAGTCTTCGGATGCGTCGGCCGATCCGGCCAGGTCCCCGGGTGGGATGCGCGGGACCTCGATGGCCAGGTCAATCCGGTCGAGTAACGGTGCGGAAAGGCGCTTGCGGTGGCGGGCCCGCTGCTCCGGGGTGCATTCGCAGCGTTCGGCGAGGTCGCAATCGAAGCCCTGTGGGCAGGGGTTCATCGCACCGACCAGCTGGAAGCGGGCCGGAAACTCGGCCTGGCGGGCCGCGCGCGAGATGTGGATGACGCCACTCTCCAGCGGTTCGCGCAGTACGTCGAGCACCGAGCGGCTGAATTCGGTGAGTTCGTCGAGGAACAATACGCCCTGGTGCGCGAGCGAGATCTCGCCGGGGCGTGGTGTACTGCCGCCACCGACCAGCGCGACGCCCGAGGCGGTGTGGTGCGGGGACCGAAACGGACGCGCGCGCCAGTCCTGGCGCAGGTGCGAACTGCCGCGCAGGCTGTGGATGGCCGCGGTCTCCAGGGCTTCGGCCTCGTCCATTGGCGGCAGGATGCCGGGGATGCGCGCGGCCAGCATGGATTTGCCGCTCCCGGGTGGGCCGACCATCAGCAGGTGATGCCCGCCGGCGGCGGCGATCTCCAGAGCCCGGCGCGCCTGGTGCTGGCCGCGCACGTCGGCGAGGTCGGGGTGCGCGGGTGCGGACGGCTCGGGCGGTTGTGCCGGCACCAGGGCCTCGCGCCCCGCCAGCGCGGCGCAGACGGCGCTCAGGTGCGAGCCGGTGAGGACCCGGGCGCGGCTGGCGAGGGCCGCCTCCGCCCCATCCTCCGGGTTCACCACCAGCGCCCGCTCGGCGTCGGCTGCCGCAAGTCCGGCAGCCAGGGTGCCACCCACCGGGCGCAAGGTGCCGTCCAGTCCCAGTTCGCCAAGGAACTCGTGCCGGGCCAGCCCTGCCACCGGGATCTGCTGGCTGGCGGCCAGGATGCCCAGCGCAATGCCGAGATCGAAGCGGCCGCCGTCCTTGGGCAGGTCGGCGGGGGCCAGGTTGACGGTGATGCGGCGCCGTGGAAACTCGAAGCCGCTGGTCTGGATCGCCGCGCGCACGCGATCACGGCTTTCGCGCACCGCGGCCTCGGGCAGGCCCACGATCTGGAAGGCGGGCAGCCCGTTGGCCAGGTGGGTCTCGATGGTGACCAGCGGGGCGTGAATGCCGTCGATGGCGCGGGCGTAGGCGATAGTGACGGGCATCCGTGCCCCTCCGTTCTGCCGCCCGGCATCCGTGCCCGGCGGGTGGATTCAGGTGGTGGTTACTGCCCGGATTCGTCGCTCGGGCGGGCTTCCAGCGCGGCGACCCGCGCCTCCAGCTCCGCCAGGCGTTCGCGGGTGCGTTCCAGCAGGGCCACCTGGATGTCGAAGTCCTCGCGCGTCACCAGGTCCATGCGTTCGAAGCCGCTTTGCAGCGACGAGCGGACCTGGCGCTGCACGTCCTCCTGCATGTGGCGTACCGACTCCGGCAGGCTTTCGGTGATGCGGCGGGCGAGGTCGTCGAAGCGTTTGGAATCGATCATGCTGCAGTCTCCTGGCGCAAATGCTCGGTTGGGACCAGTGTAGCGCGGCGGGACGGGGTCGCGGCTACTGCGATGCCGACCGGCCGCCGTCCACCGGGACCACCTGGCCGGTGATGTAGGGCGCGTCCAGCAGCAGGAAGCGCACGGTACGCGCGATGTCCTCCGGGGTGCCCTCGCGCTTGAGTGCGGTGCGTTCAATCATTGCCTCGTGGGTGCCCGTGTTTTCGGCCTCCTCGGGGGCGAGGATCGCGCCGGGGGCGACACCGTTGACCCGCACGTCCGGCCCCAGCTCGCGGGCGTAGGCCTGGGTCAGGGCCCACAGCCCGGCCTTGGCCGCCGAGTACACCGGGTAGCCCTTGAGCGGGCGCAGCGCATGGATGTCGACGATATTGACGACCGCGCCCTGCTGACGCTGCAACGCCGGATTGCAGGCCTGGGTGAGGAAAGTCGGGGCCTTCAGGTTGGACCCGATCAGGTCGTCCCAGCTCTGTGGGGTGATCTCGCCCACGGCGGTGGCGTAGAAGGTCGAGGCGTTGTTGACCAGGAAATCCAGGCGGCCCCAGGCCGCCTCGGCCTCGCGCGCCAGGCGTTCGATGGCCACCAGATCGAGGAGGTCGGCCTGCAGGGCGCGGGCGCTGTCCGGGCGCTCCGCGTTCAGTTCGGCGACGAGGTCTTCGGCATCCGTGCGCGAGCCGCGGTAGTGGATCAGTACCCGCAACCCGGCGGCGTGCAACCCGCGCGCGATGGTTGCGCCGACCCGCCGCGCGGCCCCGGTGACCAGCACCACCCGTGCCTCCCCGGACGTCGTGTCCATGCTGTCGGGTTGTACCTGCGCCACGCCTGCCCCCGGGTTGGTACCATTCGTCGTCATGATGCCGCCGAAACCTAGCACAAACGCCCCGGCCGATCCGGTGGCCGCCGATATCGCCCGGCGTCTGCACGCCTCCCTGCAACAGAGTGTCGTCGCCGGCGAGGGGTTCCTTCCGTTCGTCGATTACATGCAGGCCGCGCTGTATGCGCCGGGGCTTGGCTATTACGTGAACGGGGCGCACAAGCTGGGCGAGGGGGGCGATTTCGTCACCGCGCCGGAGCTGTCGCCCCTGTTCGGCGAGACCCTCGCGACCTGGCTGGCCCCGGTGTTGCGGGACGATCTGAACGGCACCGGCACACTGCTCGAATTTGGCGCCGGCAGCGGGCGGCTCGCGGGGGATGTGATCACCACGCTGCGCGAACTCGGGGTGGCGTGGGAGCGCTACTGGATCGTCGAGGTCAGTCCGGACCTGCGGGCGCGGCAGCAGGCCCACCTGGAGGCTGCGCTTGAACCCGCGGAGTACGCCCGGGTGGCGTGGCTGGATGCCCTGCCCGAGACCCCGTTGCGCGGTGTGGTGCTGGCCAACGAGGTGCTGGATGCCCTGCCGGTGGAGCTCTTCCGCTGGCGTGAAGGCCGGGTCTGGCAGGTCGGGATCACGACCGATGCCGCCGGCACCCTGAGCCTGGCCGAGCGCCCGGCCCCGCCCGGCCTCGCCGAGCCGGTGGCGCGGCTCCAGGCCGAGCATGGCCCGTGGCCCGAGGGCTACCTCTCCGAATGGCGCCCGGCCCAGGCCGCGTGGGTGACCGCGCTGGCCGACTTCCTGGAACAGGGGGTCGCCGTGATCGTGGACTATGGCTTTCCGCGCAGCGCCTACTACGCCCCGGAGCGTCACCAGGGGACGCTGGTGGGGTATTACCGCCAGCAGATGATCCAGGACCCGCTGGCCCATCCGGGCCTGATGGATCTGACCGCGAGCGTGGATTTCACCGGGGTTGCAGAGGCGGCGGACGCCGCGGGTCTCGACGTTCTGGCCTATGCCGCACAGGGCGAATTCCTGCTGGGGGCGGGGCTGCCAGGGCGTTTCGAGGCGCGCGTCGGCAGCGGCGAGGATGCCCGTGTGACCATGCAGGCCGCTCAGGCCGTGCGCATGCTGACGCTGCCCGGGGAGATGGGCGAGCGTTTTCAGGTGATGGCCCTGGGCCGCGATTGTGAACATCTGCCGCTGGACGGGATCCCGGATCGCCGGGGGCGACTGTGAGCGCTTGCCCCAACGCAATGGCGCGGACGCACAGGGGCTGCTTGGTGCGGCCCGTGAAACCCGGCATGCTTGCGCCATGATCGTACTGGGCATCGAGACTTCCTGCGACGAGACGGGTGTGGCGCTGATCGACGCGGACCGGGGCCTGCTTGCGCACCGGCTGTACAGCCAGACCGACCTGCACGCTGTCTACGGCGGCGTGGTGCCGGAGCTGGCCTCGCGCGATCATATTCAGCGGTTGCTGCCGCTGGTACGCGCGGTGCTGGACGAGGCGGGCGTGGACGGCCACGACCTGGATGCGGTGGTCTACACCGGTGGGCCGGGGTTGCTGGGGGCGCTCCTGACCGGGGCCTCGGTGGCGCGCTCCCTGGCCTGGGGCTGGGGCATCCCGGCGCTGGCCGTGCATCACCTGGAGGGCCACCTGCTGGCGCCGTTTCTGGAGGATACCGGACTCGATTTCCCGTTCCTGGTGCTGCAGGTCTCCGGCGGGCATACCCAGCTGATTCATGCGCGTGCCCTGGGCGACTACGACCTGATCGGCGAGAGCATCGACGATGCCGCGGGCGAGGCCTTCGACAAGACCGCCAAGCTGCTGGGGCTGGGCTATCCGGGTGGGCCGGCGCTCGCGCGTCTGGCCGAGCAGGGGCGCTCGGACGCCCTGCGCCTGCCGCGCCCGATGCTCGACCGCCCGGGGCTGGACATGAGCTTCTCCGGTCTGAAGACCGCGGTGCTGACCGCATTGAAGAAACAGGTCTACCGGCCGGAGGATGTCGCCCGCGCCTTCGAGGAAGCGGTGACCGACACCCTGGTGGAGAAGACCCGGCGCGGCCTGGAGCAAACCGAGGCCCCGGCGCTGGTGGTCGCCGGTGGCGTGGCGGCCAATACGACATTGCGCGCCGGGCTCAAGGCCATGGCGCAGCGTCAGGGGGTGCCGGTGTATTTCCCGCGGCCCGAATTCTGCACCGACAATGGGGCGATGATCGCGCTGGCCGGGCTGCGGCGACTGCAGGCCGGCCAGGTGACGGAAACCGGGGCGCCGGTGGTGGCGGCGCGGGCGCGCTGGCCGCTGGCGGAGCTGGCGCCGCCCGCGGTGGCATGAAGGGCGCTGCGGATGTGGCTGTAAACCCGTCCGCAGGCCGAAGGGTTACTCCTTTGGCGCCGCCGGCACCTTGTCCTTCTGGCCGATCCGCGATTCCTCCCCGCGCATCAGGCGGCGGATGTTGCTGTCGTGACGGATGAACAGGATCACGCTCATCAGGGCCACGGCGGCACTGATCCAGTGGTCCATGCCCAGCAGGACCATGTACACCGGGGCCATGCCGGCGGCGACCAGGGCAGCCAGCGACGAATAGCGCCAGATGGCGGCAACGACCAGCCAGGTGAGCAGGACCAGGCCGCCGACCAGCGGGCTGATGGCGAGCATCACGCCCAGCGCGGTGGCCACGCCCTTGCCGCCCTGAAAGCGGTAGAACACCGGGAACACGTGCCCGAGGAAGGCGGCCAGGCCGATCAGGCCGATCGCCCAGCCGGGGAACAGGTCCAGTTGCAGGGCGACGAACACCGGCAGCCAGCCCTTGCCGACATCCCCGATGAGCGTGATGATGGCCGCCGTCTTGCCGCCCGATCGCAGTACATTGGTGGCGCCGGGGTTCTTCGAGCCGGTGGTGCGCGGGTCCGGCAGGCGCAGCAGCTTGCTGACCAGAATGGCCGTGGAAAGCGATCCCAGTAGATACGCGATGATGATGCCGATTGTGATGCCCATGAGCGGTCAGCCTGCCTGCGCGGATTGGCGAGAGGATTCGACCGCACATGATACGCAAGCCGGTGGCCGCCGTTCAGGGCGCTGACGTGCCTGCCGCGCAATCGCAGGGCGGTGCTCCGACGCTGGTGCTCCTGCATGGCTGGGGCTTCTCCGGCGCGGTGTGGGCGCCGCTGCGGGCCGCGCTCCCGGGTGCGACACGAGTGCTGGCGCCAGACCTGCCCGGGCACGGGGCCGCCGGTGATGGCGAGATGCTGGCGGATGCCGAGCGCACCGCGGCGGCGTTGATCGCTTCGCTGCCAGCGGATGTCGAGTGTCCGGTGTGGGCGGGCTGGTCCCTGGGCGGTCTGGTCGCGCTGGCCGCCGCGCGCCAGTGGTCGGGGCCCCAGGGGCTGCTGCTGATCGGGGCCTCGCCGCGCTTTGCGAAGGCCGACGACTGGCCGGCGGCCCTGCCCCCGGCCGAGCTGGAAGATTTTCGTGCAGCCCTCGGGGGTGGTCGCCGGCGGCTGGAGCGCCGTCTGGCGATGCTCTGTGCACGTGGCAGCCAGGATGCCGCTTCGCTCGCCCGCCGGCTGGTGGTGCAGTTACAGGCCGCTCCAGCCTCGCCCGAGGGCCTGGAGGCCGGCCTCGCGCTACTGGATGCGGCGGATCTTCGGTCCGTCTGGGCGGGCCTGGAGGCGCCGGCGGCAGCCTGGCTGGAGGCGGGCGATGCGCTGGTGCCGGCCGCCGTGGCGGACGACCTGCACAGGCTGCGACCCGCCAGTCGGGTCGTCCGCGGCGTGGGCGGCCACGCGGAGTGGTTCGCGCGCCCGCAATCCTTGGCCGGTTTGGTCGTCGAGTTCTTGAATCAGTGCAGCGCAGGGAAATCCGCATGAGCCGACCCGACAGTTTCGATCTCGACAAGGCGCGGGTCCGCGAGGCCTTCGCGCGGGCGGCCTCCACCTACGAGGAGCACGCAGTCCTGCAGCGCGAGGTGCAGGAGCGAATGCTGGGGCGGCTGGACTGGGTTCGCATGCAGCCGGAACAGGTTGTGGATCTCGGCTGCGGCATCGGCGAGGCCCTGGACCACTTGAGCCGCCGCTACCGCAAAGCCCGCCTGGCCGGGGTCGATTTCGCCCCGGAGATGGTCGCGCGGGCGCGCCGCCGCGGGCGCTGGCTGCGCCGGCCGCAGGTGGTCTGCGGCGATCTCGAGGCGCTGCCGCTGGCGGAGCAATCCTTCGACCTGGCGGTTTCCAGTTCCGCCCTGCAGTGGTGCGCCAGCCTGGATCAGGCCTTCATGGAGGTGCGGCGTATCCTGCGCCCGGGCGGGCTGTGGATGTTCACCACCTTCGGTCCTGACACCCTGCGTGAGCTGCGGGCCGCCTTCGCGACGGTGGACGGTGGGGCGGGGACGCATGTGAACGCCTTCATGGATATGCACGACATTGGCGATGCGCTGGTGCGCGCCGGGTTTGCCGATCCGGTGATGGACCAGGAGGCCCTGACCCTGACCTACCCGGATCTGACCGGGTTGATTCGTGACCTGCGCGGGGTTGGGGTGCGCAATGCCCTGTCGGGCCGGTCGCCCGGACTGTTCGGTCCGCGCCGCCTGGTTGCGGTGGCCGAGGCCTACGCGCGCGACTTCGGCGTGGAGGGTCGCCTTCCGGCAACCTGGGAGGTGGTCTACGGCCATGCCTGGGTGCCGGACGCCCCGCCGCCATCGCGCCCGGCGGGGCGGGTGATCCCGGTCCAGCCGATTCGTTGATCCAGATCAACGAATCGGCCCGGCGCCCTCTCGCCTGGAGGTGTATGACCGATGTATTATCGAAGCGGTCAAAAGTTCCGCCAATCGCACTCAATATCCGAGTGACACAGGCGGTATTGGTTTTTTGTGGGCCCGGAATGGGGTAGAGTTCACGCCCCCGAACCATCGGGACATCCGTGTTCCCCGCAGCAAGGTGGAAAAGTCATGTCACAAGCAGCCACTACGGCGGGTGCCGCACCCGCAGCGTCAGTCGCGACTTCCGAGCAGTACAACTACGCGATTATCAAGCGGTTTGCCATTGCCGCCGTCCTCTGGGGCGTGTTCGGGATGGCCGCCGGCGTCTGGATCGCCTCGCAACTGGCGTTCCCGTTCCTGAATTTCGATATCGCGCAGATCACCTTCGGGCGTTTCCGTCCGGTCCATACCACGGCCGTGATCTTCGGGTTCGGGGGTAACGCGCTGTTCGCCACCTCGTATTACGTGGTTCAGCGGACATGTCAGACCCGCTTGTGGAGTGATTCCATGGCGAGCTTCACCTTCTACGGGTGGAACCTGGCACTGATCCTTGGCGTGATCACCTACATGATGGGGATCACCCAGGGCCGCGAGTACGCCGAATTCAACTGGCAGATCGACATCATCATCCTGGTTGTCTGGGTGGCTTACTTCATGGTCTTCCTGATGACCCTGCTGCGCCGGAACCAGCCGCACATCTACGTGGCGAACTGGTTCTTCATGGCCTTCATCCTGGCGACCGCGCTGCTGCACGTCTTCAACAACATCCAGGTGCCGGTGGGTCTGTTCCACCCGCATTCCTACTCCATCTTCTCTGGGGTGCAGGATGCGATGACTCAGTGGTGGTACGGCCATAATGCGGTGGGCTTCTTCCTGACCGCGGCCTTCCTCGGGATGATGTACTACTTCGTGCCGAAGCAGGCCGGGCGTCCGATCTACTCGTACAAGCTGTCCATCATCCATTTCTGGGCGCTGGTCTTCCTGTACATGTGGGTGGGCGCGCACCACCTGCACTGGACGGCCCTGCCGGACTGGGTCTCCACCCTGGCGGCGACCTTCTCCATCCTGCTGCTGCTGCCTTCCTGGGGTGGCATGATCAACGGCATCATGACCCTGTCGGGCGCCTGGGATAAGCTGCGCACCGACCCGATCATGCTGTTCCTGATCACCGCGCTGGCGTTCTACGGCATGTCGACCTTCGAAGGTCCGATGATGTCGCTGAAGAGCGTGAACGCGCTGTCGCACTACACCGACTGGACCGTGGGCCACGTGCATTCCGGTGCGCTGGGCTGGGTGGCGATGATCACCTTCGGCTCCCTGTACCACCTGATGCCGCGTCTGTGGAACGTGAACCTGTACAGCCTGAAGCTGGTGTACGTGCACTTCTTCCTGGCGACCATCGGGATCGTCCTGTACATCACCGCGATGTGGGTGGCCGGTATCGGTCAGGGTCTGATGCTGCGTGCCTTCGACCAGTACGGGAACCTTGCCTACACCTTCACCGAGTCGGTGGTGTTCCTGCACAAGCCGTACGTGGTGCGCGCCATCGGTGGCGGGTTCTTCCTCGCCGGCATGCTGATCATGGCGTTCAACATCGCGATGACCGTTCGCTCGGGCATCAAGGCCGAGGCCCGCGAGGCCCAGGCTGCGTCCACCGAAGCCCGCACGGCCTGATTAGGGAGAGAATAGATCCATGAAGCATGAAAGCGTTGAAACCAATGCCGGCCTGCTGATCATCCTCACCCTTGCGGTGATCAGCGTCGGCGGCCTGGTCGAGATCGTGCCGTTGTTCTACATCGACGACACGATCGAGGAAGTGGACGGCGTGCGTCCCTACACCCCGCTGGAACAGCGTGGTCGCGACATCTACGTTCGCGAGGGCTGCTACACCTGCCACTCGCAGATGGTGCGTCCGTTCCGTGACGAGATGCTGCGCTACGGCCACTACTCGCTGGCGGCCGAGTCGCAGTACGACCATCCGTTCCAGTGGGGCTCCAAGCGCACCGGTCCGGACCTCGCCCGAGTTGGCGGCAAGTACTCCAACGAATGGCAGGTTCAGCACCTGATCAATCCGCAGTCGCTGGTACCGGAGTCGATCATGCCGGGCTACCCCTGGCTGGCGGAAACCCCGCTTGACTACTCCGATATCGACCGCCGGATGGTCGCGCTGAAGCGGGTCGGTGTGCCGTACTCGCTCACCGAAGAGGAATACGAGGCCAACGTCGAGCGCTTCGGCGAAGAACACGCCCGGATGTTCGATATCCGTGACGCCGAGGACAACCTGGTTCGCCAGGCCCAGGCGGGGAACTTCGACGGCAACCCCGGGACGGTCACCGAGATGGATGCAATCGTCGCCTATCTCCAGGTGCTCGGGACCATGGTCGACTTCAGCGAATACGACGACGGACACTTTGCCGAGTTCCGGTAAGGAGGAGCGGGTGCGAACATGATGGGACTGTGGGAATGGATCACGGACATGGGCAATAGCAAGATGGTCGCCCTGTTGCTCTTCATGGGCACCTTTATCGGGGTCGTGATCTTCCTGTTCGCCAACCGTCAGCGCGCCCGGAAGTTCGAGACGTATCGCTATATTCCTCTGGATGACGATGATTCACATCGGGAGCCCGTGGCCCGGCGTGACAAAACCAAGAGTGACGAGCAATGAGCACACAGGACAACCGCGAAAAGGACCCGAACCAGGTCGAGACCACTGGGCACGTCTGGGACGGGAACCTCCAGGAATACAACAACCCGCTCCCGCGCTGGTGGCTGTGGGGTTTCTACGCCACGATCGTGTTTGCCGTGGTGTACTGGCTGATCTACCCGGCCTGGCCGATCGGTGACAGCTTTACCAAGGGCTTCAACACCATCACCTTCGAGCAGGGTGGCGAAGAGCGCACGATGCACTGGAACACCCGTGCGCTGCTGGCCAAGGACATGCAGACCGGCACCTACGCGGTGCGTCAGCGCGAGATGCTTGAACAGGTGGCGGCCCAGGATTACGAAACCATCCTGCAGGACGCCGAGAGCATGAGCTTCGTCAACGCCTACGCCCAGGGTTCCTTCGGCACCTGGTGTGCCGCCTGCCATCAGGTTGGCGGTGCCGGCGTGGTCGGGCAGTACCCGAACCTGCGCAACGACCACTGGAAGTGGGGTGGCACCGTGGAGCAGATCGAGGAAACCCTGCACCAGGGTCGCCTGGGCTACATGCCGGGCTACCGCGACACCCTCGACGGCGACCAGCTCAACCAGGTCGCAGCGTACGTGCTGTCGCTCAACGGCTACAGCGTCGACCAAGGTGAAGCGGACGCCGGCGAACGCATTTTCACCGGTACCGACGGCGGCTGCTTCCAGTGTCACGCCATGGATGGCCAGGGTCTGGCGTCCCAGGGGGCTCCCAACCTGACCAATGATCTCTGGGGTCTGGTGGACGTGCGCGGTGCGGAAAGCGATAGCGAGCGCCAGCGTCTGGTGGCGAACTTCATTCGCAACGGCGCCCAGCGCGAGATGCCTGCGTTCGGGGACCGTCTGTCCGATGCCGAGATCAAGATGCTGACGGCCTACGTGCATTCGTTGGGTGGCGGGCAGTAAGCGCGAATCTGTTGACCGTATGGTGAGCCCCGGGGCCGGGCGCTCGCCGCGATAACTACAGGGGTGCCCGCCGGGTTGTTTGACGCCCGAGGGCGCCCCTGCTTTTTTGGAAGGAACCCGATCCCAGGGCGCGCCTTGCGGCCGCCCCACTCTGCCGGATTGAACTCCGGGAGGTTTTGATGTCCCAGGCCCAGCCGTTGTACGAGGCACGCATCCCGATCCATCCGCGGTCGGTCAAGGGGCGTTTCCGCAATCTGAAGACCGGCATCCTGTTGCTCGCCTACGGTGTGTTTTTCGGCCTGCCCTGGATTCGTTGGGAGCGCGAATACGGCCCCAATCAGGCGGTCTTGTTCGACATCCCGGGCCGGCAGTTTCACATCTTCGATCTGGTCGTCTACCCGCAGGACATCTTCTGGCTGGCCGGTTTCCTGCTTGTGGCCGCCTTGCTGCTGTTTTTCGTCACGGGCGTCGCCGGACGGGTGTTCTGTGGCTATTTCTGCTTCCAGACTCTGTGGACCGACGTCTTCATGTGGCTGGAGCGCAAGATCCAGGGTGAACGGCCCGCCCGCCTGCGCCTGGCCAAGCAGCCCTGGACTGGCGAAAAGCTGTTCAAGTATGGGTTGACCCACCTGTCCTGGCTGCTCGTGGCCTTTGCCACCGGCCTCGGTTTCATCCTGTACTGGGGGAATGCCCCCTCGATCGTGAGCGACTTCTTTACCGGTCAGGCGGTCTACGCGGCCTACCTGACTGCGGGCATCCTGACGGCCACGACCTACACCTTTGCCGGATTGGCGCGCGAACAGGTCTGCACCTTCATGTGCCCCTACGCCCGGTTCCAGAGCGTGATGTTCGACCGCGACACCATGATCGTGTCGTATGAAGAGGCGCGCGGGGAAGGTACCGCCGGGCGCTCCAAGGTCAAGGCCGGTCTGAAGACCCGCGAGGAACGCCAGGCCGCCGGGGTGGGTGACTGCATCGACTGCGGCTACTGCGTGCAGGTGTGCCCGACGGGCATCGATATCCGCGACGGGCTGCAGTTCCAGTGCATCCACTGCGCACTTTGTATCGATGCCTGCGACACCATCATGGACAAGCAGGGCTGGCCCCGCGGCCTGATCACCTATACCTCCGAGCGCGAGCAGGAGGGCGGGAAGACCCATGTCCTGCGGGGCAAGACCCTTGGCTACGGGGCCGCCGTGCTGATCGTGGTCGTGGCGCTGGTCGGCAGTATTCTCGGGCGCCCGCCGGTGGACGCCAACGTCAACCAGGTGCGCCAGCCGCTCTACGTCCAGATGTCCGATGGTCGCACCCAGAACGGCTACGAGATCCGCCTGAACAACACCGCGGATCGGGAGCTGGACTTCGAGATCGGCCTGGCGGGGCTGGAGGGCGCCGAACTGGATCTGGGCCAGGTGGAACGCATCCGTCTGGAGCCCGGTGAGCGGCTGACCGTCGTGGCGCGTGTGCGCCACGACGTGCCCGCCGGTACTCCCTCGCCGCAGCCTTTCCGCTTCGTGATCACCGACCGCGAGGGCCATATCGAACCGCTCGAGGTGACCTCGCAGTTCAGTCACCGCTAGCAAGCGTTGCCGTCAGCCACCGGCGAAGAAACAGTAACCGAGCTGCCGGAACTCGCGCGGCACACCGCAAGCGCCTAGCTTGCGTTCACGCAGGAAACGAAGAAAAGCATATGAGCAATCTCGTCATTACCCTCGGCATCGGCAGTGCGGCACTGGCCATCCTGTTCGCCCTGATCTACCGCTTCACGCGGTTCAAGGCCTACAGCACCTCGGCCGTGGTGGTCGCGCTCATGCTGTTCGTGTTTATCCCCTATTCGATCCTGACCTGGCAGGGGGCCGACGTCTTCGCCATTCATCTGGCACTCTACATCATCGTGCCTTACGGCCTGGGGATCGTGTTCACCCAGAAGGAGGCCGAGGTCGAAAGTGGTGGCAAGGCCAAGATTGGGCGCCTGCACTGGGCCCCGTTGGTGTTGGTGGGTTTCTTTACCATGGTCGCCTCGGTGCAGGCGGTCCTGATCACACTCGCCCATAACGGGATGCCGCAGCAGTTCATCGGCTCGATCCTGCCGGAGCCGGAGAACCGGGCCGAGCGCGTGACCTCCGCCTTCCCAGGCACTGTGGCCGGAATGGAGAGCCGCAAGCAAGCGCTCGCCGTGCACCGCGTCTCGGAGCTGCAGGAGCAGCGACAGAAGGGCTGGCAGGTGCGTCAGGGCTGGGTTGACCGACCCACCGAGGGCGAGACCGCTACCCTGCAGGTCGAGGTGCGCGATGCGGACGGCGAGCCGATCGACGATGCCAGCATCCGCGGCCTCTTCATGTGGCTGGCCGACGAACGGCGCGACCAGGGTTTCGAGATGCAGGCGATGGGCGAGGGCATGTATCAGGTCGAAGTGGCGCTGCCGGCACCGGGGCGCTGGGATCTGCGCTTCCAGGTCCAGCACGATGGGCAGCTTCTGGAGCAACAGGCACGCACGCGCGTGCGTAGCGCCCAGCCCGGTTAGCCCACCGCGCTCCCGCCGTGGCGCTCGCGTCCGACTCGCAGGGCCCGGCAACGCCCGAGGCCGAGGCCCGTTGTTTCCACTGCGGCCTGGAGGTACCGGTAGGCGCCTGCTACCCGGTGACGTTCGAGGGCCGCGAGGAACCCACCTGCTGCCCCGGCTGCCAGGCCGTGGCCAGCGCGATCATCGAGCGTGGCCTGGGGGCCTATTACCATCACCGTGATGCCCCCCCGGCGGACACCGGCAGCCCCCTGATCCCCGACGAGCTCCGCGAGCTCGAACTGTTCGATCACCCCGGCGTCCAGCAACAGTTCGTCGCGCCCGCCGGCGCAGAGGGCGACCGCCGTGAGGCCGCCCTGATGCTCGAGGGCATTACCTGTGCGGCCTGCGTATGGTTGAACGAGCGTCATGTCCAGGCCCTTCCGGGCGTGGAGAGCTTTCGCGTGAATTACTCCACCCATCGCGCGCAGGCCGTCTGGGACCCCGAGCGGATTGCCCTGTCGGATATCCTCAAGGCGATCCGCGACATCGGGTACCACGCCCATCCCTACGACCCCGGAACCCGCGAGCAGGCGATCGCCCGCGAACGGGGCCTCGCCTTGCGCCGGATCGCCGTTGCCGCCCTGGGGATGATGCAGGTGATGATGCTGGCCGTGGCGCTCTGGCTGGGCGCCGAGGACACCGAGCACGAAGACCTGCTCCAGTTCATGCGCTGGGTGGCGGCGGCGCTGACCACGCCGGTCGTCCTGTATTCCGCGATCCCGTTCTATCAAAGCGCCTGGCGCGACCTGCGCCATCGCCAGCTGGGGATGGACGTGCCCGTGAGTCTGGCGATCATCGTGACCTACCTGGCCAGCCTGTACGCGGTCATCCTCGGGACCGGCGAGCACGTCTATTTCGAATCGGTCGTGATGTTTGTCTTCTTCCTGCTCACCAGCCGCTATCTGGAGCTGATCGCGCGCCAGCACGCCAGCCATGCCATTGACCGCCTGGATCGCCTGGTTCCCGCCATCGCCAATCGTCTGGATGCAGCCGGGCGCGTCGAGGCGGTCCCGGTCGGCGAGCTGGTGCCGGGGGATCGGGTACGTGTTCGCCCGGGCGAGACCATGCCCACGGACGGCGTGGTGTGCGAAGGCGAGTCGACGGTCAATCGTGCCCTGTTGACCGGCGAGCCCGAGCCGCACGCGGTGCGCATCGGGGATCCCGTGACCGGCGGGACCGTGAACGTCGATGGCCCACTCGCCATCGAGGTCCAGCGCGTCGGTGCCGAGACGACCCTGGCGGCGATCCAGCGGCTGCTCGATCGCGCCCAGACCGAGAAGCCGCGGATGGCCCGGATCGCCGAGGCCGGTACCGGCTGGTTTGTGGGTGCCGTCCTGGTCCTGACGGCGCTGGCGGGTCTGGTCTGGTATGCGTGGATCGATCCGACGCGGGCCCTCTGGGTCATGGTCGCCATGCTGGTCGCCACCTGCCCCTGTGCCCTGGCGCTCGCGACGCCGGTCGCGCTGACAGCCACCACCGGCGCGTTGTCGCGCCTCGGTCTGCTGGTTACGCGCGGCAGTGCCCTGGAGACCTTGCCGCGCGTCGATATGGTCTGTCTCGACAAGACCGGAACCCTGACCGTCGGCATGCCGCGTCTGGTGGCACAATCCGAGCTGCAGCCCGCGCCCGAGGGGGCTGACTGGCTGAACTGGGCCGCCGCGCTCGAGGCCCATTCCGAGCACCCCCTGGCACGCGCCCTGGTCGCTCCGGCCAAGTCCTCATCGGTGGTCGCTAGCGAGGTTCGCAACCTCCCCGGGCGTGGCCTGGTTGGCCACATAGAGGGCCACCGTGTGGCCATTGGTGGATCGTCGATGTTGCCGCAGCGCGGTACGCCCAGCCCGGAGCCACCCCTGGGCTATCCGCTGGCCACCCCGGTCTGGCTAGTGGTCGACGACCAACCGGTCGCCCTGTTCTGGCTGGCCGACACTCCGCGTCCCGGGGCGCGGAAGGTGATCGCCGATCTGCAGCGGCGTGGGTTGCGGGTGGTCTTGCTGACCGGGGACCGCCCGCAGGCCGCGCAGGCCTTCGCGGCGGAAATGGGCATCGCCGAAGCCGAGGGTGGCCTGACCCCGGAGGGGAAGCTCGCCTATGTGCACGCTCGCCAGGCAGAGGGCCGGGTGGTCCTGATGGCCGGCGAGGGCATCAACGATGCCCCGGTGCTGGCCGGGGCCGACGTATCGCTGGCGATGGGTGGCGGCACCCAGCTGGCGCAGAATCAGGCCGACCTGGTCCTGCTCTCGGATCGCCTGGAACACCTGCCGCAGGCGCTGGACCAGGCGCGCCACACGCGGCGCGTGATCCGGCAGAACATCGCCTGGGCAATCGGCTACAACCTGGTGGCCCTCCCGGTGGCCGCGGCGGGGCTGCTGACTCCCTGGCTGGCAGCGCTGGGCATGTCGCTCAGCTCGTTGCTGGTGGTTGGCAATGCGCTGCGCCTGCGTCCGGGGCGCGACGTGATGGACACAGGCGCCGAGTCGTCGGTGCCGTCCGGAGAGGCCGTGCGCGATCCGGCGTCACGGCCACCCCCGGTTTAAGCCGTTCGCGCGCCTGGGTACACTGGAAGCATGTCAATCCTCTACCTGTTGATCCCGCTGGCCATGCTGTTCGCCCTGGTGGTGGGCGTGGTGCTGTTCTGGGCCATCCGCTCGGGGCAGTACGACGATCTTCAGGGCCCGGCGCATCGCATCCTGATGGACGATGATGACCCGCGTATCCCGACCGGATCCGGCGAGGAGGCCCCTCCCGACGCGACCGGTGGGGGTCGGAAAAAGTCCCAGCGCTGACCTCGGTCGAACTTGCACCGCGCTGCGGACCCGCTTACCCTTTGCTTATTCTGGTTGAAATTTCCCGAGGACTTCGAGATGCGCGAGTGGTTTACTTTCCCCAACTTTCCGCTGACGTTCACGGTCGGCCTGATCATCTGGTCCTGGATTAGCTTCTTCTCGGTGATCCTGTTCGGCTGATCGGGCATGGAACCGTGCCGGGTGCCGGGCTTGGTCCCGCTGCACCCGGCAACAAAAAGGCCCCGGCTGATGCCGGGGCCTTTTTCGTTCGGGGCCCTGGTTTCGCGAGGGTGCGAAAGCGTCAGTCGTCGAAGGCGGCCCGGATGCGCTTGATCGCGCTGTTCTCGATCTGGCGGATGCGCTCGGCCGAAACGCCGTACTCCGCGGCCAGCTCGTGCAGTGTCGCCTTCTGGTCGGCCATGTAGCGGCGCATCAGGATGGTGCGCGAACGCTCGTCCAGTTCGCCCAGGGTCTCGCTAAGGCGTTCCTGATAATGACGGTCCCAGTCCTCGTCCTCGGTCACATTGGCGGGGTCGTCGCTCAGGTCCTCCAGGCTCAGGCGTTCCGACGGGGCCTGATAGCCGTATTCATCGTCGGCTTCGGGGCCCGGGTCGAAACTCGCATCCTGGCTCGAGAGGCGGCGTTCCATCTCCCAGACGTCCTTTTCGGAGACGCCCAGATCCTGCGCCACGGCGGAGACCTCGGCATTGGACAGCCAGCCGAGACGCTGCTTGGCACTGCGCAGGTTGAAGAACAGCTTGCGCTGGGCCTTGGTGGTCGCGACCTTCACGATGCGCCAGTTGCGCAGGATGAACTCGTGGATCTCGGCGCGAATCCAGTGCACGGCAAAGGACACCAGGCGCACGCCCTGATTCGGGTCGAAACGGCGGACGGCCTTCATCAGGCCCACGTTGCCTTCCTGGATCAGATCCCCCAGAGGCAGGCCGTACCCCTTGTAGCCGCGCGCAACGTGGATCACGAACCGCAGGTTGTGCAGGATCAGCTGGCGTGCCGCATCCAGGTCCTGGCGCTCGTGCAGCGCCACGGCCAGTTCACGCTCGTGCTCGGCGTCCAGCACCTCGATGCGGCCAACGGCCTGCATGTAGTGATCGAGGTTGCCCACCGGTACGGGCATGTCGATGCGTGGAGTGGTCAGGGCCTGGTTCATGCGTGGTGTTTCCTCCCGATTCATGACTCTACATTAGCAGTCTGTGAATAAGAGTGCTAAACCCTGCAAAGGTTCCGGACGTTTCGTCCGGGACGCGTCTCCCTAAGGGGCATCCCGCAGGGCATGGCCGCTGCCCAGCCGGGCGCCCAGCCAGCCGAGGAGGAGTCCGGCCAGGAGCAGGGCCAGGAGATGGGTGGCCCCAGGCAGGGACAGCCCGAATTCGAGATCGAACGCGGCCGCGGCCTGTTCCAGTGGCGCCCGGCTCAGGCCGATCCCGATGAGCAGCAGGATGCCGGCGAAAATACCGCCGCCCAGGCCGGTCATCACGCCGCCGTAGAGGGAGGGGCGCCGCAGGAACCGGTGGGTAGCCCCGCTGATTCGCGAGATGGCGATCTCTTCCCGGCGTTCGCGCAGCTCCGAGGCAGTCGCCAGGGCCAGGATCAGCAACGCCCCCAGCCCCAGCAGGGCGCCCACCACCGACAGGATGCGCAGCCCCAGCTGGTGCAGGCTGTTCAACTGCCGCACCCAGTCGTCGTCGCTGACCACCGTCGCACCCGGTACGGTGGCCGCAAGCGCCTCGCGGAGCGCCGCAACCGTCTCGGGATCCGCGGTCGCGGGGATCACATCCACCACGTCCGGCAGCGGGTTTTCGTCCAGCCAGTCCAGCAGGCCCGGGTCGGCCAGGCCCTCGCGATAGCGGGCCAGGGCCTCGTCGGCATCGATCCAGATCCAGCGTTCTACCCGGGCATCGGTCTCCAGGTGGCGTTCCAGATCCGCGACCGTGGCCGCCTCCACGCCGTCGAGGTAGAGGGCGATGCGTGGGTCATGGTCCACGTGGGCGGACAGGGCGCGGGCGTTGTCCAGCAGAACCCAGAGGTAGGCCGGCAGGGCGAGGATGAAGCCCAGCACGGCAATGCTGATCAGGCTCAGAACCGGGGCCTGCAGGCGGCGCTGCAGGCTGCGCCGGGCGGCATCCCGATGGGCCTCCAGCCAGGCCGGCACGGTGTCCTGCAGGCGACGGCCCGGCTTCATGCCGGGGCCCCCGCGGCCGCACGGGCCTCGATGCGTCCGTCTTCCAGGTGCAGGACCGGCTTGCCCATGCGCTCGACCAGGCCGAGGTCATGGCTGGCGATCAGGGCGGTCATGCCGACCCGGTTGAAGTCGTCGAACAGTTGCAGGATCTCGCGCGACAACGCCGGATCGAGGTTGCCGGTGGGCTCGTCTGCCAGCAGCAGGACCGGCCGGTGGACGATGGCCCGGGCAATGCCCACGCGTTGTTGTTCGCCCGCCGACAGGGTGCGCGGGTTGACCCCCTCCTTGTGCAGCAGCCCGACCTTGTCGAGCGCTGCGCGCACGCGTTTGCGCATCTCCGGGCGGCGGTAGGCGAGGATCTCCAGCGGCAGGGCGACGTTGTCGAACACCGGGCGGTCGAACAGCAGGCGATGATCCTGGAACACCAGCCCGATACTGCGGCGAAACCCCGGAATCGCGCGGTTGGAGAGGCGGTCGAGGTCGTGGCCGTTGACCCGGATGCGCCCGCGAGTCGGGCGCTCGAGCCCGGCGATCAGGCGCAGCAGGGTGCTCTTGCCGGCGCCGGAGGGCCCGGTGATGAAGGCCATCGCACCCGGGTCCACGCGCAGGCTGACGTTACTGAGCGCCTCGGACGCGCTGCCGAATCGCTTGGTGACGCGTTGCAGACGAATCATCCGGTGTGCTCGTCAGTCGCTATCGCGGCCGAGCAGGGCGCGCACAAAGGCGCGGGCATCGAAGACCTGTAGATCCTCGGCCTTTTCCCCGACCCCGATGAAGCGCACCGGAATGCCCAGCTGTTCGGCCAGCGCGAACAGCACGCCGCCCTTGGCCGTGCCGTCCAGCTTGGTCACGACGATTCCGGTCAGGCCCAGGGCCTCGTGGAACTGACGGGCCTGGTTCAGGGCGTTCTGGCCGGTGCCGCCGTCGACCACCAGCAGGACCTCGTCCGGGGCGTGTTCGTCCAGCCGGCCCATTACGCGCTTCACCTTGCGGACCTCGTCCATCAGGTTGGTCTGGGTGTGCAGGCGCCCGGCGGTGTCGGCAATCATCACGTCGATGCCGCGCGCCTGCGCGGCCTGCAGGCCGTCGTAGACCACCGAGGCGGAATCCGCCCCGGTGCCCTGGGCGATCACCGGAGCGCCATTGCGCTCGCCCCAGGTCTGCAGTTGTTCCACCGCCGCGGCGCGGAAGGTGTCGCCGGCCGCCAGCAGCACGGAGCGATCGTCCGCCTGCAGGTGGTGGGCCAGCTTGCCGATGGTGGTGGTCTTGCCGGCGCCGTTGATGCCGACGACGAGGATGGAGAAGGGGCGTTCGGCCTCCGGGATCTCCAGGGGGCGCGAGACCGGCTCGAGGATCTCGATCATGGCCGCCTCCAGGGCGTCCATCAGGGCCTCGGCATCATCCAGTTGTCCGCGTTTCACCTCGCGGGTGATACGATCCATGATCCGCTGGGTCGCATCCAGGCCCACGTCCGCGAGGAGCAGGCGTTCTTCCAGCTCCTCGAACAGTTCGTCGTCGATCTTGCGCCGGAGCAGCGACCCCAGGTCGCCGCCCAGGACCTGCCCGGTCTTGGCCAGGCCCTTGCGCAGGCGCTGGAACCAGCCGCCGCGGGCGGGCTTCTCCGGCTCGCTGCCAGGTGCCTCCGCGTCGGGGGTGGCCGGGTCTTCGGACTTCTTTTTGCGGAAACCGAACATGCTCGATGTGGTCAAGTAGAGAGTTCGCCAATGCTAGCACGAGGATTCATGAATCATGCGCGGTAAAAACCTGGTCACAGTGCTCGTTACGGCGTTTGTCTTTGCCTGGCCCGTCGGGGTCCTGGCCGCGACGCCCGAGATCGAATCGAAGGTGGTCGAAACTACGCTGGACAACGGCCTGACGGTCCTGGTGCTGGAGGACCGGCGTGCCCCGGTGGTGGCCAACATGGTCTGGTACCGGGTCGGGTCGGCCGACGAGCACAGCGGCGTGACCGGCATCTCGCACATGCTGGAGCACATGATGTTTCGCGGGACCGAGCAGTATGAGCCCGGCGAGTTTTCGCGCATCGTTTCGCGTCTGGGCGGGCGCGAGAATGCCTTTACCGGCCGTGACTACACGGGTTATTTCCAGATCATCGGGCGTGATCACTGGGAGACCATGATGGCGATGGAGGCGGAGCGCATGCAGCACCTGAAGCTGCAGGAAGACGAGTTCCGTCCGGAATTGAACGTTGTAAAGGAAGAGCGCCGTCTGCGCGTGGAGGACCAGCCCAACTCTCTGGTGCGCGAGCAGTTGATGGCCACCGCTTTCCTCAATCATCCGTATGGCAATCCGGTGATCGGCTGGATGAGCGATATCGAGGCCTACACCCTGGAAGACAATCAGGCGTGGTATGACCGCTATTACCACCCGAACAACGCGGTGGTCGTGGTGGTCGGCGATGTCGATGCCGAGCGGGTCATCGAGGCGGCCCGGGAGCATTTTGGGGACATCCCGGCGGGTGATCTCCCGGAGACGAAGCCGCGCGCCGAGACGCCGCAAAAGGGCGAACGCCGCATCATCGTCGAGGCCCCCGCAGAGCTACCCTACCTGCTGATGGGCTGGAAGGCGCCGGTTCTGAATACCGTGGACGACCCGGTGGATGTCTACGCACTGATGGTGGCGGCCGGGATCCTGGATTCCGGTGAGGCCTCGCGCTTTGCCCGCGAGATCGTACGGGGCGAAGAACTGGCCGGCGCGACCTCGGCCCGCTACAGCCCGTTCAGCCGGCTGGATGACCTGTTCATGATTGCGGCGGTGCCCACGGCTGCCACGGATGTGGAGACGCTGGAGGCGGCCCTGCTGGAGCAGGTGGAGCGGCTGAAGGACGAGCCGGTCAGCGACAGCGAACTGGAACGGGTGCAGGCGCGGGTGATCGCCTCCGAGGTGTATCAGCGTGACTCGGTGCGCTCCCAGGCCTTCCAGCTGGGCATGCTGCAGATCATCGGCGTCGGCTGGCAGGAAGGCGATCGCTTCGTCGAGCGCGTGCGTGCGGTGACTGCCGAGGATGTGCAGCGCGTGGTGCGCGAGTACCTGGTGCCGGAACGACGCACGGTCGGCATTCTCGATCCGCAGCCCCTGGATGGTGACGACCCGCCCGATCCGGGTGCGGTAGAGCCCTATGGCGATACCGCGGGGGGCATGTAATGACGGGAGGCAACATGATGCGAACGGGATTCCTGGTAGCCCTGGTCGGGCTGCTGGCGCTGGCGCTGCCGGTCCAGGCAGTGGAGATCGAGGAGTGGGAGACCGACGAGGGGCTGCGCGTGCTGTATGTGGCGGCGCCGGATTTGCCGATGGTCGACCTGCGCCTTACCTTCGACGGCGGGGCCTCGCGCGACGGCGACCAGAATGGCCTGGCCTCGTTGACCAGCAGCGCCCTGCAGCATGGCACGGCGGAGATGGATGCGGACGCGCTGGCCGAGGGTTTCGAGTCGGTGGGCGCGCAGTTCAGCACCACGGCACTGCGCGACATGGCCATCGTCAGCCTGCGTAGCCTGACCGAGCCGGACTGGATGGACGCGGCGCTGGAGACTATGTCCGCAGTCCTGGCCGAGCCCGCCTTCCCGGAGGCCGATTTCGATCGAGCCCGGCGCCAGGCCCTGCAGGGGCTGCAGCGCGAGCGCCAGGATCCCGGGAGCGTTGCCACCCGGCGTTTCTACGAGCTGATGTATGGCGATCACCCCTACGCCAACTGGCCGGGCGGCGAGCGCGAGACCCTGGAGGCGTTGCAGCCCGCGGATGCCCGCGCGTTCTACGAGCGCCACTACACCACGGCCAACGGCGCCCTGGCGATCACGGGCGGGCTGAGCCGCAGTGAGGCCGAGGCTGCGGCGGCACGCATCTCCGCCGCCCTGCCGCAGGGGCCTGCGGTGGAACCGCTGCCCGCGGTGGAGCCGCGCGAGGACCCGGTCGAGGAACGTATCGACTTCCCTTCCGAGCAGGCCCATATCCACATGGGGGCCCCGACCCTGCGCCGCGGCGAGGATGACCACTATGCCCTGACCCTGGCCAACCATGCCTTCGGCGGGGGCGGCTTTATCTCGCGCCTGTTCCTGGAGATTCGCAGCGCGCGCGGACTGGCCTATTCGATCAGCAGCCGCTTTCAGCCCATGGCGGTCGAGGGTCCCTTCCGTATCGGGATGCAGACCGGGGTCGATCAGGCGGACGAGGCGGTGACCGCGCTGCGCGAGGAACTCGAGCGCTGGCATGCCGAGGGTATCGATGCCGACGAGCTGGAGGCCTCGCGCGAGAACGTGGTCAACAGCTTCCCGCTGTCGTTGGCCTCGAACAGCGACATCGTCGGTCTGCTCGGTATGATCGCCTTCTATGATCTGCCGCTGGATTATCTGGAACGCTACATCGAACGCATGGAGGCGGTCGAGCTGGATCACCTGAACGCGCGGCTGCGCGAGCGCATCAACCCGGAAGCGATGGTCACGGTGATCGTGGGTGGCCAGGAGTAGGCGCGCCCCCGCCGGACGCCCCGCGCGCATCCGCATCATCGGCGGCGCCTGGCGCCGCCGCTGGCTGCCGGTGCTCGGGGTCGGCGGGTTGCGCCCGACCGCGGACGCCCTGCGCGAGACCCTGTTCAATTGGCTGCAGCCGCGACTCCCGGGCGCGCGCGTGCTCGACCTGTTCGCCGGCACCGGGGCGCTGGGGCTGGAAGCGGCCTCGCGCGGGGCGGACTCGGTGCTGCTGGTCGAGCGCGATGCCCGTGCCGCGGCCCAGCTTCAGGCCAACTGCGAGACCCTGGGGGCCGAGCAGGTGAGCGTGCGCCGGGATGACGCCCTGCGCCTGCTGGCCGGGGAACCGCCAGGCGGGTTGCCCTTCGATCTGGTGCTGGTGGATCCGCCATTCGGCCAGGGCCGGGTGGCGCCGGTGCTGGAGGCCCTTCGCGCGCACGACTGGCTGCACGCGGACAGCCGGATCTACGTGGAAATCGAGTCCGAGGCGGACCTCGAGTTCCTCGCTGCGGGTGGCTGGGAGATCGAGCGCGAGCGTCAGGGCGGGCAGGCCCGTGCCCTGTTGCTAGCCCGTGCTCCAGTCGCCGAGGCGGCGTAATATGGCCCCGGATATGGCGCAGGATATGACGCCGGGTGCGAAGCCCTTCACGTTTTTGCAGTCGGAGTAGTCTTTCGCTACGGTGGCTTTGTCCCACCTACTGCGGCAACGCCCAACGGGCGTGATCCTGTGCGGCTCCCGGAGCACGTTCGGAGCAAGCCCGCGCCGGCCCGCGTTCGCCACAAGAATACAAGGGGAAACCGAATGGATGAGCAGTCCACCCCCGGTCTGACGCAAACCCGCCTCGGCGGCTTTGGCGTGATCTGCAGCCCGGTCTTCTACACCGCCAGCATCGTGATCGCACTGTTCGTGCTGTTCGGAGCGATCTTCCCGGACACCGCCGAAGCGGTCTTTGCCCAGCTGCAAAGCGGCATCGGGGAGTATCTCGGCTGGTACTACATGCTGGTCGTCACCGTGTTCCTGGTCTTCTCCCTGTACCTGATGTTCAGCCGTTACGGTGGGGTGCGCCTGGGTGATCAGTTCGAGGCCCCGCGCTTTAGCTACACCGCGTGGTTCGCGATGCTGTTCTCCGCGGGTATGGGGATCGGGCTGCTGTTCTGGAGCATCGCCGAGCCGATGTACCACTACCTCAGCCCACCGCACGCCGAGGGCGAGACCGGCGCGGCGGCTGTCGAGGCGATGCGCTATACCTTCTTCCACTGGGGGCTGCATGCCTGGGCGATCTATATTGTCGTCGGCCTGTCGTTGGCGTATTACGCCTACCGCCACAATCTCCCGCTGCTGATCCGTTCCTCGCTGTACCCCTTCATCGGTGACCGGATCTATGGCCCTTGGGGGCATCTGGTGGACGTGGTGGCGCTGTTCGGCACCATGTTTGGCGTGGCGACCTCGCTGGGCCTGGGCGTCATGCAGATCAACTCGGGCCTGAACTTCGTGTTCGGGATCGAGGAATCCACCTACATGCAGATCGTGCTGGTCGCGATCATTACCCTGATCGCGGTGGGCTCGGTCGCGCTGGGCGTCGACAAGGGCATCAAGCGCCTGTCGAACTTCAATATCGGTCTGGCGGTGATCCTGATCGCGCTGCTGCTGGTCATGGGTCCGACCCTGTTCATCCTCCGCCTCCTGGTGGAGAGCACCGGCGTCTACGTTCAGTTCCTGCCCGAGATGAGCCTGTGGGCCGACACGATCGAGGATTCCGGCTGGGCGACCTCCTGGACCATCTTCTACTGGGGCTGGTGGATCTCCTGGGCCCCGTATGTCGGCATGTTCATTGCGCGGGTCTCCCGTGGCCGCACCATTCGCGAGTTCGTCGCCGGCGTGCTGCTGGCCCCGACCGCCGCGGCCTTCGTCTGGCTGGCCGTGTTCGGCGGCACTGCGATGAGCTACGAGCTCGAGGGTGTGGTCGACCTGACTGGCGCCGTGTCGGAGAACATGTCCACCGCGCTGTTCGTGACCCTCCAGGCCATGCCGCTGTGGGATTGGCTGTCCGTGGCTGTGATGGCGGCGGCGACGGTGCTGATCGTCACCTTCTTCGTGACCTCCTCGGACTCCGGCTCGCTGGTGATCGACACCCTGGCCTCCGGTGATGTGCGCAACCCGACCGTCACCCAGCGCGTGTACTGGGCCATCCTCGAAGGGGTTGTCGCGTCCATCCTGCTGTTGGCGGGCGGTCTGGCCGCGTTGCAGGCGGCCGCGATCAGTGTCGGGCTGCCGTTCTCGGTCATCATGCTGATCATGGTGTTCGGCCTGTGGAAGAGCCTGCATCAGACCGAAGCGGTCACCCCGAGCAAGTACCAGAAGGAGGCCCCGCCGCCGCATACCCTGTTGGGGTATACGGAAGATCTCGACGACAAGATCAAGTAGGGGGTAACGATGGCTGCGTCCCGAGTGGCGCTGCTGGGATGCGGGCTCATGGGGCAACCCATGGGCCTGCGTCTTTTGCAGGCCGGATTTCCCGTGGTGGCCTACAACCGCACGGTCGCGCGAGCGAGCGATCTGGCGGCCGAGGGGGTCACCGTTCACAGTTCGCCCGCCGCGGCTGTCGCGGAGGCGGACGTGCTGGTGCTGATGCTCAGTGATGCCGCGGCCATCCATGCCGTGCTGGATGCCCTGCCGGCGGGTGCGCTGGATGGTCGCTGCGTGATCCAGATGGCGACCATCCTGCCGGCCGAGAGCCGGGCCCTGGCGGAACGGGTGCGGGGCGCCGGCGCCTGCTACCTGGAGGCGCCGGTGCTGGGTTCCATCCCCGAGGCCCGGGATGGCCGTCTGCTGATCATGGCGGGCGCCGACCGCGAGGCCGACTTTGCCCGGGCCCAGCCGGTACTGGCGGCTCTGGGCGAGACACCCCGGCATGTCGGTTCGGTCGGGCAGGGGGCGGCGCTGAAGCTGGCCTTCAACCAGCTGATCGCGAGTCTCACCGCGGCGTTTTCCTTGAGCCTGGGGTTGGTGCGGCGCGAGGGGGTGGAGGTGGATACCTTCATGGAGATCCTGCGCGACAGTGCCCTGTATGCCCCGACCTTCGACAAGAAGCTTGGCAAGATGGTCTCCGGTGACTTCGGTACCGCCAACTTTCCGGTCAAGCACTTGCTGAAGGATGTGCGCCTGACCGAACGCGCGGTGGAGGATGCCCACCTGGTGGGGCCGTGGCTGCCGCTGCTGGCGGATCTGCTGGATCGGGCGCGCGAGCAGGGCCTGGCCGATGCGGATTATTCGGCCATCTACACCACGATTGCCCCGGAAAACGCGGGGCAATGAGGAAGATACGGCGGCCCTTATGCACAGCACCTGGCGATGGTGCTCGAGGCTCAAGGGGGTGGCCCGTGGCAACACACCGGACTGATGGGTCGGTATTAAATGGCCTAAAAACCAGTTGCTTGCGTGATATCTTTGCCGGGATCCGGCGCCGCCGCCTTGACGTTTCCGGTGGATTCCGTTCCGGGCGCGACAATTCGTCCACAAAGTTATCCACAGGTTGTCTGGACGGGTAAAACCACCCAGTCATTCAGGCAGTTGTCACCCGGAGTTGAAACGCGCTCTGCACTTGCTGTCGCAACCTGGTCTTGCGCTCGGGCGGGTAGCACCGCTATGCTATCGGACTTTTCGCCAGAACCTGCGTGAGCCGACCATGAAAGCCGACATCCATCCGAACTACCACAACGTCAAGGTTATCTGCAGCTGCGGTACGCAGTTCGAGACCCGCTCCACGCTCTCCGGCGAGGAGATGCACCTGGACGTGTGCTCGCAATGCCATCCGTTCTACACCGGCAAGCAGAAGATCGTTGATACCGCCGGCCAGGTCGACAAGTTCAACCGCCGCTTCGCATTCTGAGGCTGCGGCGCGCCGGATGGCGCGCAACGCGAACGGACACGTGACTGCTGCGGCGGACGTTGTCCGACCCGACGAGGGCGTCCTGCGGGGCGCCCTCGTCTGCGTTGTGGGCTTGGCCCTGGTGCTGCTGGCCACTGCGGCCCGGGCCGAGTGCCGGCTGGCGGATCAGGATCCGCGCGGGCTTCAGGAGGTCGAGGTGGAGCGCGTCCAGGGCTTCGATAGTCTGCGGTTGACCGATGGGCGGACCGTTCAGGTGATTGGTCTGGCCCCGGCCGCGCCACTGCCGGAGAGGGCCGGCCCGATGCGACCCCTGCATCTTCACGAGGGGCTGCGCGAGGCACTGGCCGCCCGGCTGGACGCGGTCGATCAGCGGCTGATCCTGCGCCCGGGCCGTCCCGCCCGGGACGCCGAAGGGCGCCTGCGCATGCATGCCTGGCTGCCCGGCGGGCCGTTGCTGGCGGCCGAATTGATTGCCGCCGGCGAAGCGATGCCGCGCCCCGGGCCGCAGCCGACCGCCCTGGATACCTGCTTCTACGTGGCCGAGGCCGAAGCACGGGCAGGGCAGCGGGGTCTGTGGTTGGAGCGGCCGGCGGCCCTGCCGGTCCGGATCCTGGACCCGCGTTCCGGTGCCCTGCGCCAGGGCCGGCTGCGGGTGCAGGGCGAGGTGGTGGCCGTGCGCGAGACGTCGCGTCACTGGGTGCTGGAGCTGGACGGGCCGCTGGACGTCCTGATTCGCGGGCGTGACCGCGATCACTGGCCCGATCTGCAGCCCGATACCTTGAACGGCGAGGCGGTGATTGTGCGCGGTCAGGTGTATCCTTGGAGAGACCGACTCCGGATGCGCATACGCCATCCGCTCGATCTAGAGGTACCGGAATAATGCGTGCTCTTTCCAAGTCCTGGCGGACCGCTCGCGGTCGTCTGGCCTCTCTGTTCCTGACGGTTCTGGTCGCCGCCGGCCTGGCCGTGGCGATCCCCGGTTGTACCACCAATCCGGTGACCGGACGCTCGCAGCTGATGTTGGTCTCCGAGAATCAGGCGATCGATGCGTCGCGCAGCGCCTACGTCGAGATGCTGGCTCCGGCGCGCGAGGAGGGTCGCATCAATGCCGATCCTGCGATGACCGCGCGGGTGCAGGGCATCACCGAAAAGGTGGTTGCGCAGGCGGTCAAATACCGTCCCGAGACCGCGGACTGGGACTGGGAGATCGCGGTGATCGAGGCGCCGGATACCGTCAACGCCTTCGCCATGGCGGGCGGCAAGATGGCGATTTACTCGGGCATCATCGAACAGCTGGAGCTGACCGATGACGAGCTCGCGCAGATCATCGGGCATGAGATTGCCCACGCGCTGTCGGCGCATACGGCGGAAAAGATGTCGGTCGCGCTGGCCAGCAATCTGGCCCTGACGGGGTACGCCCTCTCCGGCGACCGTTCGGATCTGGCCCTGACCGGAGCGGCGCTGGGGGCTGTGCTCGCCGTGCAGCTCCCGCATAGCCGGGGCATGGAATCCGAGGCCGACCGCATCGGTATCGAGCTGGCGGCGCGGGCCGGTTACAACCCGGATGCCGCGGCCACTCTCTGGCGCAAGATGGCTGCCCAGGCCAATGGCGGTCAGCCGGAATTCCTGAGCACTCACCCGGCACCGGCTTCGCGCCAGCGCGAACTCACCCGTCTGGCCGATCAGTACCGCCCGGTGTATGACGAGGCCCGGCGCGGGTCTGTCCCTACCCACCCGGTCAACTGATTTCGTTTCCGGTGCGGGCCTACCGCACCGGGCCTGCACCTGTTTCTGAAGCAACCGTCCGACAAAAGGCCTCGCTACACCATGTCCAAGGATTTCAACCAGCGCGCGCTGGAGTACCACGAGCAGCAGCCGGCCGGGAAGCTGGCGATCCACATCACCAAGCCCACAGTCACCCAGGATGATCTGTCGCTGGCCTACTCGCCGGGCGTCGCTGCACCGGTGCGGGCAATCGCCAAGGACCCGGAGCTGGCCTATCGCTATACCGGCAAGGGCAACCTGGTCGCAGTGATTACCGATGGCACTGCGGTGCTGGGGCTGGGCAACGTGGGTGCGCTCGCGTCCAAACCGGTGATGGAGGGCAAGGGCGTACTGTTCAAGGCCTTCGCCAATATCGACGTCTTCGATATCGAGGTGGACGCCGCGCAGCCGGAGGACTTCATCAACACGGTCGCGCGCATTGCCGGCGGCTTTGGTGGCATCAATCTGGAAGATATTGCCGCGCCGCACTGTTTCGAGATCGAGCGCCGTCTGTCCGAACGCCTGGATATCCCGGTCTTTCACGACGATCAGCACGGCACCGCGATCATCACCGCGGCCGGCCTGGTCAATGCGCTGGAGATCCAGGGCAAGAAGCTGAGCGAGGCGAAGATCGTCTGTGTCGGCGCAGGGGCTGCGGGGATCGCGTCCATGCAGCTGCTGGTCCGCCTGGGCGCGGCGAAGAAGAATCTGTTCATGGTGGATCGCAAGGGTGTGATCCACAGCCAGCGCGATGACCTGAACGAATACAAGCAGATCTTCGCGGTGGACACCGACGCGCGCAGCCTGGCCGATGCCTGTGCCGGTGCCGACGTGTTCATTGGGCTGTCCGGCCCGGACCTGCTGACCGCGGAGATGCTGCGGTCCATGGCGCCGAAGCCGATTGTCTTCGCCCTGTCCAACCCGGACCCGGAGATCCGTCCGGAGCTGGCGCACGCAACCCGCGATGACCTGATCATGGCCACCGGGCGCTCGGACTACCCGAACCAGGTGAACAACGTGCTCGGCTTCCCGTTCATCTTCCGCGGCGCGCTGGATGTGCGCGCCCGGACGATCAATGACGAGATGCTGGTGGCCGCGGTACACGCCCTGGCCGGACTGGCCCGCGAGCCGGTGCCGCAGGTGGTACTGGATGCCTACGGCCTGGAGGCCCTGGAATTCGGCCCGAACTACATCCTGCCGACCCCATTCGATCCGCGTCTGATCGACACCGTGCCGCAGGCGATCAGTCAGGCCGCCCGCGACAGCGGGGTCGCCCGCCTGTAACGCAGTCCTGTAGGAGGAGCAGCGCATGCAGAAGATCGCCATTGTCGGCGCCGGACGCGTCGGCGAATCCACCGCCCAGTTTCTGGCCCGCCGCGACATCGCCCGCGAGATCGCGCTGCTGGACGTGCGCGAGGGCGCGGCGGCCGGTGCCGCCCTGGATATCCAGGAGACTGCGCCACTGCTGCGTTTCGATACCCGGCTGACCGGCAGCCACGAGGCGTCGGTGATCGCTGGAGCGGAGCTGGTGATCATCACCGCCGGGTTGCCGCGCAAGCCCGGCATGTCGCGCTCCGACGTGCTGGACAAGAACGTCGAAATCCTCGATGTGATCCTGCAGGACATCCTGGTTCATGCCCCGCAGAGCCGGATCCTGGTGGTCTCCAACCCGGTGGATGTGCTGACCTACCGAGCCTGGCAGAAGACCGGCTGGAGCCGCGACCGTATCTTCGGCCAGGCCGGGGTGCTGGATACCTCGCGCATGGCCGCCTTCATCGCGCTGGAGACCGGTCTGTCCACCCACGACATCCAGGCGCTGGTGTTGGGCGGCCACGGCGATGCCATGGTTCCGATGCTGCGCTATTCGTCCGTCAACGGCGTCCCGCTGCATCACTTCATGGATCAGGCCACGCTGGACAACATCGTCGAGCGGACCCGGCACGGCGGCGCCGAGATCCTGGCCCTGAAACAGACCTCCAGCGCCTACGGCGCACCGGCCGCAGCCATCGCCGAGATGGTCGAGGCAATCGCCTTGGATCGGCGGCGGGTGCTGCCCACGGTGGCCCTGCTGGACGGCGAGTACGGCGAGCGCGACGTGGCCATGGGCGTGCCCTGTATCCTTGGTCAGGGCGGGATGGAGCGTGCCATCGAGCTGGAACTGAATGCCGAGGAGCGCGCGGGCTTCGACCAGTCCATCGCTGGCGTGCGGAAGGACCTTGAACGCCTCGCCTGAATCCGGCCCAGTGCCGGCTGTGCGGTTGCCGACCCTGACCCTGGTCGACAGCAGCATTTTCGTCTTTCGCGCCTGGTTCGCGCGCGGCCTGGACCCGGATCCGCAGGGCCGGCCGGGCGGTGCGCTGCATGGCCTGGTGCACTCGCTCTGCCAGTGGTTGCCGGCCTGCGCGCCGGGTCCGGTGGCCTTTTGTTTCGACACCGGCCTGCGCCGGGGTTTTCGTCACCGCATTGACCCTGCCTACAAGGCCCATCGCCCGCCGGCCCCGCCGGAGCTGCGCGAGCAGTTCGCGCGCATCCGCGAACTGCTGGGCCGGCTGGGGTTTGCGACTCTGGCCGACGCGGAGTACGAGGCCGACGACCTGATCGCCAGCCTGGCCCGCGCCGGGCGCGTGGCCGGCTATCGCATCGACGTGAAGAGTGCCGACAAGGATCTGACCCAGGTCATCCTGGGCGGGCAGGATCGCCTGCACGACCCGGAGCGTGGGGTCGACATGGATCGTCGCGCCATCGAAAAGCGCTTTCGCATCCGCCCCGAGCAAGTCGCGGACATGCTGGCCCTGGCCGGGGATGCCAGCGACAACATTCCCGGAATCGACGGGGTCGGACCGAAGACGGCCGCGCGTATCCTGCGCCGGTTACGCGACCTCGACACGGTCCTGGCCGACCCGCCGGCCGTCACCCGCTGCAACATCCGTCGCGCGCCCGCCGTAGCCGCGGCCATCGCCGGGCAGGCCGACCGGCTGCGCCGCTCGCGCCGGCTGACCGGCCTCGCCGACCGTATCCCGGATCTGCCAGCGCCCGGAGAATTGCATCCGACGGGCCCCGATCCGGACGCGTCCGCCTGGCTGCACGACCTGGGTGTTGCCCCCGCCTACCACGCCCGGCTCCTGGCCGCCGCCGGCGCCTGGGGCCTGACGGATACGAGGCAGACGGCATGATGCGCCGCCTGCACATCCTGGGCGGCGTGGTGCTGGCCGCGCTCGTGCTTCTGCCGGCCGGCGTACAGGCGCACCCGCATGCCTGGATCGACCTGCGGATCAGCTTCGAGCGCGACGGCGACGGGCAGATCACCCATATGCTCCATCACTGGCGCTTCGACCCGACCTACGGGCAGTACCTGTACGACGATGCCCAGGAGCATCAGTCCGGCGATACGCCGGAGGCGCGCCTGCAGGGGCTTGCCACCGAGATCCTCGACAATCTGGACGAGTACCGCTGGTACAGCCACCTGGAGGTGGCTGGAGAGGCGCTCGGGATCGCGGCCGCCGCCGATCCCCGGATGGCCATGGACGCGGGGCTGCTGCACTTCCGCTTCCGGCTGGAGCTGGAGCAACCGGTCGATCCGACCGACGAGCCGTTGGCCTACCGGGTCTACGACCCGACGTATTTCATCGAGATCCTGCATCAGGACCCGCATGGCACGGAGATTCTTGATGCGTCCGGACTGGTGGATGCGACCTGTCAGGCCCGGCTCGAACGGCCGCGCCCGGATCCGGCGCTGGTGGCGCGCGCGCTGGCGCTGGACTATGGCGCCAGCGTGGATTACGACCTCGGCCGGCACTTTGCCGAACGCGTCACCCTGCGCTGCGACTGAGGCACTGGTTATGGCCCGGGTCGTATTGTTCCACAAGCCCTGGGGTGTCCTGCCCCAGTTCACCGACCCCGAGGGTCGTCCGACACTGGCCGACTACATCGCGATCCCCGGGGTCTATCCGGCCGGTCGTCTGGACCGTGACAGCGAGGGCCTGCTGGTCCTGACCGACGATGGGCGTCTGAACGCGCGTCTGACCCAGCCACAGCACAAGACCAGCAAGACCTACTGGGTGCAAGTCGAGGGCGAACCCGACGATGCCGCGTTGCATGCCCTGCGCGAGGGTGTCGAGTTGAAGGATGGCCTGACCCGACCGGCGAAGGTGGAGCGCATGGACCCGCCGGACATCCCGGAGCGCGACCCACCCGTGCGTTTTCGGCGCCATATCCCGACCCGCTGGCTGGCGCTCACCCTGCGCGAGGGGCGCAACCGCCAGGTTCGCCGAATGACCGCGGCGGTAGGTCACCCGACCTTGCGCCTGGTGCGTTACCGGGTCGACTCCTGGACCCTCGATGGCCTCGCGCGGGGCGAGTTTCGCACCCTGGAGACGGGTTAAGGGGCTCTTGAAACCCCGGAATGCCGGAACTGCCGCCCGCGTCGCGCGAAACCGGAGGATCCTCATTGCAAGCGCTCCGGTGCAGGCCGATGATAGGAAACCATTGATACGAGGGCGGGACATGCTCCAATCCAGGAACGTAATCGCCGGGCTGGCCGGCCTGTTGCTGCTCCTGGCCGCGGCGCTGCCGGCGGCCGCTGGCGAAGAAGACCTTTATGTCTTCGAGCGCAGCCTGTACCTTCTCGCCGAGCGCGCCCTGAACCGCGGCGACATGACGGCCTACCGCGCCGCGCGCAGCACCCTGACCGGCTACCCACTGACCCCTTACCTGGATTACCGCGATCTGGCGCGCAATCTCAATCGCGCCGACCCGGATGCCGTGCGCCGCTTTGTACGCGAGCATGACGACACCCCGCTGGCAGCCCGGTTGCACGGGAGCTATCTGACGCATCTCGCGCGCGAAGAGCAGTGGGGGGCGTATCTCGAATTCCTCGATTCGGACCGTTCGCTGTCCGTCGAGCAGGACTGCAATCGCCGCCAGGCCCTGTTGGAGACGGGAGAACGCGATGCGGCCCTGGAGGACGTGGAATCCATCTGGCTGCACGGGCAGTCGCGCCCTTCGGCCTGCGATCCGGCCCTGAAGGCCTGGCGCGATGCCGGGGGGCTGACCGGTGAACTCGCCTGGGATCGATTCGTGCTGTCCGTCGAGGCGGGACAGACGGGTCTGGCTCGTTACTTGCGCCGCTACCTTGACCGCGATGACCGCCCGTGGGCGGAGCGCTGGCTGGATCTGGCCAGCCAGCCCGCACGGGTTGTGGAGGCCGACTTCGACGCCGGTGCTCACCGCTCGGCCGAGGCGCTGATGGAGCGGGCCTTCACCCGCTGGATCCGCCAGGACCTGGATGCCGCCCTGGAAGGCTGGGAGAAGGACGGGCGTGATCTCGGACTGTCTTCCGAATCGGCCGGGCGCGTGCAGCATGCCCTGGCCCTGCGCCTGGCGCTGCGCTATCGCCCCGAGGCGCTGGACTTCATGGCGGCCCTGGAGCCCGAGGTGTTCGACACCCAGTTGCGCCAGTGGCAGGTGCGCGCGGCATTGTACGAGCGCGACTGGGAGGTGGTGATGGACGCGATCCGCGCCATGGATCGCGACGTGCGCGACGAGGCCGCGTGGCAGTACTGGTATGCCCGTGCCCTGGAACAGATCGAGTCGTTGGAGGCCGCACGCGGCTTCTACGAGCGCGCGGCCCGCGAACGCAACTTCTACGGCTTCCTGGCGGCCGACCGCCTGGGGCAGCCCTATCGCATCGGGCATCAGCCCCTGGTGCTGGAAGACGGGCAGCGTGCCGCCATGCGCACGCACGCCGGCATGCAGCGCATGCGCGAACTGGTCCGCCTGGACCGTAACGCCGAGGCCCGCCGCGAATGGACGCACGCCGTGGCCGACATGGATACTGCAGAGCTGGAGGCGGCGGCGCGCACCTTCGCCGACTGGGGCTGGCACGACCGCGCGATCTTCACCGCGGCGCGCGCCCGCAACTGGGACGACATCGAGCTGCGCTTCCCGCTCGCCTTTGATGACCTGATCGTGGCCGGCGCCCGTGAACAGGGTATCGATCCGGCCTGGGCCATGGCGATCGCACGCCAGGAGAGTGCCTTCCTCTACGACGTCCGTTCCGGTGCCGGGGCGCTGGGTATCATGCAGGTCATGCCCGCGACGGGTCGGTCGATCGCCTCGGCGGCGGGTGTGCGCGTGAACTCCGACTGGGACATCCTTGACCCGGCGACCAATGCCCGGCTTGGCACCTACTACCTGCGGCGCAATCTCGACCGTTTCGGAGGCCACAGCATGCTGTCCTCCGCGGCCTACAATGCCGGCGCCCACCGTGTGAATTCCTGGCTGCCGGAGGACCGCGCGATGGATCCGGATATCTGGGCCGAGCTGATCCCGTTCTCCGAGACCCGCGACTACATCCGCCGCGTGTTTGCCTACCGCATCCTGTACGCGGTCCGCCTGGGGCAGGAGCCGCCGTCGCTGGCCACCCTGCTGTATCCGGTCACGCCGCAGGATGGCCTCGCCGCGAGCCGCGAACGCCACCTGGCCACACTGCCTGGCGAGGCGGGCATCGCCCTCAGCCGCGCCTTCTGCGACGCCCCGGGTTATACCGACAACGCCTGCTAGTCTGCCCGCCGCGAAGCGCACAAAGCCACGAAGAAGGCCAAGGGCGGTTTGCAACCGGAAGGCTTGAAGAGCGGCAGGCGGCCGATCGCCCGGAGGGCCGAGGCCTCTGCCGACCCCTGGCGCGACGGCCTGTCAGGAGCCGATTTGGTGACGGACATCCGCCACGGGCCCTCGCCGCAGGGCATCGCCAACGGCGATCGCAAAGGCTCCAGGCACGGGGCTCGCCCGTCGCCATGCCACAATGCTCCCGGCTTCCTCTGAACCGTGCTTGACCTGGCCCTTCTTCGTGCCTTCGTGTGCTTCGTCGTGCAAACAAAGGCGGGTCAGCCGCGGATGATGTCCTCGCGCATGCGGCTGGCGATGCCGTCGGCCAATTGCTGCCATTCGGCCGCCAGAGGTGGCTCCAGGTGCTCCTCGGTGGTGGCCTTGAAGTGGCGCATCCAGACGGCCAGGTCGGCCTCGGTCAGGTTCAGCGGTGCGTGCTTGCCGACCATGTCGATGGTCGGCGGCTGTTCCAGGCGCCCGCCCAGGTTCATGTACCAGAAATCGGCGATGCGCTTCACGTGATCCGGAAAGTCCTGGATGCGCTCGAAGTGATGGCCGATCTGGGGGTCGGCCGACAGGCGGCGGTAAAAGTCGTCGATCACCGCGCGGATGCGCTCGGCGCCGATCTTGTCGCACAGAGGTTCGAGCTTGCGAAAGGCCATGGGGGTCTCCTGACGGATCCTGCGACAGCCGGTAACCTGCACACTGACATGGAACCCGGATGCCAAGGATGAACCAATTCGATCCAACGGGCCCCGATGCCGTGACGGCTGCGGTGGCCCAGTGTATTGCCGACCATACCGGAACGCCCTTCGACCCAACAGGAAGCCAGGCCTGTTCCGGGGGCTCCATCAATCAGGCGCAGCGTTTCACCGGAAGCGACGGGCGGGCGTTCTTCGTCAAGCTGAGTGGGGGCGACGGCGCTGCGATGTTCGCGGCCGAGGCGCGCGGCCTGGAAGAACTCGCGCGCTGCGAACGCCTGAAAATCCCCGCTGTCGTCGGCACCGGATCGGCGGGCGGCACGCACTTTCTGGTGCTGGAGAACCTGGCGCTGGGCGGCCCCCGCGACGGGGTGGCTCTGGGGCACGGGATTGCCGACATGCACCAGAAGACCCGTCCGCGCTTCGGGCTGGATCACGACAATTTCATTGGCAGTACGCCGCAACCGAATACCGAGCACGACGACTGGGCGGCGTTCTACCGTGATGAACGTCTGGGCTTCCAGCGTCGGCTGGCGCGGGAGCGTGGGGCGGCGGGATCGCTACTGGGGGCGCTGGAGGAGCTGGAGTCCTCGCTGGGCGGCTTCTTTAGCGACTATCAGCCGGTACCCTCCCTGCTGCACGGCGACCTGTGGAGCGGCAACTGGGGGTTCCTGGCGGATGGCAGCGTGACGATCTTCGATCCGGCGGTGTACTACGGCGACCGCGAGGCCGACCTGGCGATGATGGAACTGTTCGGTCACCCGGGCCAGGACTTCGTCGCCGCCTACGAGGAGATCCTGCCCATCGACCCCGGCTATGGCGTGCGGCGCACACTCTACAACCTCTACCACATCCTCAATCACGACCACCTGTTCGGCGGCGGCTATGGCCCCCAGGCCGAGCGCATGATCCGCCAGCTGCTGGCCGAACTGCGCTGATTGCCCCACCACCAACCGCTCTTGGGCGGCCCTTCCTTCGTGCGTTTCGTGGGGGCTCAGGGTTTCAACGCCCGAGTTCGCGCGAGCGTTCGGCGGCTGCGGTCATGGCGCGGCGCATCAGGTCGCGCAGGTCGCCGTCTTCCAGGACCTGCAGGGCGCGTTCGGTGGTGCCGCCCGGGGAGGTGACGCGATGGCGCAGCTCCGCGGCGCTCTCGTCGCCCTCTGCGGCCAGACGGGTGGCCCCGGCCAGGGTGCCCAGGGTCAGTTCCAGTGCGGTATCCGCCGGCAGCCCCAGTGACTTCGCGGCCTCCTGCATCGCCTCGATCATCAGGAAGACGTAGGCCGGTCCGCTGCCGGAGGTGGCGGTCACGGCGTGCATCTGCTCTTCGTCCTCCACCCAGATCGCGCGGCCCACCGACTCCAGCAGCCGGGTGGCCGTGGCGCGATCCTCGGGGCTTGCGGTGGGGGCGGCGTAGAGTCCGGTGACCCCGGCGCCGACCAGGGCCGGGGTGTTCGGCATCGCGCGGACCAGGCGCGTGGCGTCGCCCAGCCACCCGGCCAGCTGGGTGGTGGTGGTGCCCGCGGCTACCGAGATCACTAGCGGTTGACCCTGCTGCACCGCATCGCGCAGCGTCGGGGCGAGCTCAGGCAGGGTCTGTGGCTTCACCGCAAGCACCAGGGTGGCGCTCTGGGCCGCCAGTTCGCTGGCGCTACCACTGGCGAGCCCCGGGTATCGCGCCTGCAGATCGCGTACGCGCTCGGCGCCCTTGTCGGCGATGGCGATGCGTTCGGCGGCATGGCCGGACTGGACCAGTCCCTGAAGCAGGGCCTCGCCCATGTTGCCGGCCCCGACGAAGCCGACCTCGAAGCGGTGTTCCGTCATGTGGATTCCTTGGATTTGGGTTGGCGCGGGCCGAACAGGGCGGTGCCGATGCGCACGATGGTTGCCCCCTCGAGAATGGCGGCCTCGAGATCGCCCGACATCCCCATGGACAGTGTATCCAGCGAATGGCCCCGAGCATTCAGGGTATCGCGCAGGGCGCGCAGGCGCGCGAAGGGTTCCCGCTGTAGCGGGATGTTGTCGGCGGTGGCCGGAATGGCCATCAGTCCGCGCAATGCGAGGCCGGGCAGGTCCTGCACTGCGGCGGCCAGGGCGGCGACCTCCCCGGGTGCGACGCCGGCCTTTTGCGGTTCCTCGCTGATGTTGACCTGCAGGCATACCTGCAGCGGCGGCATGCCCTCCGGACGCTGATCCGACAGGCGCCGGGCGATCCGCTCGCGGTCGACGGTATGCACCCAGGCGGCGCGTTCGGCCACCGCGCGGGTCTTGTTGCCTTGCAGCGCGCCGATGAAGTGCCACTCGAGGCCGAGTGGCGCGGGTGCGGCCTCCAGGGTGTCGTACTTGTCCACCAGCTCCGGGGCGTAATTCTCGCCGAAGGCGGACTGTCCCAGCGCATGCAGGGCACGGATCTCGTCCGCACCGCGGGTCTTGCTGACGGCCAATAGACGGACCGAATCCGGGTCGCGTCCGGCCTCGCGGCAGGCGGCCTCGATACGGGCTCGAACGGTGCTCAGGGCATGGTCTGGTGTGGTCATTTCCCTATGATATAGTCCGGAAGAACACAAGGTCACCGCGGATTTTCGCGCGGGCCTTCATAAGCGACAGGGGGTGGTGGTCGTGGCTGCCACCAGGGCGTTGGCGCGGGTCGGCCTTACGCCCGACAACAGGGGGATGCATGGATATCACGCAGTTGCTGGCCTTTTCGGTCAAGAACGGGGCCTCGGACCTGCACATCTCCGCGGGCATGCCGCCGATGGTACGTATCGACGGCGACATGCGCCGGGTGAACGTGCCGGTCATGGACCACAAGGAGGTCCAGGGCCTGATCTACGACATCATGAACGACCGCCAGCGCAAGGACTACGAGGAGTTCCTGGAGTCAGACTTTTCGTTCGAAATCTCGGGGCTGGCGCGTTTTCGTGTCAACGCCTTTAACCAGGACCGGGGCGCAGCGGCGGTCTTCCGTACCATCCCCTCCAAGGTCCTGACCCTGGAAGAGCTGGGTGCCCCGCGCATCTTCGAGGAGATCTCGGACTATCCGCGCGGTATCGTGCTGGTGACCGGCCCGACCGGTTCGGGCAAGTCCACCACGCTGGCGGGCATGGTCAACCACCGCAACGAAAACGACTACGGGCATATTCTCACCATCGAGGACCCGATCGAGTTCGTGCACGAATCGAAGAAGTCCCTGATCAACCAGCGCGAGGTACACCGCGACACCCACGGCTTCAGCGAGGCCCTGCGCTCGGCCCTGCGCGAGGACCCGGACACCATCCTGGTCGGCGAACTGCGTGATCTCGAGACCATCCGCCTGGCGCTGACGGCGGCCGAGACCGGCCACCTGGTGTTTGGCACCCTGCACACCAGCTCCGCGGCCAAGACGATCGACCGCATCGTCGACGTGTTCCCGGCGGCCGAGAAGGATATGGTGCGGGCCATGCTGTCGGAGTCGCTGCGTGCGGTCATCGCGCAGACCCTGATGAAGAAGATTGGCGGCGGGCGCGTCGCGGCGCACGAGATCATGCTCGGCACGCCGGCGATCCGGAACCTCATCCGCGAAAACAAGATCGCGCAGATGTACTCGACCATCCAGACCAGTTCCGGCTCCGGCATGCAGACGCTGGACCAGTGCCTGAAGGACATGCTCGCGCAGGGCGTGATCAGCCGCGAGGACGCCCGCCGCAAGGCCAGCAACCCGGATTCCATCTGACCACCACGCCGCCGATGCGCTTGACCGTCGGACCGGGTACCAAGGGAGAACGCCATGGATCGTGACAAGGCGATCAAGTACATGCACGACCTGCTACGGGCCCTGGTGGACCGGGGCGGGTCGGATCTGTTCATCACGGTGGGCATGCCGCCGGCGGCGAAGATCGACGGTCGCGTGGTGCGGATGACCGAACAGAACCTGACGCCCTCGCATACCCAGGCACTGGTTCGCTCGATGATGAACGACAAGCAGTCGGCCGAGTTCGAGCGCCACCAGGAGTGCAACTTCGCGATTGGCTTGCAGGGCGTGTCGCGTTTTCGCGTAAACGTCTTCACCCAGCGTGGCAGCCCGGGCATGGTGCTGCGAACCATCAATTCCGTGATCCCGAAGTTCGAGGACATCCAGATGCCGCCGCAGCTGGAGAAGATTACCCAGGAGCGTCGTGGCCTGGTGATCTTTGTCGGCGGCACCGGCTCGGGCAAGTCGACCTCGCTGGCGGCCATGATCGGCTATCGCAACCGCACGACAGCCGACCACATCGTCACCATCGAGGACCCTATCGAGTTCGTTCACGAGCACGCGATGAGCATCGTCACTCAGCGTGAAGTCGGGGTGGACACCGAGAGCTACGAGATCGCGCTGAAGAACACCTTGCGCCAGGCGCCGGACGTGATCCTGATCGGCGAGATCCGCGACCGCGAGACCATGGACTACGGCGTCGCCTTCGCGGAGACCGGGCATCTGTGCCTGTCCACGCTGCATGCGAACAGCACCAACCAGGCACTGGACCGCATCATTAACTTCTTCCCCGAGGACCGGCGCGAACAGCTCCTGATGGACCTGTCGCTGAACCTGAAGGCCGTGATTTCGCAACGCCTGGTACGCAAGGAAGGCGGCGAGGGCCGGGTGCCGGCGGTGGAGATCCTGATCAACACCCCGCTGATGGCCGACCTGATCCTGAAGGGCCAGGTGCACGAGATCAAGGAGCTGATGTCCCGTTCCCGCGAACAGGGCATGCAGACCTTCGACCAGGCCCTGTTCGACCTCTACGAGCATCGCCACATCAGTTACGACGAGGCCCTGCGCAACGCCGACTCGGTGAACGACTTGCGCCTGCGCATCAAGCTCGACAGCCAGCGAGCCCAGGACGACGGAGCCCCCGCCGTAACGGATGAGGGCGAAGGCCTGTCCGTGGACGAGCGCGCCGAGGACTTCAACCTGCGCTAGTCGTTGGGGAAACAGAAAACATGAGCCAGTTGCAGATCGAGCCCTACCTGAAGTTGATGGCCCAGAAGGCCGCCTCGGACCTGTTTTTTCTGACCGGCGCGCCGGCCAGTATCAAGGTCGACGGCGCGCTGCAGCCAATCTCGCGCAAGGCGCTGGCGCCCGGTCAGGCCGAGAGCATTGCGCGCGAGATGATGAGCGAGCATCAGGCGGAGATCTTCGAGCGCGAGACGGCCGTCAACTTCGGCCTGTCGCGTGAGGGCCTGGGGCGCTTTCGCGTGAATGTCTATCGCCAGCGCGGCGAGGTCGCGATGGTGATCCGCTTCATCCGGGTCTCCATCCCGACCATCGAGCAGCTCGGGCTGCCCGAGGTGCTCAAGCAGTTTGTGGCCTACAACGACGGGCTGATCCTGATTGTCGGGGCCACCGGCACCGGGAAGTCGACCACCCTGGCGTCGATGATCGATCACCGCAACACGAACCAGAGTGGGCATATCCTGACGGTCGAGGATCCGATCGAGTTTCTGTTCAGCCACAAGCGTTCTATCGTCGGTCAACGCGAGGTCGGGATCGATACCCCCAGCTACGACCACGCCCTGCAGGAGGGCATGCGCGAGGCCCCGGACGTGATCATGGTCGGCGAGGTCCGCTCGCGCGAGACCATGCGCGCGGCGCTGACCTATGCCGATACCGGGCACCTGGTCCTGACCACCCTGCACGCGACCAATGCCACCCAGGCCCTGGATCGAGTGATCAACCTGTTCCCCGAGGACAACCGCCCGCAGATCCTGTCGGACCTGTCACTGAACCTGCGTGCGATCGTCGCCCAGCGCCTGCTGCAGACCAAGGACGGGCGACGCGTTGCCGCGCTGGAAATCCTGGTCAACACGCCTTACATCTCCGAGCTGATCCGCGACGAGAAGATCAGCGAGATCAAGGAGATCATGGCCAAGGGGAGCTCCGTGGGCATGCAGACCTTCGATCAGGCGATCGTCAAGCTGTTCAAGACCGGCGACGTCATGCTGGACGAGGCCCTGAACAAGGCGGATTCGCGCGCCGATCTCGAGTGGCGCCTGAACTTCGGGGGCGGGGTCGCCTCCGCCGACGAGACCGAAGAAGAGTTGAAGCTCCCCGACCGGTAGGAGCCTGTTCGCAGGCGAAGTCCCTGCCAAAGCCGGTTCCGGGATTTTGCTTCAGGCGCTCGTCGGCTCCGGGAATACATCGGCGGCCGCGAACACCGGGCCGTCCACGCAGACCCGTTTCATCGCTACCCCATTCGGAGTGCGCACCGGTACCGTGCAGCCGGCACAGCCGCCTACCGCGCAGGCCATGAACTCCTCCAGCGAAACCTGGCAGGGGAGATCGAACTCCGCGGCCAGTTCGGCACAGGCGGCGAGCATCGGATGGGGGCCGCAGGCGAAGATTTCCACTTGGGCGCGCTCCTCGGGTGCGAGTCCGGCGAGCCAGGCGCGCCCCAGGTCCGTGACGAAACCGTCATAGGCGCCCGGCAGCCCGGCCTTGGAGGTCAGGCGGCAGGCGACCCCCCAGTCTTCCAGCAGCGGCAGGGTCGCGATTGCCCCGTCCGGCAGGCCCGACCAGAGGATCTCCGACGGGCGGGCATGAAAGGGAAACGGCACCTCGGAGCCCAGCACCGCATGGGTCTTTCCCGCCTCGCCCTGAAGATGCAGGCGGTGGGCGAGGAAGATCATCGGGGGGATGCCGACCCCGCCCCCCAGCAGCAGGCGCCTCGGACGTTCCGGATTCAGGCGAAACGGCTGGCCAATCGGGCCCAGCACGCTGAGGGTATCGCCCTTAGCCTGCTGCGACAGGGCGCGCGTGCCGTCACCGACCACCTTGTAGAGGAACTCCACCCAGCCGGCCTCGCGGTCCACGCGCTGGATCGACAGCGGGCGGCGCATCAGCAGGCGCGGGGCGCATTGCAGATGGGCAAACTGCCCGGGCTGTGCCGCGTGGGCGCATTTGGGCGCGGAGACCCGCAGGATCCATTGGTCCGCCCCTGCGTCGTGATGGTCCAGGATGCGGCCTTCCTCCTGGAAGATCGTGCCTCGGTGGTTCCGGTCGGCAGTTTGGGTCGTGCTCATGCGGTGTCCTCGGCGGGGCGGGTCCAGACCGGGCGCCCGGCGACCCAGGTCTCGCGGACCTGTCCGGCGAAGGTCCAGTTGAAGAAGGGCGTGTTGTGGCCTGCGCTCAGCCAGTCTTTGCGGCGGACCTCGTGCATTGCGGCCGGGTCCCACAGCACGAAGTCGGCGCGCGCGCCCGCGCTCAGGTGTCCCTGGGCAAAGCCGAGGATATCCGCCGGCCCGGTGGTGACCCGGGCCAGTGCATCGTGCAGGCTCAGGAGTCCGTCCTCGACCAGGCGCAGCGTCAGCGGCAGGAGGGTCTCCAGCGCCGAGATGCCGGGCTCGGTACTGGCGAATGGGCCCAGCTTGCCATCCGGTTCATGTGGCTGGTGGTCGGAGCAGATCGCGCTGATGTCGCCGCGCGCGACGGCCGCGCGCAGGCCGTCGCGGTCGCGCTGGCCGCGCAGTGGCGGGATCACGTGGCAGTTCGGGTCGTATTCGGCGACGTCGACCTCGGTCAGGAACAGCTGGTGGGCGGCCACGTCTGCGCTCACCGGCAGACCGTCGGCACGCGCCTTGGCGATCATCTCCGCGCCGCGGCGGGTCGACAGCCGGGCCACGTGGACCCGCGCCCCGGTCTGCTCCACCAGCGCCAGGATGGCGCCCAGCGCCGCGGTCTCGGCGGCCTCGGGAATGCCGGCCAGCCCCAGGCGGGTGGAGACTGCGCCCTCGTGCATGCAACCGGAGCCGGTGAGGGCCGGGTCCTGCGCCGAGAGCACGATGGTCAGATCGAAGGTGGTGGCGTATTCCAGTGCCCGGCGCAGTACCAGCAGGCTGGCCAGTGGTTTGCTCGCGTTGCTGACTCCGCGTGCGCCGGCTTGCATCAGGGCGGCCATCTCGGCCAGCTGCTGGCCCTCCAGCTGATGGGTCAGCGCGCCGAGTACGTACACGCGTACGCCGCAGGCCTGGCGGGCGCGGCGATTGATCAGCTCGATCTCGGCGGGCGAGTCGATCGGCGGCTCGGTATCCGGCGGGACGACCACGCTGGTAATGCCGCCCCGGGCCGCGGCCAGGGTCTCGCTGGCGACGGTGGCCTTGTGTTCCTGGCCCGGTTCGCGCAGGCGCGCGGCCAGGTCGATCAGGCCGGGGATCAGCCAGAGCCCGCTGCCGTCGATGCGCCGGCGGGGCTCGAAGCCGTCCGGGATCTGGCCGCGGGCGAGGATCTCGCTGCCCTGCACGCATAGCGCGCCGACCGCGTCGAAGCCGTCCACCGGATCGAGGATGCGGGCGTTCTCGATCAGCACGCTCATGCCTGATGAGCCCCCATGACCATGGACATCACCGCCATGCGTACCGAGATCCCGTAGGTCACCTGTTCGAGGATCACCGAGTGCGGCCCGTCGGCCACGGCGGATTCGATCTCCACCCCGCGGTTGGCGGGTCCGGGGTGCATGACCAGGCAGGTCGGGTGCGCCAGTTGCAGCCGGCGCGAGGTCAGGCCGAACAGCTGGTAGTACTCGTGCTCGGAGGGCAGGTGGGCGTGTTCCATGCGCTCACGCTGCAGGCGCAGCATGATGATCACGTCGACGTCCTTCAGGCCGGCGTCGAGGTCGTTGTAGACGTGCACCCCGAGCTGTTCGACATTCGACGGCAGCAGCGAGCAGGGGGCGACCACGCGGACCTCGCCGGTCTGCAGGATGTTCAGCGCGTGGATCTGCGAGCGCGCGACCCGCGAATGCAGGATATCGCCGACGATCGCGACCTTGAGCTTGGTGAAGTCGCCCTTGTGCCGGCGGATGGTGAACATGTCCAGCAGCGCCTGGGTCGGGTGCGCGTGGCGGCCGTCGCCAGCGTTCAGCACGCTGATCCCCGGGGCTACGTGGCGAGCGATGAAATGGGCGGCCCCGCTCTCCTCGTGGCGCACGACGAACATGTCGACATTCATCGCCTCGATGTTGCGCAGGGTGTCCAGCAGGCTCTCACCCTTCACTGCCGAAGAGGTGTTGATGTTCACGTTCAATACATCGGCGGACAGGCGCTTGGCGGCCAGCTCGAAGGTGGTGCGGGTGCGGGTGCTGGCCTCGAAGAACAGGTTGACGATGGTCTTGCCGCGCAGCAGCGGGACCTTCTTCACCGCCTTCTCGTTCATGTTGGCGAACGATTCGGCGGTGTCCAGGATCTCGGTCAGGAGCTCCCGGTTCAGCCCTTCGATGGTCAGCATGTGGCGCAGCTGGCCGTCATCGGTCAGCTGCAGGCGGTTGGGCAGCGGGCCCGGTTCGGGCAGCCGCGCGCCGGGGTGGGCGATCTGGGTCTCGGTCATCCGTTGTGCATCCGGCGGGTCAGGCCTTCAGGTCCTCGGGATCGATCGTCACCCGTTCCAGGCGCAGTGGCTCGGGGCCGCGCAGCTTGATCTGTTCGGTCTTGCCGAGCTCCATGTGGGCGCCAACGATCGCCGCCGCGATCGGCAGCTCGCGCCCGTCGCGCTCGACCAGCACCGCGAGGGTCACCGAGGCCGGGCGGCCATAGTCGAACAGCTCGTTCAGGGCCGCGCGGATGGTGCGGCCGGAGTACAGGACGTCATCCACCAGCAGCACGTGTTCCCCGTCGAGATCTTCCGGCAGTTCCGACGGGCGCACCTGCGGGTGCATGCCGATACGCGAGAAGTCGTCGCGGTAGAAGCTGATGTCCAGCTTGCCCAGTGGGCGCTCCACCCCCAGGCGTTCGCGCAGGTGCTCCGCGATCCAGACCCCGCCGGAATGGATGCCGACCACGATGGGTGCGGCGATCCCGTGGGTCTTCAGGTAGTGGCGGGCCTGCTCGGCCATGTCGTCGAGCAGGGTCGGGACGTCCGGTGTCGTCATGATGCATTCTCCAGAAACCAGCCTTCGAGGATGACCGCGGCGGCGTGGGCGTCCAGCCCCGGGTCATGGCGTCCCGGCCGGCGTCGCTCGCGGGCCAGATGAGATGTCAGGTGCTCGTCGCACCAGTATACCGGTTGCCCGTAGCGCTCTTCGAGCGTGCGCGCAAAGGCGCGGATACGTCGGGCCAGCGGCGTGGGTTTGCCATCGGCCTGGGTTGGCCAGCCGACCACGAACCCCTCCGGGCCCCATTCCGCGACCAGGGCATCAATCGCGGGCCACAGGGCGGGCGCATCGTTGGTGAGCGTGCGCAGGCCGCGCGCGGAACCCGTGAGTTCCTCGCCCACCGCGACCCCGATCCGGCGCCGCCCGTAGTCGAACGCCAGCAGCCCCACCGTCAGGCGTGGCCGGAGGCCGAACTGATCAGGTTGACGTCGATGCCGATCAGTTCCGCGGCGGCGCGCCAGCGCTCGGCGCTGGCGCGATCAAACAGGATGTCCGCGTCGGCGCGAGCGGTGAGCCAAGCGTTATCGGCCAGCTCGCTTTCCAGTTGGCCGGGGCCCCAGCCAGCGTGCCCCAATGCGACCAGAACCCGGCGCGGCCCCTGGCCCGCGTTGATCGCCTCGAGGATGTCGCGCGAGGTGGTCAGCACGATGGAGTCGGTGATGGGCTGGCTGCCGCGCCAGGTCTGCTCGGCGGAGTGCAGAACGAAACCGTGTTCCGGCTGCACCGGGCCGCCGCGATAGACCGGCATCTCCGGCAGATCCTCGCCGGGTTCCAGCTCCACATGTTCCAGCAGCTCGCGCAGGGAGAACTCGGTGGGCTGATTGATGACCAGGCCCAGCGCACCTTGTTCGTCGTGATCGCAGATATAGGTGACCGCATGGCTGAAATAGCCATCGTTCAGGCTCGGCATGGCGATCAGGAAGTGATCGCGCAGGCAGTCGGGCTCGTGACGGGCGGGCGTCGGCTTCATGCCACCAGTATCGATGCTGACTCTGCAGGTCGCAAGGAAGGCCGGGCCGGTTTTCCCGATCCCGTGTGCGGCGCCGTTAATTCGTGTCTCCCTAGCGGATCTGTTCTATCTGGTCGCGGCGGAAGGCCCAGGTGCGGGTAATCACCAGTTCGTCGTATTCCTCGCGCATCGCCTCGGTGAACGGCGCGTACGGGGCCGCCAGCTCCACGATGCGGATGGCGGCCTGGTCCAGGACCGGCTCGCCCGAGCTGCGGGCGACCTCGATGTTGATCAGTTCGCCCTCCGGGTTCAGGCGGACCGACAGGACCAGGGTCCCGGAGAGGCCGCGGCGCCGCGCCTCGTCTGGATAGTTCACGTTGCCCAGGCGTTCCACCTTGTTGATCCAGGCCTGCAGATAGGCGGCTTCGGGGGCGCTGCGCGCGGCCAGGCTGTCCAGATAGCGGGTGCGGCTGGCGCGGGTGGAGAATGTCTGGCGCTCTTCCGCCGGTGCCGCCCGCGCGCTCTCCAGGCCGCGATTCATCAGGGTCGCGGCGGAGGGTCGGTCCTCGGCATCGGGGGCTTCCAGCGGCTCGGGGTCGGCGACCTCGGGCGGCGCGGCACGCTCGTCCGGGGTGTCGGCGGTGACCTGATCGGGTTCCGGCTCGGGCTCCGGGAGCGCCGGGTCTAGGATCAGCGGGCCGGCCTCCGGCAAGGGCGCGTCGAGGCCCTCCGGCGCGGGCTCGCCGATGCCGGCATCCTCTGCATCCGGGGCCTGCGCCTCGCGGACCTCCTCGCCTTCACCGCTCGCAGCCTGGTCGCGGGTGGCGATGTGCTCGACCTCGTCGTCCAGTTCTGGTGGCGGGGCATCGGGATCGGTGACCCAGGTAATGTCCAGGGGCTCGCGAGTGGGTGCCTCGATCGGATCGACCGCGAAGCCGATCCCCAGGATGATCAGCGCGTGCACGACCACCGCGAGGAAGATCATGGTCCCCAGGTGGTCCTGTACGCGGGGCGCCTCCGGCGGGGGCGTGCCGGCTGGCCGTCCGGCGAGGGCGTTCGAAGCGGTATTCGCTGTCACGTCCCCTCCGGCCCACGGCGGACGCACACTGCCCCGGGGCCCGTGGGGCGGGCCGGACTGGCGCTAATCATTGGGCGTGGGGTTGTGGACATGGCGCTGGATTCGCGGGTCGGCGAGTACGTGGGCGGTCAGTATACCGGTCAGGCCGCCGGTGATCAGGGCGGCGAGCAACAGTGGCGGTAGCACCAGCGGCAGGTTGGGGTGCGGGATGATGATTGCCCAGGCGAGCAGAAACTGCCCGGTGATGTGGGCCATCGCGGCGGCGATGGCCAGGCCCACCGGGCCGACATGCCGGGGGGCGAAGGGGCGCAGGGCGGCCAGCAGGACGAGGCTCGCCAGGGCGCCGGCCAGCGACAGCCAGAATGCCGGGCTCAGCAGGGTCCCCAGCAGCAGGCTGCTGCCGACCACCCGGATCAGGGTGACCGCGACGGCCGCGCGCCAGCCGAGGACCAGCAGGGTGATCAGGGTGACGATGTTGGCCAACCCCGGCTTGATGCCCGGGACCGGGCTGGGGATGGCGGCCTCGAGGATCTGGATCCCGATGGCAATGGCGGCCAGCGCAGCGATCGCGCGGTCGCGGGTGTCGGTCCCGGCATGCGGATCGCCGGTCATCGTGGCCACATCAGTAATGCATGCTGTCGAAGCCCGGTTCCGTGCCGAGGACCTGCAGGGTCAGTCGATTGGGCAGGCTGACGGCGACCTCGCCGTGGGCCTGCAGCCAGCCGCTGGCCTCGCAGATATTCTGGCGCCCGGGGGAGTCGGCGCAGCGGGCCCGGCCCGGTTCGATCTCGATGTGGGTGATCCCGGCCGGACCGTGGATCTCGAGGACCCGGGCCCGATCCAGTGGCTCGTGCTGCGGGGTGGCCCCGGCCTGGCTGATGATCAGTACCCGGGCCTCTCCCGAAGGGCTGTAGGCGAAAACGAAGGCCGCGACTACGACCCCCGCAGCCAGAGCCCCGATCAGGGTGTCGCCCCAGCGCAGCAGCCTGTGGTTCACGGCAGTTCGCGCACCACGAACGGCTCCCGGTCGGGGCCGGGTTGCACGCGCTCGGCGAGCGCCGGCGTGGCCTCGATGCGGTCGCCGAGAACCACCAGGGCCTGTTCGATGCCCATCTTGCGGGCGTACTCCGGCCAGGCGTCGGGCCCGGCAATCATCAGCGTGGTGGCGGCGGCATCGGCCAGCGCCGGATCGTGGTGGAGCACTGTGGCGCTGTCGATTCCCTGGCTCGGGTGGCCGCTGCGCGGGTCGATGACGTGGTGGATGCGCTCGCCTTCCCACTCGTAGCCGCGCTCGTAGTCGCCGGAGGTGAACAGGGCCTCGCCGGCGTCCAGTTCGATGCTGCCAAGCACGCCGCCATGTGGATGACGGATGCCGACCCGCCAGGGCCGTTCGCTGGGGCGGCCCAGGGTCATCAGGTCGCCGCCGGCGTTGAAGATCGCGGCCTCGACACCGCGTTCCGCCAGCAGCTCCAGTACGCGCTCCACCGCCAGGCCCTTGGCCAGCCCGCCGAAGTCGAGCTGCAGGTCCGGGTGCGTCCCGCGCAGGCGTACGCCGTTGCGTTCGATGTCCTGCATGCGGGGCGGGTCGTCCAGCAGCTCGGCCAGGGTGGCCTCGTCCGGGGGTGGGCCGCCGGGTTCGTCCTGATGGAAGCCCCAGGCGGCGACCAGCTTGCCCAGTGCGGGGTTGAAGAGGCCGTCGCTCAACGTCTCCATCTCGCGGCCGTGCTCGATTAGCGGCAGCACCGACGGCGGGGCGCTGAACTCGCCCTGCAGGGCGAGTAGCTCGTTGGTGCGCCCGAGCGACCCGGGTTCCCATGCATGCCAAGAGGTATGCAGGATTTCCAGTTCCTCCTGAACTGCGGTCCCGATCGCCTCCACGTCGTATTCGCCGGCCGGGTAAAGGCTGAGGTCCACCAGCGTGCCGAAGGCGTAAAAGCCAAGCTGTTCCGTATCCGGTTCCTCGCGGCCGCAGGCGGCCAGCAGGGCGGCCGCGAGCAGCAGGGGCAGGGTTCGAATCAATATGGAGCGCATGCCGCTCATCCTTCGATCGGGCGAGTGAGGTAGTCGATGTACTGGCCGGCCAGGTCGTCGCCGCCTGCCGCGTCCAGTTCGCGGACACCGGTGGGGCTGGTGACGTTGATCTCGGTCAGGGAGTCCCCGATGACGTCGATGCCGACGAAGTCCAGCCCGCGGGCCTTCAGCTCCGGGGCGATTTCGTGGCAGATCCAGCGATCGCGTTCGGTCAGGGGCACGGCCTCGCCCCGGCCGCCGGCGGCCAGGTTGGCGCGGCTTTCGCCCGCGGCCGGGATGCGGGCCAGGGCGTGGTCGTAGGGCTCGCCACCGATCAGGATGATGCGCTTGTCCCCAGCAGTGAACTCCGGCAGGAAGCGCTGCGCGACCACGCTGCGCTGGTCGAACTCGGTGATGGTCTCGAGGATCACCGAGGTGTTCGGGTCGCCCTCGCGGACACGGAATATCGAGGCCCCGCCCATGCCGTCCAGTGGCTTGACCACGATGTCTCCCTGCGCCTCGAGGAAGGCGCGGATCCGGCCCCGGTCACGGGTAATCAAGGTGGGCGGGCAGCACTGGGGGAAGTGGACGGTAAAGGCCTTCTCGTTGACGTCGCGCAGGGCCTGCGGGCGGTTCGATACCCGTACGCCGTCGCGCTCGGCGAGCTCGAGCGCGTAGGTCGCGTAGATGTACTCCAGATCGAACGGCGGGTCCTTGCGCATCAGCAGCAGGTCGAAGCGCGCCGCCGGACCCGTCACGGGCTCGCCCAGGGTGAAGAAGTCCTCGTGCCGGTCGTGCACGTCGATCGGGCGGCTCCGGGCCGCCGCCCGGCCCTCTTCGATCCACAGGTCGGCCGGCTCCAGGTAGTGCAGGCGATGGCCGCGGGCCTGTGCTGCCAGCATCATGGCGAAGGTGGTGTCCTTCCACGGTTTGATACCCGCGATCGGGTCCATCAGGATGGCGATGTTCTGGGCCACGTTGCCTCGCACGAACGGGATGTTCCGGGGAGTATGCCATGCCCGCCGGGGCTGTCGGTGACCCCGCAAGCTGGATCAGCGCCGCGCGCGTTGCGGCCCCCGGTATGCAATATCATTGTGTGCTGTTTGTCACAGAGCCCCGGTTCCGCTAGATTCGGGGCGAAATGACCTCAGGGGGAAAAGGTGTCTAACGCGCTTGCCGAAGCGGACTCGGCCACCGAGTTTCAGGGGCTCAAGGTCATGGTGATCGATGACAGCAAGACCATTCGGCGTACCGCCGAATCCTTGCTGCAGAAGCACGGGGCCGAAGTCATCACCGCCGTGGACGGCTTCGAAGCGCTGTCCAAGGTCGCGCAGTCGCGCCCGGACATTATCTTCATCGACGTCATGATGCCGCGTCTGGATGGCTACCAGACCTGCGCACTGATCAAGAACAACAGGGAATTCCGTGCCACGCCGATCATCATGCTGTCGAGCAAGGACAGCGTGTTCGACAAGGCGAAGGGGCGCGTTGTGGGGTCGGAAGACTACCTCACCAAGCCGTTTACCCGGGATGACCTCCTGGGCGCCATGCGCCGATACGCCAGTCCTGCGGCGTGATGCACAGCGTCGCCACTGCACACCAACCAAGGAAAGACGAACCCCATGGCCCGCATTCTGATCGTTGACGATTCGCCGACCGAAATCCATGTCCTGCGCACGATGCTCGAGAAAAACGGGCACTCGGTGACCACCGCCGAAAGTGGCGAGGATGGGGTGGCCGCCGCCAAGTCGCAGGTGCCGGATCTGGTCCTGATGGATGTGGTGATGCCGGGCCTGAATGGCTTCCAGGCCACGCGTCAGCTTTCCCAGGCGGATGAAACCGCGCATGTCCCGGTGGTTGTGGTCAGCACCAAGGATCAGGCCACCGACCGGGTCTGGGCGATGCGTCAGGGGGCTCGCGACTACATCACCAAGCCAGTGGTCGAGAAGGACCTGCTGGCCACCATCGGGAAATATCTGTCGGCATGAAGACCGACCTGTCCTCGCCGTTTGCGCTGATTGCGAGCCTTGATCGTGAAGGGCGCCGCGTCAATCGCGAACTGCGGCGGGACATCGGCACCGGCTGGCGCGGCGTCCTGTTACGGGTTGGCGATTTCCGCTTCCTGGTCGATATGGATTCGATCGCGGAGGTCGCCGACCCGATGGCGCTGACCCGCGTGCCGCTGGCGGACTCCGCCGTGCTCGGCGTGGGCAATCTGCGGGGGCTGGTGCTGCCGGTCTTCGACATGGGCAGGCTGCTGCTGGACCGGCCATTGCCGGACGACGCGACCGGGCAGCGCATCGTGGTGGCGCCTCAGGGCCAAGGCATGGCCGGGCTTCTGGTCAGCCAGGTCGAGGGGATGCGCCGTTGCATCCCCTCCCAACGGCGCCTGGAGGTCTCGGTACCCGAGGCCGTCCGACCCTTTATTACTGGCGGATTCGATCTCGGGCACCGGTTGCACCCGGTGCTGGATCTGGACCTGCTACTCAATGACAACAATCGCTTTACCGGCACGGGCTTGGCCGGTGCATCCAATAGCGAACAGTCCGCAGCTACCGTCTGATGACGGGGTTCGCGGTGCTGCGACAGGGAGTATGAACTGATGGGATCGAGTCGTCGCGCACGTAACTTCGTCCTCGGGGGCTTGCTGGTGCTGGCCCTGATCGCGACAGGCGGGGCCTTTACCTACCACGAGTACGAGCAGAGTCAGTACCGTGACCGGATCGCGCTGGCCAATGACTTGCGTCTGTTGTCGCAGCGTCTCGCCACCAGCTCGCTGGAGGCGGCCGCCGGCTCCGAGCAGGGATTCCGCGATCTGCAGTCCCTGCGCGATGACTTCGAGGCCCGCCTGGATCGAATCCGCCAGGGGGGTGACGGTCTGCAGCCACTTCCGGAACCCTTGCAAGAGGATATCGCCGCGGTGGATCGCGAATGGTCGGCGTACCGGGACAACATCAACACGGTCATCCTCGGGCGTTCGGACATCCAGTTGATCACGGAATTCTCCGATGCGGTGGCCGCGTTTTCGCCGGAGCTCTCGCGCCTGTCCGACGATGTGGTGCGGCGCATGACCCGGATCGGCGAGCCGCCGGAGCAGGTCTATGTGGCGGCGCGCCAGACCATGCTGATTCAGCGTATTGCCAACAGCCTGGGTCGCGTGCTCCAGGGGGGCGCCGAGGCGGCCCCCGCGATCGAGCGCTTCGAGCGTGATGCAACGTTGTACGGCCGCGTGCTGGACGGCCTGATCGAGGGGTTCGCCCCGCTGGGGGTCGAACCGGTCGATGACCCGCAAGCGCGCGCCTTGCTGATGGAGATCGCCACGCTGTTCGTCGCCTTTAGCGAGGCCGTGGAAGGCGTTCTGGATACCTCTACCCAGGTGTTCGAGGTCAATGCGGCGGCCTCCAATGTCGAGGCCAGCAGTGGCGCGATGCTGGAGACCACCGGGGACTTCGAAAACGCCATCACCGTTGAGGCCGAACGCGCGGGCTTGGTCGCGCTCATCGGGTTCGGCTTCGGTGGCCTCGCGCTGCTGCTGCTGATCGCGATGGGTCTGTTCCTCTACCGCGATACCAAGCGCGAGCTGGCCGAGACCGAGGCGCAGAATGAACGCAACCAGCAGGCAATCCTGCGCCTGCTCGATGAAATGATGAACCTTGCGGATGGCGACCTCACGGTCAACGCGACGGTGACCGAGGACTTCACCGGGGCCATCGCGGACTCGATGAATTACGCGATCGAGAACCTGCGCACCCTGGTCGCGACCATCAACACGGTGGCGGCCGATATCAGCGAATCCTCGGCTTCCACGCGGTCCCAGGTGCTGGGGCTGGCCGAGAAGTCGGAAGAACAGGCCCGCGAGATCCAGCGCGCGGACGACGCGATCGAGGAGGTGTCGGGCTCGGTCGACAAGGTCGCCCAGGATGCCGAACAGTCGGCCTCCGTGGCACGTAACTCGGTGGAGATTGCATCCCGCGGGGCGGGCACCGTGCGCCGTTCCATCGAGGGCATGGACAACATCCGCGAACAAATCCAGGAGACGGCGAAACGGATCAAGCGCCTGGGTGAATCGTCGCAGGAGATTGGCGACATCATCGGCCTGATCAACGACATCGCCGAACAGACCAACGTGCTCGCACTGAATGCCGCGATCCAGGCCTCCGCCGCGGGCGAGGCCGGTCGCGGCTTCGCGGTGGTGGCGGATGAGGTCCAGCGCCTTGCGGAGCGCTCCTCCAGTGCAACCCGTCAGGTGGAGGGGCTGGTCAAGGCCATCCAGGCCGATACCAGCGAGGCCGTGAGCTCCATGGAACAAAGTACCGCCAACGTGGTGCAGGGGGCCGAACTGGCCCAGGCCGCGGGCGAGGCGCTGTCCGAGATCGAGCAGGTCTCCAGTGATCTGGCGGATCTGATCGACGGGATCTCCTCGTCGGCGCGCAAGCAGTCCGAGATGGCGCAGGACGTGACCTCCATCATGGCCCAGATCCGCGAGATTACCTCCGAGACCACGCAGGGGACCCAGTCCACCGCGGCGGCGATCGGCGACCTGGCCCAGCTCTCGGCCCAGCTGCAGTCCTCGGTATCGGACTTCAAGCTGCCGGAGCCGGGCGGCACCACCGAACGCGTCGATGCTGCGATCGAGGGGGAGCCGGCTTCCGACCCCGATCCGACCTCTTCCGACGAACAACGAGCCTGACGGCGGACGCGGCCGATGGCATCCAGCGCACTGAACTGGGTCCGCGACGAACTCGACAAGCTGTTTGTCGAGGTCCAGGACGCGTTGCGACGGTACTCCGACGATCCGGGCTGTAGCGATTGTCTGGCCGAGGCGCGCAGTCGTGTCGAACAGATCCGCAACACCCTGGTCATGGTCCAGGTCGACAGCGTGGTCCTGATCTGCGACGAGATGTTGCAGGTCCTGGGGCAGATCGAACGCGCTGACGAGCCGAATGTGGCCGCCACCGAGCCGCTGCTGCGGGCCGCCCTGCAGCTGCCCGACTACCTCGAGAACGAGGGCGATGGCGAATTGCCGTCGCCCATGATCCTTGTCCCTCTGCTGAATGAGTTGCGCACCAGTCGCGGCGCTTCGTTGCTGCTGGATGTCGCGGCATTGATGCCGGACCCGCAGACAGTGGACGACGAGCGTGTAGGCTCGGGTGGCGATGTGCTCGATCCGGCATCTCGCGTCCCGCTGCTGCAACAGGCGCGTCGGCGCTTTCAGCGCGATCTGCTGGAATTGGTGCGCGGCGAAGATGCGACCGAACCAGCCGCCCGAATGCAGGCGACTGCCCGCGTGGTGGAGGAGGCCGTTCCGGCGGGCGAGGCCCGGCGCTTGTTCTGGGTCGCCGGTGCGATGCTCGAGGCGGTCGCCGAGGGCGGTGTTGAAGCCGATACCGACGTGCGCCGACTGGTCGGCCGGGTCGATCGCGAACTCGGACGCTATCTGAACGCCTTGTCGGCCCATGTGGAGGCCGGTAATGCCGGATCGGAACCGGAATACGAGGCATCGCCCGACCTGATCAAGACCCTTCTGTTCCACGTTGCCTGTGCAACCTCCGAGGGCGAACAGACCCTCGCCGTGCGCGAGGTATTCGGGCTCGACCAGTTGAGCCTCGTGGAAGGTGGTACCGGGGTGGGCCGTTCGGTCTACGACAACCTGCGCCAGGCCCTGGAAGACGACCTTGCCGAGGTCCGCGAGCGGCTGGATGTCTTGATGCGGTCACAGGTGCGGGGTGTCGACGACCTCGAGAGCCTGCGCGGGCAGGTCGAGCGTATTGGCTCGACACTCAGTCTTCTCGGGCTGGATGCCGGACAGGACCACACCGACGCCCTGATGGCATCGCTTACTCCCGAGCGCGCGGGCGCGGCGGATGAACAGGTCGACATGGTGCTGGCGGAGCACCTGCTGGCGCTGGAGTCCCTGCTGGAATCGGGTCTGCGCCGCAAGAGCGCCAGCCCCTCGCCCCAGGCCGAATTCGATCGCGCGCTGGCGGCGGCCGTCTACAAGGAGGCCCTGGTGGATGTGCGCCGGGTCCGCGACATCTTCCTCGGATTCCTTGATGCCGGCGCGGACGCCTCTGGCGATGGACTCGACGAGGCCCGCGAGGGGCTGCGCCGGATCGAGGGCGCGATGTCGATGTCCGGCTTCGAGGCCCTGCACGCCCTGCTGGGCCCGCTGATCCGTCATCTTGATTCCCGCGCCGGCATGGCAGCGGCCGAACTCGACGAAGGCGAGGTCGAGGCGCTTGCCGAGGTCCTTAGCAGTATCGAGGTCGCCCTGGAGTCTTCCGGACAGCCCTGGCGTGAGCTGGACAGTGTTCACGAGCGGGGGATTGCGGCCCTGCAGCGCATTGGTGCGATCTCCGGCGGCGGCGATGTCGCCGCCGTCCGTCTGGCTGCGGCCCCGGATGCGCCGGCGGCAGACACCGGGGCTGAAGCGGACCCCGCCGGCCTCGCCGAGCCTCCGGTTTTCGATCTCGGCACACCCGGCGATGAACCTGACGAAGATCCATTGGACACGCTCGCCGCCGATGCCGATGCCGATGCCGATGCCGATGCCGATGCGGCGCCTGTCGTGCAGCCGGCGAGCCCGCTGCCCGCGGCCGGCCGCGATTCATTGCCTTTCGACGACACCGTGCTGGCGGAGCAGGTCCGCGGTCCCGATGTGGACCTGGAAATCCTGGAAATCTTCCTCGAGGAGGCGGACGAGGAGGTAGCCAGTCTGGGCGAACACTTCCCGCGCTGGCAGGCCAACCCGGCCGATCTCGACAGCCTCTCGGTCATTCGCCGTTCCTTCCACACGCTGAAAGGGTCGGGCCGGTTGGCCGGCGCCTTGCGTCTGGGCGAATTCGCCTGGGCCGTGGAGTCGTTCCTCAACCGCCAGCTGGATTCCGGCCAGGAGGCGGACCACGCCACGTTGCAGGTCATCGAGGATGGCATCGGCGTCCTGCCCGGACTGGTCGCGGAGGTGCGTGACGATACCGGGCCGGTTACGCCGGTTCTGGACATTGCCCTGCGTCTGCGGGCTCTGGCCGCCGGCGAGCCGGAACCCGACGAGGCCGAAACGGAAGATGACGAGGCGGCTGTGCGCGCTGCGCCGCCGGGGGCGGACGCGGAGTTCGAGGCCCTGGCGCGCACCCTCGACGAACTGGACGCCCCGGATTCGTTCGCAGGCGCCGAGACGGCAGCCCCCGACCAGGACGAGGCGGTCGACGAGCTCCTGCAGGAGCCGGGCGCCTTTGTGCCCGATCTGCCGCCGGATGCCCTTGCAGCGGCGACCGACAGAACGGAATCCGCCGAGTCCGAGTACGGCGGAACCCTGGATTCGCCGTGGCAGACGGAAGAGCCGCCGGCGGCTGAGCGGTCTGCTGAACCGCTGGATCTCGACGCCCTGGAGCTTCCCGCCGATGCCTTCGAGGTGACCGAAGAGGCGCTGACCGAGGGCGACACGATGGCCCCGGATGTTGGGGTCGAGGTCGGGGAGGATTCCGGCGCCGTCGAGGAGGGCGCCCTCGAAGGTCCTGTCGACGGAGAGGCCGAGGCTGAAGAGCCGGAGCTCCCGTCCGAGCCTGTGGCCGCTCGCATGGACACGGATCCCCAGCTGTGGCAGGTGTTTGCCGCTGAGGCGCAGGTCCATCTGCTCGCGCTGCGTGGTTGGCTGGACGAGTCCCAGTGGCGCCCGGACCGGGTCCCGAATCATGACCTCGAGCGGGCGCTGCATACCCTGAACGGCAGCGCCCGGACGGCCGATATTCGTGGCATTTATTCGGTGTGCGGACCGTTCGAACGGCTGATCCGGATCCATCGCGACATGGAATGGGCGCTGCTGCCGCAGGCCATCGAGTTGCTGCGGCAGCTGGAGACGTACGTGGCCGATGCAGTCGGCGACGAGGCACCGGACCCGCTCAAGGTCCTGGACCCGCCGCCCTGGGCCCCCGAGGTCTATGCCCTGCTGGATAATGCGACCGCGGAACAGCTGCTGCGAACAGAAGATGATGCCAGCGAGGAAGAGTCGCCCGACTTCGACGACCTCGATGTCGCCGAGTCGACCGCAGAGCCGGAACCGGAACCGGAGATCGACTGGGAGTTTGCCGAGGTCTTCATCGAGGAGGCGCGCGATATCCTCGAGTCTGCGTTCACGGCCCTGAATGGCTGGCGCGAGACTGGGGGGCGCCCGGGGCCCGATCAGAATGCCTTCCAGCGCGAAGTGCACACCCTGAAGGGCAGCGCCCGCATGGCCGGTTTCACCGTGGTCGGAGCCATTGCGCACGCCCTGGAAAGTGCGTTGAGTGTGGAGACCGAGACCGGTCTGGAGCCGCGCGACGGCTTCTTCCAGCTTACCGAGCGGGCCTTGAGCGACGTACAGCGCCTGGTCGAGCGCGGGGTCGGGGCCTGGCAGATGGACGAATCGGCCAGCGAATCGCTGCCCGCGCTGCGCGCCTGGGCCGGGGGTGAAGCGGACGCCGAATCGACCGAAGCGGAGCCCGAGACGGATACGTTTGAGAGCGACGACTCCGAAGCCGAAGCCACCTCCGGGAAGGATCTGGTGGTCGAGGAGGCCCGAGCGGAGACGGACCGGCGCAGCCACGAGGCGCCGGAGACCGAGGGCCGGCGGATCCAGGACCAGGTGCGCATGGATGCCGAGGTCCTCGACAGCCTGGTGAACAATGCCGGCGAGCTGGCGACCTTCCATCGCCGCTTCGAACAGACGGTTGGGCGGGTCGAGAGCCAGGTCGACGAACTGGAGCGCACCATCGCCCGTCTGCGCGACCAGCTGCGCAAGCTCGAGATCGAAACCGAGACCCAGATCCTGTTCCGGGTGGAGGAGGAGAGTGGGGAGGACGCCCTCGACTTCGATCCGCTGGAAATGGACCGCTATTCCGGCATCCAGCAGCTGTCCCGCGCGCTCGCCGAGAGTGTCAGTGACCTCGAGGCCCTGAAGCAGGAAGTCGGTGACGAGTTGCAGAATGCCGGGGGCATCCTTCTGCAGCAGCGGCGCGTGGGAACCGATCTGCAGGACCAGTTGATGCGTCAGCGCATGGTGCGTTTCGCGCGTATGGCGCCGCGGCTACGACGGGTGGTACGCCAGGCGGGCGAGGACCTGGGCAAACAGGTCCGCGTCGAGTTCACCGGCCAGGGGGCCGAGCTGGACCGTGCCCTGCTGGAACGCCTGGTGTCGCCGTTGGAGCACCTGCTGCGCAATGCCATTGCGCACGGTATCGAAGGCGCTGCCGAGCGGGAACAGGCACACAAGCCGGCGCAGGGCCAGATCGATGTCAGTCTGGAGCAGTCCGGCAGCGAGATCCGGTTGCAGGTCACGGATGACGGCCGGGGCATCGATGCCGAGGCGATCCGGGCGCGCGCGGCGGAGCGCGGGCTCATCGCGGCGGATGCCGAGGTCACGGATGCCCAGGCCCTGCAGCTCATCCTGCAGTCCGGTTTCTCCACCGCCGCCGAAGTCTCGCAGGTGGCGGGGCGCGGCGTTGGCCTGGACGTGGTGAACAGCGATGTGAAACAGCTGGGCGGCACGCTGGAGATCCAGTCGACGCCAGGCAAGGGCTCGCGTTTCATCATGCGCCTGCCGTTCACCCTGGCGATCTCGCAGGCCTTGCTGGTGCAGGTGGGCGAAGAAACCTTTGCCGTCCCGATGGCCTCGGTGGAGGGCGTGGTTCGCACGCGAGCCGAGGAGATCGATCGCCGGGACGACGAGGCAATCTACAACTACATCGGTCAGGACTACGCAGTGCGCGGGCTCGGTGACTTGATGGGTGTGGAGAGTCAGGCGGGCGTCGAACACTTGCCGGATCATCCGTTCCCGTTGTTGCTCGTGCGCGCCGACGATCAGCGTATCGCGTTGCGCATTGACGGCCTGCTGGGAAGCCAGGAGGTTGTGGTGAAGTCGGTAGGCCCGGTCCTCAGTCGTATCCCGGGTGTGGCCGGTGCCACCCTCCAGGGCGATGGTTCGGTCATGCTGATTCTTGACCTGAGCATGTTGGTGCGGTTTGCCTCCGCGACGGCGTCCCTGGCGGAGACGCCGCAGGCTGTTGTCGAGACGGCGAGCGCGAAACGGATCATGGTGGTGGATGACTCGATTACCATTCGCAAGGTCACCGCGCGCCTGCTGACGCGCCACGGCTACGACGTGGTCACGGCCCGCGACGGTCTCGATGCGGTGGGCCTGCTCGACGAGCGGCGCCCGCAGCTGATCCTGCTGGACGTGGAGATGCCGCGCATGGACGGCTTCGAGTTCGCCGCCCACGTGCGCGATCATCCGGACTTCGGGGGGGTGCCCATCATCATGATCACCTCGCGCAGCGGGACCAAGCACCGCGAGCGCGCCAACCGTCTCGGGGTCAACGGTTATCTCGGGAAACCGTATCTGGAGAATGACCTGCTGAACGCGATCCGCGAGCAACTCGAAGGGATACTGGCATGAGCGAGGAAGCACAGGGTCAGGCCGTCGAGGCGGTGATCGTTCAGCTGGATAGCGGCTCCATCCTGCTGCCCCGCAGCGCCTTTCTCGAGGTGACCACCCGCGCCGGGGCCGTCCAGCAGGAATCCGAGCATCCGGATGTCCCCTGGCTGCAGCCCAGCCTGGTCTGGCAGGACGTGCAGGTGCCGGTGATCAACGTGAACCAGTTGCTGGATCCGGGCCGCGACAGCGGCGAGGATCGCCGGCGGTTCACCCGCCTTCTGGTGATGCAGGCGGTGATGCAGCCGGATCACCTGCCGTTTTATGCCCTGGAGGTTCGCGGTACGCCGCATCCGGTGCAGATCACCGCGCAGAATATCTATGCGCTGGAGGACGTCGACGCCACTCCGTGGTCCTGGCGGGTGAAGGCCTCGGGCGTGACGACGCACTTGCTTCGACTGGATACCCTCGAGCAGCGTCTGCTCGAGCTTGCGGAGACGCAGCCAGCCTGATCATGTGGCGGCGACTCGAGGCGACCCCACCGGGGCGGTTCCCGCCTGTTGTGACTAGCCTCGAAGGTCCCCGAGACGCGCCTGTACCAGGGTGATCAGGGCCATTGCGGCCGTCTCGGTGCGCAGGGTCCGCGGGCCCATGCCGACGCCCAGAAATCCGCCTGCCCGGGCCTGCTCGCGCTCCGCAGGCGTTAGCCCCCCTTCCGGTCCGATATACAGCGCCACTGCGCCGGGCGGGTGCCCGCGTGCGACCAGGCGGTCGTCCAGCCCGGGCGCGCCTTCCTCGGCGAGCAGCCCGAGGCTGTCCGGGCATTCCGCGAGTGCGGCCGCGGGCAGGGCCGGTTGATGTAGCGCGGGCAGTTCATTGCGGCCGCATTGCTCCACAGCGGCCTGCAGGATGCCCTGCCAGTGCCGCTGGCGCTTCTCCAGTCCCTTGTGGGCGGCAGCCGAACGCGAGCGCTCGCACAGCACCGGGCGGATGGACTGAACGCCGAGCTCCACGGCCTTCTGAATGGCCAGGTCCATATGGTCGCCGCGGGCCATGCCCTGCAGCAGGTGGATCGGAAACGCGGGATGGGTTGGGGCGGCGGCACGTTCGCCCAGATGGAAGGTGCCGTGGCGTCGGTCGGTGAGTTCGAGGGTCGCGTCGAATTCGTTGCCGAGGCCGTCGAAGACGCGGCAGGGGGCGCCGCTTTTCAGACGCAGGACGGTGGTGGCGTAATGCAGCCGGTCCTGTGGGGCGGGGAGCAACTGCCCCGCGGCCAGTGCCTCGGATTCGAGCAGCAGCCGGGGGCAGCGCATGCCGTCTACTTCCGGTTGTCGAGGTCCAGGGCCTTCCAGATCTGTTCGGTCGGTCCGGCCTGGTTCATCGAATAGAAGTGGATTCCAGGCGCGCCGTTATCGAGCAGGTCGTCGGTCAGACGCGTGGCGACCTCGATCCCGAATTTGCGGATCGATTCCTTGTCGTCGCCATAGGCCTCCATCCGCTTGCGGATGTAGCGCGGGATCTCGGCGCCGCACATCTCGGAGAAGCGCACGATCTGGGTGTAGTTGGTGATCGGCATGATCCCGGCAATGATCGGGATTGTGATGCCCATCTTCTCTACCCGTTCCATGAAGGCCACGTAGGCGTCCGGATTGTAGAAGTACTGGGTGATCGCGGCGTCGGCGCCAGCATCCACCTTGGTCTTGAAGTTCTCCAGGTCCTTCTCGGCATTCGGTGCCTGCGGATGGAACTCCGGATAGGCCGCGACCTCGATCTTGAACTGGTCGCCGAACTCGGCGCGGACGAACTCCACCAGCTCGGAGGCATAACGGAAATCACCGCCGGAATGCTTGGTGCCGGACGGCAGGTCGCCGCGCAGCGCCACAATGCGCTTGACCCCGGAATCGCGGTAGGTCGACAGCAGGTCCCGCAGCTCGTCCTTGGTCGACGAAATGCAGGAGACATGCGGGGCGGCGGGGATGCCATCGTGGTCGATGATGTCCCGGACCGTCTCCAGGGTGCGGTCGCGGGTGGATCCCCCGGCGCCGAAGGTGACGGAATAGAACTCGGGATTCAGTGCGCCCAGACGCTTGCGGGCCTTGGCCAGGCGTTCGGCTCCGGCCTCGTCCTTGGGCGGGAAAAATTCAACGCTGTAGACGCGTTCTTGTGCAGACATGTTTGTCCTCCAGACAAAAAGAAGGCGGACCGCACGAACATGCGGCCCGCCTCGGCGTTCACATTACCAACGAATTGAAATGTGAGGCTGGCCGATCAGTAGCGGTAGTGTTCCGGCTTGAACGGCCCATCCGCCGACATACCCAGGTACTTCGCCTGATCGTCGGTAAGACGGGTCAGGTTGGCGCCCAGCTTGAACAGGTGCAGCTGTGCGACCTTCTCGTCCAGGTGCTTCGGCAGCACGAAGACGTTCTTGTCGTACTGGTCACCCTTGGTCCACAGCTCGATCTGAGCCAGGGTCTGGTTGGTGAAGGAGTTGGACATCACGAAGCTCGGATGGCCGGTACCGCAGCCCAGGTTCACCAGGCGGCCTTCGGCCAGCATGATGATCCGGTTGCCATTCGGCAGGATGATGTGGTCAACCTGCGGCTTGATGTTCTCCCACTCGTACTTGCGCATCGCGGCCACGGCGATCTCGGAGTCGAAGTGACCGATGTTGCAGACGATGGCCTGGTTCTTCATGCGGGTCATGTGATCTTCGGTGATCACGTCCTTGTTACCGGTCGCGGTGACAAAGATCTCGGCCTTGTCGGCCGCGTCTTCCATCGTGACGACGCGGAAACCTTCCATCGCGGCCTGCAGGGCGCAGATCGGGTCGATTTCGGTGATCCACACGGTGGCACCGAGGCCGGCCAGCGACTGGGCGGCACCCTTGCCGACGTCACCGTAGCCGCAGACCACGGCGATCTTGCCGGCGATCATGACGTCGGTGGCGCGCTTGATGGAGTCCACGGTGGACTCGCGGCAGCCGTACAGGTTGTCGAACTTGGACTTGGTGACCGAGTCATTGACGTTGATCGCCGGGAAGGCCAGTTCGCCGTCTTTCGCCATCTGGTACAGGCGATGCACACCGGTGGTGGTCTCTTCGGTCACGCCCTTGATCTTGGCGAGCTGCTCGGAGTACCAGGTCGGCTGCTTGGCCAGGCGATCCTTGATCGAGGCAAACAGGGCGACTTCTTCTTCGTTCTCCGGGTTGGAGATGACCGACTGGTCCTTCTCGGCCTTGGCGCCGATGTGCAGGAGCAGCGTGGCGTCACCGCCATCGTCCAGGATCATGTTGGCGCCGCCGTCGAATTCGAAGATGCGGTGGCAGTAGTCCCAGTACTCTTCCAGGGTCTCGCCCTTCACGGCGAAGACCGGGGTGCCGGCGTCGGCAATCGCGGCCGCGGCGTGGTCCTGGGTGGAGTAGATGTTGCAGGAGGCCCAGCGCACGTCTGCACCCAGGGCTTCCAGGGTCTGGATCAGCACCGCGGTCTGGATGGTCATGTGCAGGGAGCCGGCAATCTTGGCGCCCTTCAGCGGCTTGGAGGCCGCGTACTCTTCGCGAGTCTGGACCAGACCGGGCATTTCGGTCTCGGCAATCGCAATTTCCTTGCGGCCGAATTCGGCAAGGTTAATGTCCTTGACGACGTAATCGGTGGTCTTTTTGTCGTTCATCACAGCATTCATGGATCAACTTCTCCGTTTATCTGGATGAGCGCCGTGTTCATGTTTCAGGGTGCATCCGGCTGAGCCTGACGGTAAAACCGCTGCAGCGCTCCTCAGCCGGATGGGTATTTCTTTCAAGAAATGTCGGGGCTCTTAGAGGCCCGCCATCTTCTTAAGTTCCTCGGCCTTGTCGGTACGCTCCCAGGGGAGGTCGACATCTTCGCGGCCGAAGTGACCGTAGGCGGCAGTCGCCTTGTAGATCGGACGCAGCAGATCCATCATCTGGATCAGGCCCCACGGGCGCAGATCAAACACTTCGCGCACAAAGCCTTCGATCTTGCGATCGTCCAGCTTGCCGGTGCCGAAGGTGTCGATCGTGATCGAGGTCGGCTCGGCCACGCCGATGGCGTAGGAGACCTGGATCTCGCACTTCTCGGCCAGGCCGGCGGCAACGATGTTCTTGGCCACATAGCGACCGGCGTAGGCTGCGGAACGGTCCACCTTGGACGGGTCCTTGCCGGAGAACGCGCCACCACCGTGACGGGCCATGCCGCCGTAGGTGTCGACGATGATCTTGCGGCCGGTCAGGCCAGCGTCGCCCACCGGGCCGCCAATCTCGAACTTGCCGGTCGGGTTGATGTGGAGCTTGTCGTCGGCGACCTGGCTCAGCCATTCAGCCGGCAGGACCTTCTTGAAGATCTCTTCGTAGATCGCTTCCTTCAGGTCCTTCTGCGAGATGTCCGGGCTGTGCTGGGTCGACAGGACCACGGCGTCCAGGCCGGCCGGCTTGCCATTTTCATAGCGCAGGGAGACCTGGCTCTTGGCGTCCGGACGCAGCCACGGCAGCTTGCCGCTCTTCATCAGTTCGGACTGGATGCGCACCATCTTGTGGGCGTAGAAGATCGGGGCGGGCATCAGGGTGTCGGTCTCGCGGGCGGCGTAGCCGAACATCAGGCCCTGGTCGCCAGCGCCCTGGGTGGCGCGGTCGGAGACGTCGCGGTCCACACCCATGGCGATGTCCTGGGACTGCTCGCCCAGCACGTTAAGCACGGCACAGGTCTTGCCGTCGAAGCCGACGTCGGAATCGTTGTAGCCGATCTCGACGACGGTGTCGCGCACCAGGCGCTCGTAGTCGATCTGCGCGCCAGTGGTGATTTCGCCCAGCAGCATGACCATGCCGGTCTTGGTGGCGGTCTCGCAGGCGATGCGTGCATGCGGGTCCTGCTCGATGATGGCGTCGACGATGGTGTCGGACACCAGGTCAGCCATTTTGTCGGGGTGACCGGCAGAGACAGATTCCGAAGTAAAGATATAGTCGTTGGACATTAAGCGTTCCTTTTGGGGTCGTTTCGATTTAGTTTTGCGCAAAACGACCTCTAGTGTAACGCGACTCGCAGGATTTTTCTAAGCCCCTCCCCCGCGACAGTCAGGGCATCGGTGTCCCGGCCGGCGGCGAGGGCGCAGCGTGGCGCGGTTTGGGGCCGACTTGCCCCGGTGCCCGAAAGTGGCCAAAATGCACCGCCTTTGATGGGGAGTGCTGCCCGCCGCGCGTTCGCGTGGCCGAGTAAGGGCCCGCTCCCGCAGGCTGCTCGGGCCACCGCCGTGCGCTGGCGCGCCGGCCGGTACTGGTGAGCCCTCGTTCGGTCGACTCGTCCGGGTCTGCCGCCGCTGGCGCCTCGCGCCGCCGCCCGCCATCAGCCGAACCCAATACTACTTAGAGCAGGAGATCAGCATGCCGACCCGTAGAGAGCTTGCAAACGCCATCCGCGCCCTTTCGATGGACGCAGTTCAGAAGGCCAATTCCGGTCACCCGGGAGCGCCGATGGGGATGGCGGACATCGCCGAGGTGCTGTGGAACGACTACATGCAGCACAACCCGGCGAACCCGAGCTGGCCGGATCGCGACCGCTTCGTGATGTCCAACGGTCACGGCTCCATGCTGGTCTACTCGCTGCTGCATCTGAGCGGCTACGACCTGCCGATGGACGAGATCAAGCAGTTCCGTCAGCTGCACTCCAAGACCCCGGGCCACCCGGAATACGGCTACACCGCCGGTGTCGAAACCACCACCGGTCCGCTCGGCCAGGGTATCTCCAACGCGGTCGGCATGGCGCTGGCCGAGAAGATGATGGCCGCCCACTTCAACCAGCCCGGTCACGACATCGTCGACCACAACACCTACGCCTTCCTTGGCGACGGCTGCATGATGGAAGGGATCTCCCACGAGACCTGTGCGCTGGCCGGCACCCTGGGTCTGGGCAAGCTGGTCGCGTTCTGGGATGACAACGGCATCTCCATCGACGGCGAAGTCGAGGGCTGGTTCACCGACGATACCCCGGCCCGTTTCGAGGCCTATGGCTGGCATGTCGTGCGCGGCGTGGATGGCCACGACGCCAACGCGGTCAAGGCCGCGATCGAAGAGGCACGCCAGAACAGCGACAAGCCGAGCCTGATCTGCTGCAAGACCGTGATCGGCTTCGGTTCCCCGAACAAGTGCGGCAAGGAAGAGTGCCACGGCGCCGCCCTGGGCGACGACGAGGTCGCCCTGACCCGCAAGGAACTGGGCTGGGAGCACGGCCCGTTCGAGATCCCGGGCGACATCTACGAGGGCTGGAGCGCGAAGGACAAGGGTGCCAAGGCCGAGACCGAGTGGAAGGAACGCTTCGCCGCCTACAAGGCCGCCCATCCGGAACTGGCCGCCGAGTTCGAGCGCCGGATTGCCGGTGATCTGCCGGCTGACTGGAGCGAGAAGGCCAACGCCTATATCAAGCAGACCATCGAGAAGGCCGAAAAGGTCGCCTCGCGCAAGGCCTCGCAGAACGCGATCGCCGGCATGGCCCCGGCCGTTCCGGAACTGCTGGGCGGTTCCGCCGACCTGGCCGGCTCCAACCTGACCATGTATGGCGGGTCCAAGGGCGTCACCCGTGACGACGCCGCCGGCAACTACGTGTTCTACGGCGTGCGCGAGTTCGGCATGGCCGCAATCATGAACGGCATCGCCCTGCACGGCGGGTTCATCCCGTACGGCGGTACCTTCCTGATCTTCTCCGACTATGCCCGCAACGGCATCCGCATGTCCGCGCTGATGAAGCAGCGCGTGATGTACGTGCTGACCCACGATTCCATCGGTCTCGGCGAAGACGGCCCGACCCACCAGCCCATCGAGCAGACTCCGAGCCTGCGTCTGATCCCGAACCTGAACGTCTGGCGCCCCTGCGACGCGGTCGAGACCGCCGTCGCCTGGAAGGCCGGCATCGAGCGTACCGACGGCCCGTCCGCGTTCATCCTGTCGCGTCAGGGCCTGCCGCACATGGAGCGTGACGGCGAGCAGCTCGCCAACATCGCCCGCGGCGGTTACGTGCTGAAGGATTGCGACGGCACCCCGGACCTGATCTTCATCGCCACCGGTTCCGAGATTGAACTGGCCGTGCAGGCCGCCGACGTGCTGAGCGGCGAGGGCAAGAAGGTCCGCGTGGTCTCCATGCCCTGTGTCGAGCTGTTCGACCAGCAGGATCCGGCCTACCGCGAAGCCGTGCTGCCGAAGGCCGTGCGCGCCCGTGTCGCCATCGAGGCCGGCGCGACCACGACCTGGCACAAGTTCACCGGCCTCGACGGCGCGGTGTTTGGCCTGGATCGCTTCGGCGAATCCGCCCCCGGTGGTGCCCTGCTCGATTACTTCGGTTTCAAGCCGGAGAACGTCGCCCAGGTCGCACGTGACGTGATGAACGGCTGAGCCCGAATCGATTTCGCTTAAGCAATAAAGAGGAGACTCTCATGTCTATCAAGGTTGGTATCAACGGCTTCGGTCGTATCGGCCGCATGGCTTTCCGTGCCATCGCCAAGGATTTCCCGAACCTCCAGGTGGTCGGCATCAACGACCTGCTGGATCCGGAATACCTGGCCTACATGCTGCGTTATGACTCGGTCCATGGCCGCTTCGAAGGCGACGTCAGCGTCGACGGCAACGACCTGGTGGTCAATGGCAACCGCATCCGCCTGACCGCCGAAAAGGATCCGGCCGCGCTGAAGTGGGGCGATATCGACGCCGACATCGTGATCGAATCCACCGGTCTGTTCCTGACCGCCGAGACCGCCCAGAAGCATCTGGACGCCGGCGCCAAGAAGGTCGTGATGTCCGCGCCGTCCAAGGACGACACCCCGATGTTCGTCTTTGGCGTGAACCATGGTGAGTACGCCGGCCAGACCATGGTTTCCGCCGCCTCCTGCACCACCAACGCCCTGGCCCCGGTGGCCAAGGTGCTGAACGACAAGTTCGGCATCAAGCGTGGTTTGATGACCACCGTGCACGCCGCCACGGCGACCCAGAAGACCGTCGATGGCCCGTCCATGAAGGACTGGCGCGGGGGCCGCGGCATCCTGGAGAACATCATCCCGTCCTCCACCGGTGCCGCGAAGGCCGTGGGCAAGGTGCTGCCGGAACTGAACGGCAAGCTGACCGGCATGGCCTTCCGCGTGCCGACCTCCGACGTGTCGGTGGTCGACCTGACCGTGGAGCTCAACAGCGACGCCAACTACGACGACGTCTGCGCGGCCATGAAGAAGGCCTCCGAGGGCGAGCTGAAGGGCGTGCTGGGCTACACCGAAGACCTGGTGGTCTCCACCGACTTCCGTGGCTACACCGCCCCGTCCGTGTTTGACGCCGGTGCCGGCATCCAGCTGGACCCGACCTTCGTGAAGGTCGTCGCCTGGTACGACAACGAGTACGGCTACACCTGCAACATGCTGCGCATGGTGGAGCACGTCGCCAAGTAAGGCCGGATGGCCGGGCCCCTCGGGGTCCGGCCATTTGCATTGCCTGGGTCCAAGAGGCCTGGGGCCAGTCCCTGCGGGGGCTCGCCCGAAGCCTTTTCTCTTTCCAACCGTATTTCGAGAGGTACTCCCATGTCTGTCATCAAGATGACCGATCTCGACCTGCAGGGTCGCCGTGTGCTGGTGCGTCAGGATCTCAACGTCCCGGTGAAGGGCGGCAAGGTCACCTCGGACGCCCGTATCCGCGCGAGCCTCGAGACCGTGCAGAAGGCCCTGGACGCCGGCGCGGCCGTGATGCTGATGTCGCATCTGGGCCGCCCGACCGAGGGCGAGTTCTCCGAGGAGGACTCTCTGGCCCCGGTCGCCGAGCATATGGGTGGCCTGCTCGGGCGAGAAGTGCGCCTGGTGCGGGATTACCTCGACGGCGTGGATGCCAAGCCGGGCGAGGTGATCCTGCTCGAGAACGTGCGCTTCAACGCCGGCGAGAAGAAGGACGACGAGGCGCTGGCCAAGAAGTACGCTGCGCTGTGCGACGTGTTCGTGATGGACGCCTTCGGTACCGCCCACCGCGCCCAGGCCTCCACCCATGGCGTGGCCAAATTCGCCCCGCAGGCCTGCGCCGGCCCGTTGCTGGCCAAGGAGCTGGAGGCCCTGGGGCAGGCCCTGGAGACCCCGAAGCGCCCGCTGGTGGCGATCGTCGGTGGGTCCAAGGTCTCGACCAAGCTGACCGTGCTGGAGTCGCTGTCCAAGGTGGTCGATCAGCTGATCGTCGGTGGCGGCATCGCCAACACCTTTATCGCGGCCCAGGGCCATGGTGTCGGCAAGTCGCTGTACGAGGCGGATCTGGTCGAAGAGTCCAAGCGCCTGATGGAGGCCGCCCGCGCCAAGGGCGGCGAGATCCCGGTCCCGACCGACGTGACCGTGGGCAAGGAGTTTTCCGAATCCACCCCGGCCGAGACCAAGGCCGTGGACGCCGTTGCGGACGACGACATGATCTTCGATGTGGGCCCCGAGACCGCGGCCACCTATGCCGAGGCTCTGCGCAATGCCGGCACCATCGTCTGGAACGGCCCGGTGGGCGTGTTCGAGTTCGATCAGTTCGCCGGTGGCACCAAGGCCCTGGGCGAGGCGATCGCCGAGAGCAATGCGTTCTCCATCGCCGGGGGTGGCGACACCCTGGCCGCGATCGACAAGTACAACCTGGCGGATCGCATCAGCTACATCTCCACCGGCGGCGGCGCCTTCCTCGAGTTCCTCGAGGGCAAGACCCTGCCGGCCGTCGCCATCCTGGAAGAACGGGCCAAGGGCTGAGGCCCTTGTCCTTCCCCGCTGACGGAGACACGCGCGGATGAGACGTACCAAGATCGTAGCCACGCTGGGGCCGGCAACGGACAGCGACGAGGCCATGGAGGCCATCATCCGGGCCGGTGTGGATGTGGTCCGGTTGAACTTCTCGCATGGCGATCCGGATGACCACCGCCAGCGCCTGGCGCGGCTGCGGGCCGCCTCCGAGCGCGCCGGCCGTTGCGTTGGTGTCCTGGGCGACCTGCAGGGCCCCAAGATCCGCATCGACCGCTTCCAGCAGGGCAAGGTGCAGCTGGAAGAGGGCGCGCCCTTCGCGCTGGATGCCGAGCTGGATCGCGACGCGGGCGATGCCACCCAGGTCGGCCTGACCTACAAGGACCTCCCGGACGACGTGCGCACGGACGACATCCTGCTGCTGGATGACGGTCGTATCGTGCTCAAGGTCACGGCGGTCAATGGCAGCCGGATCGAGACCACCGTCGAGGTCGGTGGCGAGCTGTCCAACAACAAGGGCATCAACCGCCAGGGCGGCGGCCTGTCTGCGCCCGCGATTACGGACAAGGACCGCGACGATATCCGCCTGGCGGCCGAGCTGCAGGTGGACTACCTGGCCGTTTCGTTCCCGCGTTCCGCCCAGGACCTGCACCTGGCGCGGGGCCTGTTGAAGGATGCCGGCTGGGAGGCCGGGATCTGCGCCAAGATCGAGCGCTCCGAGGCCCTGGAGGTGATCGACGAGATCATCGCCGCCTCGGAGGTCATCATGATCGCCCGCGGCGATCTGGGCGTGGAGATCGGTGACGCCGAGCTCCCGGGGGTGCAGAAGACCCTGATCACGCGCGCGCGCAGCCTCAATCGTCTGGTCATCACCGCGACCCAGATGATGGAGACCATGATCCAGAACCCCATCCCGACCCGCGCCGAGGTGTTCGACGTGGCCAACGCGGTGCTGGACGGCACGGATGCGGTGATGCTCTCCGGCGAGACCGCGACCGGGCGTTATCCTGCGCGCGTGGTCACCAGCATGGACCGGATCTGCGAGGCCGCCGAGCGCCAGCGCGCCGCACGTCAGTCGGACCATCGCATGGATTCGACCTTCGGCCGGGTCGACGAGGCCATCGCGATGGCCACCATGTATACCGCCAACCATCTCGATGTCTCCGCGATCGCCGCGCTGACCGAGTCCGGGTCCACGGCGCTGTGGATGTCGCGCATCAGCTCGGGCATCCCGATCTACGCGCTCACCCAGCACGAATCCACCAGCCGCCGCATGACGCTTTATCGCGGCGTCTATCCGGTGACCCTGAAGCCGATCCCCGAGAGCCACGAAAGCGTGAACCGTGAGGCGGTGAACTTGCTCAAGGCCGAGGGCGTCGTGCAGGATGGCGAGTTGGTCATCATTACCAAGGGCGACCTGCAGGGCGAGCATGGCGGCACCAACGCCATGAAGATCGTGCGCGTCGGCGAACTGGCCTGAACCGCGCACCGCCCGCAGTCGCCAACCAGATAATCGACTTTTTCACTACCTCAGTCCGAATCCCGTAAGGAGGAATCCATGGCTCTAATCTCACTTCGCCAGCTTCTGGACCATGCCGCCGAACATGGCTATGGCATGCCGGCGTACAACGCCAACAACATGGAACAGGTCCATTCGATCATGGAAGCGGCCGCTGCGGTCGACTCCCCGGTGATCATTCAGGCCTCCGCCGGTGCCCGCAAGTACGCCGGCGAGCCCTTCCTGCGCCACAACATCATCGCCGCCATCGAGCAGTACCCGGACATCCCGGTTGTGCTGCACCAGGATCACGGCTCCGAGCCGGCAGTCTGCCTGCGCTCCATCCAGTCCGGCTTCAGCTCGGTGATGATGGACGGCTCCCTGATGCCTGACATGAAGACCCCGGCCTCGTACGACTACAACCGTGACGTGACCGCCAAGGTCTCCGAGATCGCTCACGCCTGTGGCGTGTCCGTGGAAGGCGAGCTGGGTTGCCTGGGCTCCCTGGAAACCGGCATGGCCGGCGAGGAAGACGGTTCCGGCGCCGAGGGCCAGCTGTCCCACGACCAGCTGCTGACCGACCCGGACGAGGCCGCCGACTTCGTGAAGAACACCAAGTGCGACGCCCTGGCGATCGCCATCGGTACCTCCCACGGCGCCTACAAGTTCACCCGTCCGCCGACCGGTGACATCCTGGCCATCCAGCGCGTGAAGGAGATCCACGCCCGCATCCCGGATACCCATCTGGTCATGCACGGCTCCTCCTCCGTTCCGCAGGAGTGGCTGCAGATCATCAACAAGTACGGCGGCGACATGGGCGAGACCTACGGCGTGCCGGTCGAAGAGATCCAGGAAGGCATCAAGCACGGCGTGCGCAAGGTCAACATCGACACCGACCTGCGCATGGCCTCCACCGGTGCGGTGCGCAAGTTCCTGGCCGAGAACCCGAAGGAATTCGATCCGCGCAAGTTCCTGAAGGCCTCGACTGCCGCGATGAAGGACCTCTGCCAGGCCCGTTACGAGGCCTTCGGTTGCGCCGGCATGGCGTCCAAAATCAAGCCGATCTCCCTGGACGACATGGTCAAGCGCTACCTGTCCGGCGAGCTGGATCCCAAGGTCAACTGATCCTGCGGATTGCAGCACGAAAAAGGGGGCTTCGGCCCCCTTTTTTTGTGCCATGATGAATGTATTCGTTAGGGAGACGCCGACGCATTCGCGCGGCCGCGTCTCCCTTGGCCTTTCTGGAGGTTTCCACGATGCAACGACTGATCCTTTTCTGCCTGACGACGCTGGTGTTTGCCACCATGGTGGGGAGCGCTCACGCGAACCCGTTCAGCCGCGAGATCGATCCGCAGGACATCATCGATCGCGCCCAGGCGACGGTGGAGAACATGGCGACCCACCCCGAGTACGAGTCCCTTAAAGAGGACCTGCGCGACGCCCGCGGCGTAGTGATCTTCCCGCGCGTGGCTCGCGGGGCCTTCCTGATCGGAGGCTCCGGCGGCATCGGCGTGTTCCTGGCCTGGGACGACGAGCGCGGCGATTATTCGCCGGTGGCGTTCTACTCCCTCGGTTCGGTCAGTTTCGGCATGCAGTTCGGTGGTGATGCCGCCGAGGTGGTGATGGTCGCGCGCACCCAGGATGCGGTGGACTCGATGTTCGGATCCGCCATCCGCCTGGGGGGCGATGCCTCGGTGGCTGCCGGTCCGGTGGGTGCGGGCCGTAGCGCCACCCCGACGGCCGACTTCCTGTCCTACTCGCGGGCGCGGGGTGCCTACCTGGGCATGAGCTTGTCCGGCTCGCGCATGACCGTGCGCGACGACTTCAACGAGGCGTACTACGGCGAGTCCCAGCGCCCGGTGCATATCATCGAGACCCGCCGCGTCGACCGCGAGGGAACCCGTGCCCTGCGCGAGACCCTGGCCGGGTTCCGGGTTGACGAAGAGGAAGCCCCTGCGGCCTCCGAGTCCCGCGGTCAGGAGCGCGAGTCCTCCGGCGGCGTGCGCCCGGACAACTTCGAGGTGGAGAGCTTCTGAGCCAGCGCCGCGCGGGTGATGCCTTCCGCTGACTCGATGATCGGGGCGCTCGTGCGTGAACGCAGCGCGGCGGCATTGTCGAGGCGCGGGTCGGCATCCACCCGGCGCCGGTTCAGTACGATCCCGGCCAGTTGCAGGCCGCGTCGTTCCAGGGCCTCCAGGGTCAGCAGGCAGGTGTTCAGTGTGCCCAGCCGGTCCTCGGCCACCAGCAGGACCGGTAGCCCGAGGGCCGCGGCGAGGTCCGCGTTCAGGCCATCCGCGCAGAGCGGCGAGTAGAAGCCCCCCGCACCCTCCACCAGCCGCGGGCCCGTGCCGTCGGCTGCGCAGGCCGCGGCCAGCTCCGCGATCGTCAGGCGCACGCCCTGGTTCGCGGCGGCCTGGTCCGGGGCGATGGCATCGGGGAAGCGCCAGGGCGTGACCTGCTCGATGGCGGCGTCCGGAAGGCCCGCCGCGTGGGTCAGGTTCATCCCGTCCTCGGGCCGCAGCCCATCCGGGCCCGGCGGGCAGCCGGATTCCACCGGCTTGCGTGGTTGCGGCGGCAGCCCACGATTCCGCCAGAGTTCCAGCAGCGCGCAGCTGACGAAGGTTTTGCCGACGCCGGTGTCGGTGCCGGTGACGAACAGGCCCTGCGGGGGCGCTCCTGTCTGTGTCGGGCTCATGCGTCGCGGGTCAGGCGCTCCAGGGCCTCGCGATAGCGCGCCGCGGTCTGTTCCACCACTTCCGTGGGCAGCTTGGGGCCGGGCGGCTGCTTGTCCCAGTCCAGGGTCTCCAGGTAGTCGCGTACGTATTGCTTGTCGAAGGACTCGGGGCTGGTGCCTGGCGCGTAGCGGTCGGCGGGCCAGAAGCGCGAGGAGTCCGGGGTCAGGACCTCGTCGATCAGATGCAGGGTGCCGGCCGCATCGACGCCGAACTCGAACTTGGTGTCGGCGATGATGATGCCGCGCTCGGCCGCGTAGTCGCGCGCCATCGCGTAGATCGAGAGTGCCGCGTCGCGCACCTGCCGCGCCCGGTCCTCGCCGATGGTCGCCACGACGGCATCAAAGTCGATATTGGCGTCGTGGTCGCCGACGTCGGCCTTGGTGCTGGGGGTGAAGATCGCCTCGGGGAGCTTCGAGGCGAGCTCCAGGCCGGCCGGGAGCGGGATGCCGCAGACCGCGCCGCTGGCCTGGTAGTCCTTCCAGCCAGAGCCGATCAGGTAGCCGCGTACCACCGCCTCCACCGGCAGGGCTTCGAGCCGGCGGATCACCAGGCTGCGTCCTTCCAGCGGGGCGCGAACGGCCGGGTCCGGGATCACCTGTTCCAGCGGGATATCGGTCAGCTGGTTGGAAATGCCCAGCTCGCGCTCCACCTTGTGCATCCAGAACTGCGTGATCTCCGTTAGCACTCGGCCCTTCTCGGGCACGGCCGTGGGCAGGATCACGTCAAAGGCGGACAGGCGGTCGGTGGTGACCATCAGCCAGTGGTCGGCGTCCACCGCATAGAGATCGCGCACCTTGCCGCGATGCACGAGTTCCAGGTCGGGGAGGTGGCTTTCAAGCAGGGTGTCAGTCATGCCGCGATTCTACCGGGCGCGGGCCTTGCGCACCACGAAGCGGACGAAGCCACGAAGAAAAGCGATCCACAAGGAGACGCGACGATCGGCAGCAAGCGCATGGGCGCGTCGCGCCTTATCCACCGGCCATTCACGCCCCCGCTTCGCTCTCACCAGTAAGGCCTTCCGGCCTCTGCGTCTCCCTGTGGGTCGCCCTTGACCGGCCTTTTCTTCGTGCCTTGGTGGGCTTCGTGGTGCGCATGGCTTGTCGGGTGGGGCCGGGGTCGCTATCGTTCGGGCCATGACTGAGATGGCAGGCAATTCGGCGGCGCCTCGCGTGGGCGTCGTGATGGGGAGCACCTCCGACTGGGCGACCATGGAGCGGGCGGTGGATGTGCTGGACGAACTCGGGGTCCCGTTCGAGGCCCGGGTGGTGTCGGCTCACCGAACACCGGATCTCCTGTTCGAGTACGCCGAGCAGGCACGCGAGCGTGGTCTACAGGCGATCATCGCCGGGGCCGGGGGGGCGGCGCACCTGCCGGGGATGCTGGCATCCAAGACGCCGGTACCGGTGCTCGGGGTGCCGGTTGCCTCGCGCCACCTGAAGGGGCAGGACTCGCTGCTGTCCATCGTGCAGATGCCGCGCGGCATCCCCGTGGCGACCTTCGCGATCGGCGAGGCGGGCGCGGCCAACGCCGCCTTGTTCGCCGCCGCGATGCTGGCGAACCACGATCCCGATCTGCGTGAGCGTCTGGATGCCTTTCGTCAGTCCCAAAGTCAGGCCGTGCTGGGGCAGACCCTGCCACCGGACCCGTCATGATCCAGCCCCCTGCGACCCTCGGGCTGCTCGGTGGCGGGCAGCTCGGCCGCTATTTCGTGGAGGCCGCACAGGGCATGGGCTATCCCGTATGGGTCCTGGACCCGGACCCGGCCAGCCCGGCCGGGCGAGTGGCGGCGCGCCACCTGTGCCAGGCCTTCGACGACCCCGATGCGCTGCAGGCCCTGGCCGGGGCCTGCGCGGTCATTACCACCGAGTTCGAGAACATCCCGCGCCCGGCCGTGGAGTGGCTGGATGCGCATGCCTGTCTGCGCCCGGGGCCGCGCGCCCTGAGCATTGCCCAGGATCGCCTGGAGGAGAAGGCCTTCCTCGGCGAGATCGGTGTGGCGGTAGCCCCCTGGCAGGCGGTCCTGGCCGGCCAGACGCCCGAAGTGCGAACGGACGCGGGAGGGCCGACGTTCCCCGCGATCCTGAAGACCGCGCGCCTGGGTTATGACGGCAAGGGCCAGGTCCGGCTGGCGCAGGCCGGCGAGTTGCCCGCGGCGCATGCCGAGCTGGGGCTGGTGGACTGCGTGCTGGAGGCCCAGGTCGAGCTGGAGCGCGAGCTCTCGGTGCTGGTGGCGCGAACCGCGGACGGCGCGAACGAGGCCTTTCCGGTGGCGGAAAACACCCATCACGAGGGCATCCTGCACCTGACGCGGGTGCCGGCGCGGGTCGGCGACGAGCCGCGCGAACGCGCCACGGCGATCGCGCGGCACATCGCCGAGCAGCTCGACTACCAGGGGATACTGGCGGTGGAGTTCTTCCTCACGGTGGAGGGTGAATTGCTGGTCAACGAGATCGCGCCGCGTCCGCACAACTCCGGGCACTACACCCAGGATGCCTGCACCGTCAGCCAGTTCGAGCAGCAGGTGCGCGCGGTCTGCGGGCTGGGGCTGGCCCCGGCGTTGCTGACCACGCCGGTGGCGATGGTCAACCTGCTGGGTGACCTGTGGCCCGCCGCAGGGGACCCCGACTGGCAGGGCGTGCTGGCTGCCGGCCGCGCGCGGCTGCATCTGTATGGCAAGGCCGAGGCCCGGTCCGGCCGCAAGATGGGGCACGTCAACGTGCTCGGTCTGCCGGGCGAGGATGACGCCGGCGCCGCGGCCTCCACCGCCGAGGCCCTGTGGCAGGGCCTGGCCGAGGCTGTGGAGCGGACTGCGGACGGAGGGGTGGCATGAAGGAGGACTTCCCCACGATCCAGGCGCGGCGTACCCGTCAGGCGGAGCTGAAGCGCGACCTGGAATTCGAGGACACGCTGGCCGGAGAACACCTGCGGTTCCGCACGACCTGGGGCCTGTTCTCGCCGCGCCGCATCGACGATGGCACGCGGATGTTGCTGGAGCGCATCGAGGTGGAGCCAACCGATGCCTGCCTGGATCTGGGCTGTGGATATGGCCCGATCGGCCTGACGCTGGCGCGCAAGGCGCCGCAGGGCCACTGCACGCTGGTGGACACCAACTTCCTGGCGGTGGAGTACAGCCGGCGTAACGCCGAGCTGAACGGCATCACCAATGTGGACTGCGTGACCAGTAACGGCTTCGCGCAGATCCGTGACCGGCGTTTCGACCTGGTCACCTCGAACCTGCCGGCCAAGGTGGGGCGCGAGATGCTCTACACCTACCTGCTGGACGCCCACGAGCAGATGAACCCGGATGGACGCATCTATGTCGTAACCATTACCGGGTTGCGGCGGTTCATCGAGAAGGGGTTCAAGGAAGTGTTCGGCAACTACGACAAGGTCAAGCAGGGCCGCGAGTACACTGTCGCGGCCGCGGTGCGCGAGCCCGATTGAGCATGGTCGAGGGGGCGGGCGAACTGCCGGTTGCGCTCCGGGTGCTGTCCGCCGTGCTGCTGGGTGGCGGCATGCTGGTGATGCTGCGGCGCATGCCCTGGGAAACCTTCTTCGTGCCCGGCCGCGCTCAGCTGTTCGTGATCGCCACGCTGTGCCTGCTGCTGATCTGGAGCCTGCGGGCGCAGGCCCTGGATGGGCTGGCCCTGCATTTTCTGGGCATGGCCACCGTGACCCTGATGTTCGGTTGGCAGCTGGCGATCCTGATGGTCTTCCTGGTAGTGGCGATCCTCGGCCTGTTCGGCGTGCTCCCGCTAGCCGCCTTCCCGTTGACGGTGCTGCTGGCGGGCATCCTGCCGGTCGCGGTCACCTGGGGGCTGCTGCGGCTGTCCGAGGCGCGTCTGCCCGCGCACATGTTCATCTACCTCTACGCGGTCGGTTTCCTCGGCGGGGCGCTTTCGGTGGTTGCCACCGTGCTGGCCTCGGCGGCGATCTACGGGTTGTTCACCGAGCTCGCCTGGGCAGATATCCATCGCGACTACCTGCGCTACCTGGCCCTGCTGGTGCTGCCCGAGGCGGTGATCAACGGGATCGTGATTACCGGCCTGGTCATGGTGCGTCCCGAGTGGCTGGCGACCTGGTCGGACGAGCGCTACATCCACGGACGCTAGGGAAACACTGATCAATGAACGCGTTCGCGTTGGTGCCCCAGGTTTTCCGAGACAAGGCGCGGCGCGCAGCCGGTAGTGGTTCTACCGGCAAGCGGCGCAACGCAGAATCGGGGAACCTGGGGTTCCAACCCCGCAAACGGTTGAAAGCAGGGGCTCGGCCGCTTTTGCGCGGGAACGGCGTTGCGGCTCCTTTGTGCAGAATGACTGCACGGCAGTCACCGCGCCTTGTTCGCACGCAAAAGCGACTCGAGCGCGAACGCGTTCATTGATCAGTGTTTCCCTAGTGTCCTTTAACAAAAGTTCATCGACTCCGTGACTGTCCCCCTGTATCCTGATAACAGGCACTCGGGAGGCGACCGGAATGGGACGACCGATCAAGACGTTGACGATCAGCGAAGCCGAACGCGACGAGCTCGAGAGCTGGCTGCGGCGGCGCCAGATGCCCGCGGCGGAACAACAGCGCGCGCGCATGATTCTGCTGAGCACGCGAGGCCTGAAGGCTTCGGAGATTGGCGCGCGGGTTGGCGTCTCGGCGGAGACGGTGAGC